>CAZBKA010000174.1:0-4449 GCA_964492365.1 uncultured Pirellulales bacterium | reverse complement strand
AACATCTTACGGATTTTCTGCCTATTGCGGTGGTGGTAAAAAGAAATGATGGGACGTATGCGCTTGATTATGACAGGAAAAAATCTATAGGCTATATTGCTCCGTTCTATGGTAATTTTCTGGTGGTTTTGAAGGCTTATGTTTATATGCTGATGCTGGGCAAAGAAGGGCTTAAAGCTGTGGCGGAAAATGCGGTGCTGAATGCGAATTATATAAAGGAAAAGCTTAAAGGTGCTTATAAGGTTGCACATGATCAGATTTGCAAGCATGAATGTGTTTTTACGATAACCGAAGAGATGGAAGAGAATCATATCAGGGCTCTGGATATTGCCAAGGGGCTTATAGATCGCGGGTACCATCCGCCTACAATTTACTTTCCTACGATCGTGCATGAGTCGATGATGGTCGAACCGACGGAGACGGAAAGTAAAGAAACTATTGACGAATTCATCAATGCCATGTTAGATATTGCTAAAGAGGCGCGGGAAAATCCCGATGCTTTGAGAGCTGCGCCGGTGAATACTTCTGTTTGTCGGCCAGATGAGGTGGCGGCAGCTAAGAATATGGACGTCGCCAGCTTATAAGATTTTGAACGGCAATAGAAAATAAAAAAATGGCATTAAAAATACTGCTGGTTAATCCGGCTATATATGATTTTACGGCATATGACTTCTGGATTCGGCCTTACGGGATGTTGAGTATTGCGGGGTATCTGCGGGGCAAGGCAGAGTTTGCGATGTTCGACTATCTTGACCGGGAGGATGATTTCTACAAGACGCATAAAACCAGAAAAGATAAATTTAACAGGGGACATTTTTTTGGAGAACCTGCGAGCAAACCTGGGCCTTTGAAAAATATTGAACGCAGGTTCAGCAGGTATGGGTTGCCACGGGAGCTTTTTGTTGAGTATCTTAAAAAGAATGAGCCTACTGATTTTGCGATGATACAAACGATGATGACTTACTGGTATCTCGGGGTTAAAGAGGTGATTGATGATTTGCGAGAATATTGGCCCGGGACGAAGATAATACTCGGGGGCAATTATGCGACTTTGTGTTATGAACATGCGATGGGGATCGGGGCGGATTTTGTTGTTAAAGGTGTTGAGCTTGGGGGTTTGTGGGAATATCTGAAAGTTACGGCGGATATGGAGCAGGCGGGGTTGTGGGAAGTTTATAAGAGGCTGAAAGTTGGTGTGCTTAAATTGACTGACGGGTGTCCTTTTAAGTGCAGCTATTGCTCGGTGCCGCAAGTTTATAAGGGGTTTAAGCAGAGAAGCGTGAAGCGGTCGATGGCGGAGCTTGAGCTGCTTTTGAAAATGGGAGTCAGTGACATTGCGTTTTATGATGACAGTTTGCTGCATAAGTTCGATGAAATTTTAGGGCCTTTTCTGGATGAAATTATTAAAAGAGGAATTAAGGTTAATCTGCATAGTCCGAATGCGGTGAATGCGCGATTTATTACGGGGAATATCGCAGAGAAGATGGTAGAGGGCGGATTTAAAACGTTTTATCTGGGGTTTGAGAGTAACTCTGTGAAATGGCAGAATCAAACCGGCGGGAAAGTTTTTTCGCATGAATTGGCAAGGGCTGTTGAGTATCTTAAAAATGCGGGAGCAGAGGCGAAAAATATAACGGCTTATCAGATAATTGGACATCCTAAAAGCGATTTGCAGGAGCTGGAAGATTCGATACTGTTTGTTAACGGACTTGGTATAAGGAGTATGCTGGCGGATTTTTCACCGATACCGACAACACCTGACGGGGAACTTTGCGGCGAATTGATAGATATGGATGAACCTTTGATGCATAATAAAACGGCGTTTCCTATAATATCGTTGGGTGATGAAAAAGTTAACGAGATTAAACAGCTTGCCAAAATGCTTAACAGGAGCATCAGATAAAAATCGGAGTGGGTTTATTGCTGGGATAATTCCTCAAACGGGTCGCTGTTTTGCCAACCGGTTTCGCCTGTCTGGCGGAATCTTTCCAGTCTGCGTATTGTTATTTCACAAAAGATTGGGTCGGTGTCGATAGTGTAGCATTTTCGGCTGAGGGTTTCTGCGGAGATTAGAGTTGCACCGGAATGGGCGAAGAAATCAAGTACGAGGTCCCCTGCTTTTGAACTTGCCTGGATGATTCTATCTATTGCTTTTAAGGGCTTTTGAGCGTAACAGCCGGTGACATTTTCGTGCATTCGATAGAAGACCTGCTGGATATCAACCCAGACATTACCTGCGCGAATGAATGGCGATTTACTGCGCTGGGAGTTTTCTGTTAATTGACCATCAACTTCTTTGTAGTAGCCTTTAAGAATTTTTGGGATGTCGGTGTACTGGACGTTGAAAGTTGGAGAGCCTTTGATGTAATAGAGTAATTCCTGGCGGACGGCCATCCAGTTTTTTGCGGTGCCGTAGCCTCGCTGATTTCTCATGGTTATAAAGGAGCGGGACAGAAGCTCTTTAAACTTTCGCATCATTATCATAAAGTCAGGGAGAGGCTGAAAGCCGTTATTCTGGTCGGCGCCAAGCCAGAAATAAACACTGGCGTCGGTATCTAGATGGGACATTGTGTTGGCAATCCATTTTTCACACCAGTTGATAAATTCATCGAGTTGTCTTTGCTGAAAAGCTACGAGATTGTAAGGCGGGTCATGTACGGCGAGCTGGGCCTTGTTTGCGGCTAAGAGATTATTTATGTCCTCGGGGTTGGCGGCGTCGAGGCAACCTACTTTGTGGCCTGCGTGGGGATCTGTCCATATCTGACCGGGTGACAGGCGACAATGCCTGAGCAGAGATTGTCTTACTGGGCTGTCGTGATCCAATCTTGGTAACGGGTTATTTTTCATTTTTGAAAACTTTTGTTTTAAAGAGTCTTATCGCGTCGCATTCTACTAATATAGTCCCTGCAACCAGAAACGGCCACCGGCGACAACATAATCAAAGCAATAAGGTTTGGTATAGCCATCATGGCATTGAGATTATCTGCCATTGTCCATATCAGGTCAAGCCCCCCTACTGCACCAACAATAACAAAAAAACAGTAAACATATCGGTACGGGACGACGGCGGCCTGACCAAAAAGATAATAGAAACTTCGGTCGCCATAATAAGACCATGCGATAATAGTTGAATAAGCAAATAACGCCAAACTAATAGCGACAACCCAGCGTCCAAAACCAGGCATTGCAGAATCAAAAGCTGAGGTTGTAAGGGCGGCACCGGTTGGGATGGAATATGGGTCGCCCTGGGCGTCTAAGAAAGGCTTAGGGTTGTCATCGATGGTTCCCACAACCTGAACGGCGGTGCCTTGAATGTTAACTTTGATTGCCACACCTTTACCACCTGGGCCATATAAAAGATCACCCGATTCTGATTTGACCTGCCACAAACCTGAGGTAATTATAACAAGAGCTGTCATTGAGCAGACAATGATCGTATCAACAAATGGTCCAATCATCGCCACGAAACCTTCCCTTGCCATTTCGTTTGTCTTTGCGGCTGCATGAGCTATCGGCGAGGAACCAAGACCCGACTCATTGCTGAAAACACCACGGGCAACGCCCTTTTCGATTGTTGTGCCTAAGACTGCGCCAATGAAACCAGCGCCCGGAGCCATTGGTGTAAACGCATATTTAAATATCTGAACAAAAGCATCGTCGATCACAGCATAGTTTTTAATGAGAATGAAAATTGCTGCACCGACATAAATTGCACACATAAGCGGTACTATTTTTGAAGCGACCATAGCAATCCTCTTGATGCCGCCAATGATAACGATACCGACCATAAAGGCAAGAATTATACCTATGACTGGTTTTGCTATGATAGTGTTTCCTATGAACGGTATGCCTGACGGAACCTTTGCGGTAATTAATTGCTGAGGTAAAATCATCAGAAGGCCTTCTGTTGTAGAATTTGACTGAACGGCGCTGCCGATACCAAAAGAGGCAAGTCCTGCACAAACCGCAAAAATTACAGCTAACCATTTTGCATTAAGACCGTTTTTGAGATAATACATGGGGCCACCCGATGCGCTGCCTTTTGCATCAATCTCACGGTATTTTAGCGATAATGAACAACAGGTATACTTAGTTGCCATCCCGAAAAGAGCAGTTACCCACATCCAGAAAACCGCGCCTGGGCCCCCTAATGCGATGGCGGTTGCGACGCCGGCAATGTTACCCGTGCCTATAGTAGCAGACAGTTCGGAACAAAGAGCCCGGAAGTGAGAAACATCGCCTTTTTCATGCACGTTATCAAATCTGCCGCTGATACACTTGAGGGAGTGACTAAAGTATCTTATCTGCACAAAACCAAGGCGAAAAGTCAGGTAGATGCCAGTGCCAACCAGAAGCAAGATCATGATCGGCCCCCATAAGATGCCATTGGCTGCATAGATAAAATCTGAAATTAATTGCATAAAAATTTAGCTCCATCAAAGAAAACAT
>CAZBKA010000173.1:0-4453 GCA_964492365.1 uncultured Pirellulales bacterium | reverse complement strand
GGTGCAAAATTTATATTCTGCATAATTATAGGCATAAGTAAAATGGAAGTAACTCGCAACAGTCTTGATCCGGAGAAAGATTCAAAACTTGCGATGTCATTTATATTGCCTTATCTTACACAGAATAGATAATGGGTTATTATTTAGAAAGTTAAAAAAATAAAGGTTTAACAGTAATGCAAAAAGTTTTTTTTATAACAGTATCAATCACAGCAAGTTTGTTCATACACGGCTGTGTGGTCGGACCTGACTATGAGGCAGTTAAAATAAAGACTAATGATGTCTGGCACCAGAAATTGGTTAAAGGTTTGACGACGGGTGAAGATACGGCTGTCGAATGGTGGCAAATGCTCAACGATGACACCCTTAATGGGCTTATTAAAGAAGCTAAGGGAAGCAACAATGACCTTGAAGTCGCATACTGGAGGGTAAGACAGGCAAGAGCATTAAGGGATTTCACAACGGGTAAATATTATCCTAATGTTGACGCTACGGGTTCGTACTCACGTGTAAGGGAAAGTGACACCGGAGTCTTGCCCCCATCGGCAGGTGCAACCAACGATCCATATAACCTGAATGCAGCCGGCTTCGATGCTACATGGGAAATTGATATATGGGGACAAAACAAACGTGCAGTTGAATCTGCGCAGGCATCACTGGATGCAGAGATCGAAGGCTATCATGATGTTTTGATAAGTCTTTATGCAGAAGTTGCCCGCAACTATGTTCAGATGAGGACAGCACAGGCAAGACTTAAATACGCTTACGATAATATAGAGGCTCAGAAAGGTACGCTTGAACTTACAAAGTCACGCTACAAAGCTGAGCTTACAACAGAGCTCGATGTTGAGCAGGCAACTCTGAACCTTTCTAATACTGAATCACAGGTGCCTGTTCTTATTAGTGCGGAAGACGCTGCTATTAACCGAATATGTGTTTTGTTAGGCAAACAGCCTGGCGAGCTTTATGAAAAACTTACAGCAGCAGGTTCAATACCAGCTTTACCTACAGAAATCAAGATGTCTTTACCGGCAGAGCTTTTGAGGCAGAGACCTGATATCAGAAAAGCAGAGAGAACCCTTGCTGCCCAAAATGCAAAAATCGGAGTTGCAAAAGCTGATCTTTATCCGACATTTACTCTTAACGGCAACCTGGGTGTTACGGCATCGGATTTTTCTGACCTTGGTGATATTTCGAGGAGCGGCAGGTATGTTTTCGGACCATCTTTCAGGTGGAATATTTTTGACGCTGACAGGATAAAAAATAATATCCGTATTGAAAAAGCAAAAACCAAACAATTTTATGCAATTTACGAAAACACGGTGCTTTTGGCATTGGAAGAAGTTGAGAATTCGATGACCGATTATGTACAGGAAATTGACCGTCGTGCCCTGCTGGAAAAATCTGTTCAGTCAGCGAGAAAGTCAGTAGAAATGGTACAAAGTCTCTATAAGAACGGACTAACCGACTTCCAGAACGTGCTGGATATGCAGAGAATGCTTTCTCAGCAGGAGGATCAACTGGCACAAAGTCAGGGTTCTGTAATAAGCAATCTTATAAGAATATATAAAGCTCTCGGCGGCGGATGGAATGACGAAGAGCTTTTAAAAGTTGAAAAGGACACAGAAACATATTAACAGCTTAAAAGTTTTTAAAGGATATTTTGATGAACGGCGCAAATAACACAATCAAAAGAATTGTATTTATTATCATAGTGATAGGTCTGGCTTTTTTGTCTGTCCGGATTTATAAAATGAAAAAGTCTAATGCTGCTTCGCAACAGAAGGCATCAGCAACGCCTGTACAGGTCACAAAACCAACGATTCAGGATGTTACTCATTATGAGCAATTTACTGGCTCAACAGAATCTGTTAAAGCTGTTGACATTCGTGCCAGGGTTAAAGGTTATCTTGAAAAAATAGCATTCAAAGATGGTGACTTTGTGAAAAAAGGTGACTTGCTTTTTGAGATCGAATCGCAGTTGTACCAGGCAGACAGGGATAAAGCAGAGGCTGAGGTTGAATCAGCAAAAGCAAATCTCGACCGGGCAAAGCTGGATTATGAAAGGGTTGTACAGGCAGTCCAGGATAATGCTGTCAGTAAGCAGGAAGTAAGCAGGAGAAAAGCTGAGATGGATATGGCCAATGCCTCGCTGATGGCGGCAAGGGCAACGCTGGATCAGGCTGAGCGTAATTTAAGCTATACGAAAATATATTCTCCGACAGACGGCAAGGTAAGCAGGCGTTACGTTGATGCGGGCAACCTTGTCGGCGCGACAGAGATGACGTTGCTGACAACAGTGGTCCAGCTTGACCCGATATACGTTTATTTTGATGTCAGTGAGAACATCATTATCGATAGCTTCAAGTATAAACCTGCTACTGATAACAGTCAGGAAAAAGTTGCGTTTCATGCCGGCATCGGCAATGGTGATGATTATCCTTACAGTGGTTTTATAGACTACATGAACAACCAGGTTGATAAGGGATTGGGAACCATACAGATAAGGGGTGAAATCTCCAATCCGAACAAGAAAATACTGCCTGGGATGTATGTGCGTATCAAAGTTCCTGCTGTGGAAAAGAAAGATGCGATACTGGTTAAGGAGAAGGCCATTTGCACAGATTTTAACGGCAAATACCTATTGGTGGTCAACAAGGATAACATTGTTGAATATCGTAAAGTTGAAATCTCTGATCTCGTTGGAGACAACAGGGTAATAGATAGCGGAATAAGCATGGATGATACATATATTGTCAGCGGTTTACAATTCGTAAGACCCAAATCGCAGGTAATTCCCATGCCTTACGGCCAGATGCCACCCAGCGCAAATGGAGATGCTGCAGGAGAAAAACCTGCACAGAAACAAGCAGAGACCAAGTAGTACATATTAGTTTTTTTAGTATATTGATTTACTCAAGGATTTATTATGTTAAGTAAGTTTTTTATAGACAGACCAATTTTTGCGACTGTGATTTCAATAGTAATAATACTTCTTGGTGTTATTGCGATACCGATGCTTCCTATAGAGAAAACACCTGATATCACTCCACCAACGATTACTGTTTCAGCGATTTATCCAGGCGCAAATGCCGAGACTGTTGCAAAAACAGTTGCAACGCCGCTCGAAGAACAGATCAATGGCGTTGAAAATATGCTTTATATGTCTTCGCAGAGTACCGACGACGGCAGAGCAGAGTTGACGGTTACATTTGAGGTCGGTGTCGATATTGATATGGCAACGGTACTGGTGCAAAACCGTGTTGCGATAGCGGAATCAAGCTTGCCTGAGGAGGTTATCAGGGAAGGCGTAACCACTAAGAAAAAATCGACAAATTTTGTAATGATGGTCGATATGACATCCCCCAATAAAAAATACGATACGATATATATCAACACCTATATCATTACCCAGATCAAAGACGTGCTTACAAGGGTGCCTGGTGTTGGTGACGTAATGATCTTCGGGGAAAAGATGGGAATGCGAATCTGGATGGACCCCGAACAGTTGAAAGCAAGGAACCTCACGACGCAGGATGTTTTAGATGTGATTCGTGAACAGAATGTCCAGGTTGCTGCAGGTCAGATAGGAACGCCCCCTGTTCCCAAGGGACAACAATTTCAGTTCACCATAAAAACACTCGGCAGACTTGAAACAGCAGAGCAGTTTGAAAATATAATTATCAAATCCGATGGCAGTAAGATATTGAGACTTAAAGATATTGCGAGGGTCGAATTCGGTGCTGAAGGTTATAGTGTCTATTCAGAATTAGATGGACAACCAAATGTCGGTATCGGAATTTTCCAGTTACCAGGCGCAAATGCACTGAATATTTCAAAAGCTGTTCATAAAACAATGAAAGAACTTTCAAAAGATTTTCCTGACGGGCTTCAGTCTGACATAGCTTATGATACAACCAGATATATCGAGCAATCTATAAAAGAAGTTTTCTGGACATTATTAAGTACCGTGATACTTGTAGTTCTAAGCGTTTATATATTCCTCGAAGATTTCCGTGCAACATTGATTCCTTCGGCGGCAATACCAGTTTCAATTATCGGTACTTTTGCTGTGATGTATGCGTTTGGTTTATCGATAAATGCTATCACACTTTTCGGTTTGGTACTTGTAATCGGAATTGTGGTGGATGACTCAATCATGGTTGTAGAAAACACAACACGTATTATTGAAGAAGAGGGTCTGTCGGCGAAAGAAGCTACTACCAAAGCCATGCAGCAGATAACCGGACCCGTAATCGCAACTACACTGGTATTGATGGCAGTGTTCGTTCCAACAGCATTAGTAGGCGGCGTAAGTGGCAAACTTTATACACAGTTTGCAATTACATTGTCTGTTGCAACGGTACTTTCATCAATCAATGCTTTGACACTTAGTCCGGCACTTTGCGGAATGTTCCTCAGGCCTGTGAATATTGAAAAAAGAGGTTTATTT
>CAZBKA010000172.1:0-4590 GCA_964492365.1 uncultured Pirellulales bacterium | reverse complement strand
GTTTTAACCTCAGAACTAATCTCTGCCCAGAAACCCTGTGAATGGCCGAAGAATTTCAGTTTAGGAAATTTTTGTAATGCTTTCTCAAGACGAGGAAAACCGATTTCATCTACCAGACCATAGTCAACAGACTCTGGCACCGTCGTGTGAAAAGTAACAGGAAAACCAAGCTTTTCGCACGCATCGAACAAATCAAGCACTCTCACATCATCCCACCAAAGCCTGCATGTCATCTCGCCCAGACCTTTACAGCCTAGGTCCTTAAACTGGCTTAAAATATACTCGAAGTATCCGGGTTCAAGGGCCTCAGGTTTAGTAAACCGTCTCGGGTCATAATTGCAGAACGGTATAAATCTATCTGGGTATTTATTGCAGATTGTCAGAACTTCTGTAATACTTTGTTTGCTTGCACCATCTTCTGCACAAACTGAAGGCAGAATAATCGCTTTGTCTATACCCTGCTGATCCATAACCCCAAGCTGATCTTCAACTGACATCATCATAAGACCAGGTGCATAAAAAATACTTGGTTTAATCAATACATGACTGTGAACATCAATTATCATATTTGTTCATTCTCCATCGAGGATTTATATATTTTTCGTATCAGAGCAACAGATTTGCGGGCCTCCTGTGGATTAAGACAAAAAGAACCCCCCGTTTCAATCGACTTTATAAACTCTGAAAAATTGCGTGTGTGAAGAGCATGAGAAAAAGCTTTCGGATCCGATGATCCGTCAGCACGTTTTTCACCGCCGAATTGTTTGCGGATATTTTCATCCTCAGGCAGTTCATTCTCAAATTGCCAAAAAATTATCCTGTCACCTTCATATACGACAGAACCTTTCGTCCCCGTCATTTCAAATCGTCTTGATCTGCCGGGAAAAGACGCCGTCGAACCATAGATAACTCCAAGGGCACCGTTATTAAATTTAAGTGCAGCAACACTGGTATCCTCGGTTTCGATTCCCTCATGCCCGATTTTGCTCGAAAATGCCAGCACGCTTTCAACTTTCGCAGGCATCATTTCACAAAGCATATCAATCGCATGAATCGACTGGTTCATCAACGCCCCACCGCCATCGAGTTCCCACGTGCCATGCCATGTATCCGAATAATACTCCTGGGTTCTCCACCATGGAACTGATACACCTGCGTATGTTATGGTGCCGAACCTGACATTTTTTATTGCGTTTCTCAAGGGAACAAGCGAATCTGCAAATCGTGCCTGAAATATGGCACCTAATTTCGTACCCGCTTTTTCATGAGCTTCGATCATCTGATCAATCCGCTCGACAGTTACATCAAGTGGTTTTTCGCAGATAACGTGTTTGTTTGCCTCAGCTGCCGCTACCGTCGGCTCCATATGCAACCCGCTCGGTGTAGCAATTGTCACAACATCTATATCTTTCTCTTTAAGCATTTCCTGATATGAGCCAAAAGCTTTGCAATTGTATTTTTTCGCAAATTCCTCCGCCCTGTTAATATTGGAATCACAGACTGCATAAAGATTTCCATTTCCCATATCTCCTATTGCACGAGCATGAAAATCTCCTATTACGCCTGCCCCGATAATCCCGAAATTCCATTTTTTCATATTATAGGCTCCATTTCATAAACCAAGCGTTGTCATTTCTTTTTAGTATGACTAAGGTTCCAACCACCAATCTCAGCATCATTACCATCGTCACCAGACAGCAGATCCTTATAGTTTTCGATAACCTTTTTATAAGCCGCTATATAAAAATCAATTATTTCAGGCCGGTAATGTTTGAAATGCGGAACGCGAACAATTCGTTTACTTACCGCTTCGGTAACAGGCAGTGAACCTGGCCCTTGAGACAAATCTCTGTCACTGTTCGCTGAGCGTGTCGGTTTGCCATGACCATAAATATCCACGGTATTGAAAATCGGGTGCAGATGCAATGGTTTGTTCAAGCCCGCGATAGCAGCCTCTACACCTTCAGCCTGAAGAGCCTGACAGAACCTTGTTGCAGACAAACCGCCAAGTTGTTCACGGAAATACAATCCCGCCGGACAATACCAGCCTCCTTTATAACTACCGCTGCCTTTGGTGGGTCTTTGAGGCCTGATGCCCGGCAAACCATCCAGCTGATCCCAGAAATAGTTCATTGCTTTATCGATCTCAGCGATTCTTTCCGGATAATATTTCAACTGTACCCTGCCGATTGCAGATGTCATCTGATTAAGACGGTTTTTATATCCGCCAAGAGGAATTCCTATCATGCTTTTAAGCTGCGGATCTGTTATTGTATCAGGATCGCTATGCCGTAAATAATGGCCAAACATTATGGAACGTTCATAAATTCCCCTGTCATCGGTAACCAATATGCCTGCTTCACCTATCGCAAAAGACTTCGCCGTCATCAAACTCATCGCACCGACATCTCCTATCGTGCCCAGCTGTCTGCCTTTATAAAGCGAGCCTTGAGCATGTGAAACGTCTTCGATCACTTTAAGATTATGTTTTTTAGCAATCTTCATAATCGGGTCCATATCACACGGGCTTGAAAGGTAATGAACAACCATTATCGCTTTGGTTCTCTTAGTTATTCTTTTTTCTATGTCAGCAGGGTCGATGCATAACGTCTCCGGGTCAACCTCAGCAAAATTCACCGTCGCTCCAAGACTGTAAGTCTGCAATGCTGATGCCCAGTACGTCATACTTGGCACTATCATTTCATCGCCGACACCCAACCCCACAGCAAACATCGCTTCCTGCAATGCACTCGTCCCATTCGGACAGGCCAATGCATATTTTGAGCCTATCCACTGTTTGAATTCATCTTCGAATTTCTTTGTAATATCAAGACCTGACATCTTTCTAGCATCGAGAACCTCAATAGACGCTTTTCGGTCTTCGTCCGTGATTATTGGCCAAACAAACATGTCGCCAAAATCAATATCAACTGCTTTGTTCCCACCCAGAAGAGCAAGCTTATTTTCCCGTTCAGCCATACTGCCACCCTTTATCTTAGCATACAATTATTTTATAAACTAAATTCAAAAACGCTTGATTATCTTAGTATTCTATTGCATACTATGCCGAATTACAAGAATTGGTTCAAAAAATATGCCAAATTTAAAATTAAAAAATGGAAATATCGTTACACCGGATGGGGTTGTCAAAGCCGATCTCGCCATAATTGACGGAAAAATCTCGATGACTACCGCCGGTCTTAATTGCGACCAGGTTATAGATATCACAGGAAAATACGTTTTACCCGGGTTTATTGATATCCATTTCCATGGTTATAACGGCTTCGATGATTCTTTAGGCAAATATAACCGCGATACCGAAAAATTCGAAACAAGCGACGAAATATTCAACGCCGGCTTCGATATGCTCAGTGAAAAGATGCCGGAGTTTGGGACTACAGGCTTTTACCTCGCAACCTCAGCTGCCTCGACGCAGGTTCTAAACCGATGCACCAGGGCATTGGGCAGATACATACAAAACCACAAAACCGGTTTTAATCATGCTAAAATTTTCGGCAGCTTCCTCGAAGGCTGTTTCTATAATAAGGATATGGCCGGAGCACAAAACACCAATTTCATCTTCGATTTTACCAGAGAGGCTTTCGATTCGATAGATGACGGCGGAGTTATCAAACTCGCCAATGTAGCCCCCGAAATGGATGAAAAATCAGTCGCCCTGACAAAGTACCTCACAGATAAAGGTATCATCGTCGGTGCTGGGCATACCAACGCCACCTGTGCCCAGTTTGAAGCCTCAATGAAAACCGGTTTAAAATATTGCATACACTTTACCAATGGTCCAACAGGAGGCTCATATAAACCTTTCGATGGCGGTGGAACCATTGAAGCCGTTTTAAAACACGACGATATCTACGCAGAACTCATCCTCGACGGCTGCCATGTTAACCCTGCATACATTCGTGATATCATCCAGAGAAAAGGATTCGACAAAATCGTCGGTATCACCGATTGCGGCTTTATGGCCGGAGCTGATATCAAGGAAGCAAATAACGGTGCACGCATTGCAAGAGTAAGCGAGGATGGAAGATACATAAGCGTTGTTGGCAAAAAAAATGTCCTCGCCGGAAGCAATCTTACCATGAACCGTGGATTTGAAAATCTTCTAAACTGGTTATCCTCCGATATGGGCGGAATCTGGAACAAAAACCATCCAGCAATGTCACTCGACCACGCACTTACTGAAACAGCAAAAATATGCGCCACAAATGCCTGCAAACTAACAGGACTCGAAAAAATAGGCTTAGGTTCAATCAAAAATGCCAACGCCGCCGACCTATGCCTGGCTGATATCGTTAAACAAAACAACACCTATCATGTAAACATCGAAAAAACAATCATCGACGGCAAAATCGCTTACCAGAAATAATACTCAAATTTTTATCTGATTCGTATTCACTGCCTTACTCATCTGCAACTAAATTGTCTTGCTAATGCACCTTTCTTTGAACAGTTATAATCAGAGTACAGCACAAACCAAAGCCATTCATAATCAGCATAGCTATTCGATATCAGCGAGCCAGCTATTGGCAAAAGTGCAGAAGTCCAGAAAATCAACAGCATTGTCGCCAG
>CAZBKA010000171.1:0-4649 GCA_964492365.1 uncultured Pirellulales bacterium | reverse complement strand
AAACTTTGGAAGCGACACACTTCATAGTATTCCTGTATCATATAGGATTGGATTATCAGGAACACCTGTAACCCAGACCTGGACAGGAACACTTGCCCCTGAAGATACCACAACGGTTACCTTTGCTACTGCACTTATTATCCCGACCGGAGCGTTTGACTTATACTCCTATACCGGATTAGTGCCCGATGGCGATCATTTTAATGATACAGTAAAGAACCATATTACTGGTGTGCCTAAATTTGATGTTCCTTACAGCGATAATTTTGAAGGTTTGGTGACATGGTCAGGAACAGGGACATCCAACTTGTGGGAATGGGGTGTTCCAACAGCAACTCTGATTGACTCGGCATACAGCCCGACTCATGCCTGGGTGACCAATCTTGACGGAAATTATACGAACAGCGCAACAGAATACTTATATTCGCCCTACTTTATGTTTACCGGTGTTGACAGTGCATATCTCGAATTCTATCATTGGTATAATACTGAAAACAACTATGATGGCGGAAGAATAGAATATTCGGTAAATGGTGGAACATGGACAATACTTGGGGCAGTCGCAGATCCAAATGCTGTGAATTGGTATACGAGTACTATTTCAAGTTTCCCATGCTGGTCAGGAAATTCAAACGGTTATGTGTACTCAAAATACCGACTGACATCCATACCTGCTATTGTTAATGCAACGACACCTGTTCAATTCAGATATAAATTTTTCTCCGATGTTTCCACCGTATATGAAGGCTGGGCTATCGATAATTTTGCGATTACTGCACCTCCAATTCCTCAGGATGCTGGTGTAACGGCTATATTACAGCCAAGTGCTGCAACCATGACAGGAAGCCCGGTGACTGTTCAGGTAACCATCAAGAACTATGGTATCAGTAATTTAACATCGGTACCAGTAAGGTATGTTGTCAATGGAGGCGCTGTAACAGCTGAGACATGGACAGGAACTTTGGTGCCGGGTGCGACTACTAATTATACTTTCACAGCACCATTTAATTCTCCCGGTTCCACTTATGAGATCTGTGCGTTCACAAAAGTAACAGGAGATATCTATACTTTCAATGACACTACCTGTGCATCATTTGGAACCACTCCGGCTCCTCATGATTTAGGGATTAGTGCAATTCTTTCACCGGGATTGACCACAATATTCAACCATGCAGATACTGTAAAAGTGCGAATTAAAAACTATGGCTACGGAATAGAAACTTCCATCCCATTGGTGTTTTTACGTAATTCTGTACAAGTTGGCGCCGGTGTTTGGACGGGTACTCTGAATGGTGGCGATTCTGTTGATTATACATTTACCACCTTGAATGTTTCTCCTTTAGGGAATTATAGCCTTTGTGCAAAAACTACCTTAGTGGGAGATGCAAATGCAACCAACGATCAGATATGTATTTATGCCTACGGACAGGTTGGGATCGAAACATACGATTATTCAGCATTCGTTTTGATGCAGAATACGCCAAACCCTGCAGTGAATAATACAAGTATTGTATTTTACGTGCCGGAAGGTGATAACGTACGTTTTGAAATGTATGATGTTCTGGGCAAAGCTGTAAGAGCAGAAGACATAGATGCTGTCAGAGGCGAAAATCAGATCGATCTGGATGCTGCAACACTGAATGAAGGTGTCTATTTCTATTCTGTTGAATATAAGGGTGAAAAACAAACCAAACGTATGGTTGTTGTTAAGTAATCTGAATTCACACAAAAGAGAAAAGGCAGCCGTTTGGCTGCCTTTTCTCTTTTTTTTAAATGTACTAATTCTGTTTCACATCCTTCATCGAAAGCTGAATTCGTTTACGGTCGGCATCTACACTGACAATCTTAACTTTTACTTTTTGGTTTAGCTTAACGACTTCATTCGGATTGGAAACAAAACGGTCGGCCATCTGGCTGATATGCACCAGCCCGTCCTGATGAACGCCAATATCGACAAAGGCACCAAAGGCAGTTATGTTTGTTACAATGCCCGGCAACTCCATACCGGGCAAAAGATCCTTTATGTCATGAACATTTTTATCAAATTCAAAAAGATCGAATTTTTGGCGCGGATCACGGCCGGGTTTTGCTAATTCCTGCATGATATCTTTCAGTGTAGGCAACCCGGCTTTTTCAGTAATAAATTCTTCTATATTTATTTTTTTTCTTAAGGAATCATCTTTGAGCAGATCGGTAACGGTACATTGAAGACGGTCTGCCATTTTGTATACAATTTCATAGCTTTCAGGATGCACCGCACTTCCGTCTAATGGATTGGATCCATTATGTATTCTGAGAAAACCAGCCGCCTGCTCAAAAGCTTTTTCTCCAAAACGCGCCACTTTCTTAAGCTTTTCACGTGATTCGAACGATCCATTTTTATTTCGATGTTCAACGATATTTTTTGCCAGTACCGGCCCGACACCTGATACATGGGTTAATAATTCTTTGCTGGCGGTATTCAGATCAACACCAACCGAGTTGACGCAGCTTACCACAACATCCTCCAGGCTTTTCTGCAGAGCGTTCTGATTGACATCATGCTGGTATTGCCCGACACCTATTGATTTTGGGTCAATTTTTACCAGTTCAGCCAGCGGGTCCATCAAACGACGCCCGATAGAAACGCTGCCTCTTACGGTTACATCATAATCAGGAAATTCTTCACGCGCAACAGGCGATGCTGAGTAAACAGACGCCCCGCTTTCATTTACAACGATAGCTAAAATGTCCTTTTTGAATTTGATACGCCGGACAAAGCTTTCTGTTTCGCGGCCGGCTGTACCGTTGCCAATGGCGATGGCTTCAATTTTATAGGCATCAACCAGGCTCTCGATCTTATTGATTGCCTGTTTCATCTCATTTACCGGGGGGTGAGGATAAATGGTTTCATTATGAAGCAGTTTACCGTTTTTATCAAGGATGACCACCTTGCATCCCGTTCTGAATCCCGGATCGATCGCCAGAACTGTTTTCTGTCCTAGCGGCGGGGAAAGTAATAATTGCCTGAGGTTTTCTGCAAAAACCCGGATGGCTTCGTTATCGGCTTTTTCCTTTGCCTGCTGGCGCATCTCCGTTTCCATCGACGGCTGCAGCAGACGTTTATAACTGTCTTTTATCGCATCCTTTACAAACGCTGACGACTGATTAGTGGATTTGATATATAGTTTCTCGATGATCTCGATTGCTTTTTCGTTTGTGGGCTCAACAGATAATTTAAGAAACCCTTCATTCTCGCCGCGAAACATGGCAAGCACCCTGTGTGAAGGCGATTTGGCCAGCGGCTCTTGCATTTCATAATAGGTTTCGTAATTCCGCCCCTCTATTTCCTTGCCTTTTACCACTTTTGATGTTATGACAGATTCTTTTTCAAATAAAACGCGAATCCGCCACCGCACTTGCTGATCTTCATTGATCATTTCAGCAATGATATCGCAGGCACCAGAAATAGATTCCTCAGCGTTGTTAACACCTTTATCAATGTTGATGAATTCAGCAGCAGCAGCGGCGACATTGATATCTTTTTGTGCCAAAATCATTAATGCCAGCGGCTCCAGTCCTTTTTCTCTGGCAATGCTTGCACGGGTTTTACGCTTGGGCTTATAGGGGAGATAAAGATCTTCCAGCTCCGACATCGTTGGCGCTGCTAATAATAATTTTTCCAGTTCCGGTGTAAGTTTTTCCTGCTCTTTTATCGATTCTAATATGCTTTCGCGGCGTTTGTCCAACTCAACAAGCTGACAATTCCGGTCGCGGATACTGCCAATAACAACTTCATCCAGCGAACCGGTGAGTTCTTTTCGGTAGCGGGCAATGAAAGGAATAGTAGCTTTATTGTTTAACAGATATAAGGTGTTTTCTACCTGACGCTTTTGCAGGCCGAGTTCTTTCGCTATTTTATCAACATGATTCATAAAAAGAGTTTGTACTCAAAGATAAAAAAAGGATAATGAAAACAGTCCTGTCCGGCAAAAAAAATTAATAAGTGCTTGCCGAATATTAATAAAAGCCTGAGTTCGGTTTAAGAATATTATTTTTTACTCCGTTAGGAGTTAAATATCAATAGAAAAGAAATACAAAAGACATTTATTCTCCGTTAGGAGATTAACGTTTTACATGTATATGTCCTACGGACAAAATATTCTACATATTTTTGCCTTTCTATTGATATTAATTGCCTATGGCAAATATTGACAGACTAATAATTAGTAATTTGACAAAATATCAATGATTTATTTATCCCGAACTCAGGTTAAAAAGAATTTTCAATTTCAATATTTATTACGAAGTATCATTAACTTTGTGTCTGCAAGAATTATCATGCAAACTGGCGTAAAATCTGTTTTTATTATTCACGGGGATGAAGTGTAAACTCTTTCTGACGTTCGACCATGAACTGCCGCTTGGCGGTTTAAAGACTTCTTACGAAAAAGCATTATTTGAACCTACGGAAAAACTGCTGTATCTAGCTGATGATTTAGAGTTTCCCTTAACATTGTTTACGGATGTTCTCAGTGGTATGAGATTCCGTGAAACGGATGAAGACGGATTTTACAAACCATATATGGAACAATTACAAAAAGCGATTTTAACAAAGCATGATGTGCAGTTGCATATTCATCCCCATTGGCTGACAACGCGATTTGAAG
>CAZBKA010000170.1:0-4692 GCA_964492365.1 uncultured Pirellulales bacterium | reverse complement strand
GTTTGTTAATCACAAGTATTTCGTTGTCCTGATAGATTATTTCGATTTTATTTTTTGTCATGGCTGGATTATATGCAAATTTGAATTAGAAGCCAGCAAAGTTTTATAAAGAACATGGGTTTTTTAAAGTGTATTTTAAGCTGAATTGTGAATTGTGAGACGGTTTTTGTAAAAAAAGAGAAACGAAGATTATTTAATCACTGATTTATCATGGGAACACCACGGGGTATAAGGGGGTAAAATTAAAGGGGGATATTATGATTTAGCTTTGAAATATGGGTGGTTTTGGTATAATTAGGGGCTGGATATGGGTTAAATAGCGTTTTTTTTGATAAGAGGCTGACGTGAGAAAGATATTGGTTACTGGTGGGGCGGGGTTTATTGGTAGTAATTTTGTGCAGATGGTGCTTTCTGAGTATCGGGATTGTTTTGTGGTTAATCTTGACAAGCTTACCTATGCGGGGAACCTGGAAAACCTCTCCTCAGTTGCCAAAAATCCCAATTATAAGTTCATCAAAGGCGATATCTGCGACAGCAAGTTAGTCTGCGATATCATGGATGAATACAAAATCGAAGCGATTATAAACTTTGCAGCGGAAAGTCACGTTGATCGTTCAATTACCGGGCCTAAGATATTTATCGATACTAATGTTAATGGGGCATTGAATTTGCTGGAGGCGGCTCGTGACAGGGATATTGAGCGGTTTGTGCAGGTATCAACTGACGAAGTTTATGGCTCACTTGAATTATCGGGTGGAAAATTTACTGAAAATTCGCCGATCAGTCCGAATTCGCCTTACTCAGCAAGCAAAGCGGCCGCTGACCATCTGGTGAGAGCTTTTGGGCATACATGGGGGCTGCGGTACAATATTACCAGATGCTCGAATAACTATGGGCAATATCAGTTTCCTGAAAAGATGATCCCTCTTATGATTAATAACGCGCTGAATGACAAGGAACTGCCTGTGTATGGTGATGGTCTTTATGTCAGGGACTGGCTTTATGTTTATGACCATTGTGCGGCGATATGGAAAGTGCTTACGAACGCTGAGCCTGGAGAGATTTATAATATTGGGGGCTGTAATGAAAAGGCAAACCTTGAAGTTGTGGAGGTAATACTGGAAAGGCTTGGCAAACCTGCGTCTTTGATAAAGCATGTAAAGGACCGTCCCGGCCATGACAGGAGATATGCAATTGATGCGACAAAGATTATTGCGGAACTTGGATGGAAGCCTTCAGTTACTTTCGAACAGGGTATTTTAAAGACGATAGACTGGTATCTTGAAAATACAAAATGGCTCGAACATATTGTTTCTGGTGACTATCAGAAATATTATCAGCAGATGTATAATGGAAAATGATAAAATTTGTGCTGTTGACAATTGGAATTGTGAAATTAAAATTGTTGTTGCTTTAGATGAATGAATTATTAATACGGGAGTATGTAAATGGCTAAGAAAGTTGCCGAGCTTAAGACCGTTTTTGTTGACGAGAATATAATTGTAAGGGGCAGTGGAAGCCTTATTCAGGGTGTCGAGGTAAGACGCGCAAAAGTGATGCCTGATGAAAGAGGCAGGCTCGGTGAAATTATGCGGGCTGATGACAAATGGTTTGAAAAATTCGGTCAGGTATATTTTACGACTACATATCCCAATGTTGTGAAGGCGTGGCATTATCATAAAAAACAAACGGATCATTTCTGCGTTATAAAGGGGACCGTTAAAATAGCTCTTTGCGACCATCGAGAAGATTCGCCAACTTTCAATGTTGTAAATGAAGTTTATCTTGGTGAGCATTGTCCAGGGGTTCTGAGGATTCCGCCTGGAATTCAGCATGGGTGGATGTGTGTAGGGCAGACAGAAGCATATATTATAAATATTGTTTCTGAAATGTATGACTACAAGGCACCGGATGAATTCAGAACGCATCCTCACGATAATAATATAGCTTATGATTGGATGCGCAAGGATGGCTAACGTAAAAATCGCTCTTTTGGGCGGCAGGGGGATGCTTGGAACCGATGTCGCTGAGTTATTTTTGAAAAATAAATTAGATGTCACTGTGTTCGATTTGCCGAATTGGGATATATGTGCCTGCGCAGATATTAAAAAGGCGGTCGAGTCGGCTGATATAATAATTAACTGTGCCGCGTATACGAATGTTGATCTGGCGGAAAGTCAGAGTGAGCTTGCGTATAAGATTAATGCAGATGCGGTTGCGAGCCTTTCTGAAACGGTAAGGGAAAATAATAAATATCTAATTCATATCAGTACAGATTTTGTTTTTGATGGGCAAGGCTGTGAGCCATACAGTGAAACGGATGTACCCAACCCGATTAATGTTTACGGCAAATCAAAACTTGCTGGTGAGCGTGCGTTTATCGATAGCGGCTGTGATGGCTGTATTGTTCGTGTTCAATGGACCTATGGTCAGGCTGGTAATAATTTTGTTAAGAAACTTATCGAAAGAGCAGTCAGTACAAAAACGCTAAAAGTTGTTGATGACCAGTTTGGTTCTCCTACGGCAACAGCGGAAGTTGCTAAAGTTTTATTGCGAATTGTAGAACAAAAACCACGGGGGCTTTTTCATCTTGCAGCGGATGGTTTTGTTAGCCGATATCAGATGGCAGAGTTTATTTTTGATCATTTAAAAATGGATGTTAGTCTAAGCGCATGCAAAACCGCTGATTTTAATAGTCCGGCGGATCGGCCTTTAAACAGCAGGTTCAATTGCGACAAAATTAAGTCCTTGCTGGGCATAAAGATACCTGTTTGGCAGGATCAGTTGACGGATTTTCTTACTAAGGTTAAATTGTAAAAAAAGTTTACTGCATCAGTATTGGTCGAATTAGCCGCACAAATCCATATTATTTTATTTTACAGCCTGAAAAAGCGTATTTTAATGTTTAATTTTTTGGAAGCTGGTAGTATAATTACTATATATGAGGAAACTACAATTGAGCGGGTAGAAAGTTGTATAGCTCAGTAGGTGTTAGAAGAGATTGGAGAGTGTTGTTGATGAGCGAGAAAGTTTTATATTATATTTTTCCGATTAGCAGGAAGAATCCATTTCAAAAATATCATAGTTTCTTTTTCAGATATGTTAGCTGGCTGCAAAAAAAAGCAACAATTGTTATTTTGCTGACGCTGGTTTTGCCTGGTTTTGCTTTCCCCGATAGTAATGTGATGTTAA
Organism: uncultured Pirellulales bacterium; assembly: GCA_964492365.1. Lineage (GTDB taxonomy): Bacteria > Planctomycetota > Phycisphaerae > Sedimentisphaerales > Anaerobacaceae > JAGLTN01. The sequence goes on along the minus strand of CAZBKA010000170.1, from coordinate 1,500 downwards.
AAACACCGGTGATAATAGTGGGTGGTGATTACAGTTATCCGCCCTATGAGTTTTTAGATAAAAATGGGAATCCTACCGGGTATAATGTTGAACTGACGAAAGCTATTGCGTGTATTATGCAGGTCGATGTTGAATTCAAACTTGATAGATGGAGCTATGTACGAAAACAGGCAATGGTTGGTGACATTGATTTGCTTGAGGGTATGTTTTATTCTAAAGAAAGAGAAAAGATCTTTGATTTTTCAATACCTCATAAGGTTGTGGAGTTCACGATTTTTATACGCAAAGGTGAGCCTTTAATAAAATCATTGGAAGGATTAAAAGGCAAGAGCATTATTGTGCAAGATGGTGATGTTATGCACGATTATGTTATTGAAAACAAAATAACCGACAACCTTATCATTATGGAAACTACAGCTGATGTAATGAGGGCGTTGGCAAGCGGTAAAGGGGAATGTGTTTTAATCGCTCAGGATGCTGGGTTTTACTGGATAAAAAAACTTAAACTTACAAATATTGTAACTGCCGGTGTGGCGATTGAAACAAGGAACTATTGTTATGCGGTACCAAAAGGAAATGCAGAATTACTGGCAAAAATTTCTGAAAGTCTGGATATATTAAGAAAAACCGGACAGTATGAACAAATTTATGATAAATGGCTCGGTGTACTCGAACCTTCGAGTTTCTCACTGAAAGCAGTAATTAAGTATGCCAGCATAGTGCTTTTTATACTTTCAGTCCTTCTAATTTTAGTAATCATCAGATCCGTCTATTTAAAGAAAAAGATCAAAACAAAAAGTTCCGAGCTTAAACAGGAAGAATCGGAGCGAACCCGTGCAGAATTTGCACTTCGACTAAGTGAGCAGTGTTTCCGTGCGATAGCGGACTATACATATTTTTGGGAACTATGGATAAGCCCTAATGGAAAAATTTTATGGACTAACCCAGCTGTTACAAGGATAACTGGCTACGGCATCGAAGAGATTATGCAAATGAAAGATTTTCCTACCCGTTTTGTTCGTTCTGATGATGTTAAAAAAACCAGGAAAGTTTTTGAAGCAGCACTCAATGGCAGTACCGGCAGCGGAGTTCAATTTGAATTCTATCGTAAAGATGGAGTTGCTAAGTGGGCTGAAGTTTCATGGCAACCTATTTATGATGATCATGGAGTTTCACAGGGTATCCGAGCAAGCGTCTGTGATGTCACTGAAAGGAAACAGGCAGAGGAAAAGATCAAACATCTCAATGCAGTACTATATGCAATAAAGGATATAAATCAACTCGTTATGGTGGAAAAAAATGCAGAGAGGCTTATTCATGGCATCTGCAATTCTCTGATTAATACTCATGGCTATCAAAGCATATGGATCGCACTGATAAATGAAGATCAGGAATTTTTGGCTGCTGCTGAAGCTGGCATTGGTGATGTGTTCAATACGTTTGTTGATGGTCTTAAGCAAGGGATACAATCCGGCTGTTTTGCATCTGCTCTTAGCCAGC
>CAZBKA010000169.1:0-4773 GCA_964492365.1 uncultured Pirellulales bacterium | reverse complement strand
AAATAAAAATTGCAACCAAGCAATGATGAAAATGCCAGAGCTCCTGAATAAAAAACCGGCACCATAAAAATAAATACATATGCAACAAGCATTATCCAGCTATAAACATTGCTGCAGGCAGGGCTAAACCTTCTATCAAGGAAATCAGGTACTGTTGTAATTTTATTTTTCAGATACATCGGAATAAAAAATATAATCAACGGAATATACGCCAAACCAGACCATTCCCAGTTAGCTATCGACATTCCATGCTCGTACGTAGCCCCGACAGTACCGACTATCTGCTCACTTGAGACAGAAGTAGAAACAAAAGCAGCACCGATGATATACCAAGGCAGCTTGCCGCCTGCGAGAAAATATCCCTTTGCAGTTTTTTCCTGGTATCTCGATGCCCATAACCCCACAAGCACCACTAAAGCGGGACATCCAATTATTATTGCTATATCAAGACTGCTTAAAGAAAAAACATCCATATATCATCCTTCCTTTTTTCTCTTGCCGAACAAAAACTTAATAAGCTACACCGTCTTCCATTCTCTGGTCTTATTACTTTTCAAAACTGCTTCCACAATTTTATCTACAATATGTCCGTCTTCAAAAATAGCAAAATCAACTTTGCATCCTGTAGGGTACAAAAATTTATAGTTACCTTTAACTATGTTATATAACTTTATCGTTTAATTTCTGAAAAATCAAGAAGTTACGATAATATTCTGCGATGGCAAATTCGGAGAACAAGGCAATAACTTTCGGGGAAAAAGATGAATGAATTTGGTATATATTGGGGCAGCTATCTATATAAGAAAAATGTTTGATTTGGTGATTGAATCTGTCAAAAAAACAATAATTGCTTCTACAGAACCCAAGAGCTAACCGATAAATATACTTCATAAAACACTTAAACATACCTAAATCGCAAAAATTTCCTTGACAAAACAGTAATGAAAGAACTATAATTGTAGGGTGTGTGGTTGTGATAGTTTACGTTGCTATGTACCATCTTAGGTAATTATAGAAGGAGAGATTGATGAAAGCTTCTTTGTTACTTGATTTTCTTGTCTCATTCAGGGTTTGTGCATCCCCAATTATTTCTCCTGTTTCTAACTTTAAGTATAAAACTGTTTTTAGCTTTCGCAGAGGCTTTGGTAAATGGTGAAGGTTTCCTGTGCGGCTGTGATAAGCAGTTATCGTGTAGTTGAGAGATAGTGTAATATTGTTGTATTTTTTTGAAGGAGAGTAGAAATGAAGAAGTTAGTGTTTTTAGCATTATTGTTGGTTTTTGTAGGCAGTGCTTGTGCTGCTGATATTACAACGGGCCTAAGAGCCTGGTGGAAAATGGATGGACCAACTGACCAAGGTAACACAAACCTGGTAGCTGATTCATCCGGTAACGGCTATAACATGGTTAAGGGCGGCGATGTTCAATGGGTAGCAGGCGGCGGCCTTTCGTTCTGGAATGATTATTCAAGCGGTATTAAATTTGCAGATGAAACTGGCGGCATTTCAGCTACTGCAACAAGTATGTTAAGTACCGTATCGAATGCTATGACCGTTTCTTTCTTTATTAACAGTGGCTGGACAACGACAAATAACGGCAGGCAGGATATGTTCACAGCCTTGTCCTCAACCAGTAACGCAAAATTCGCGGTTGAATTCCCAAATAGCAGTGGACAGGCATGGCTTCACGCTGGTTCAAACGGTGATAAGATGATCAGATGGGGTTCTACCAATCCGACAAGTGCTGAATACATACCAATGTTTGGTCAAAGAGCACTGATAACTATCACAAAAGATGCTGCTGCCGGTGCGATCAATCCATTGACAGGCTTGCCCACAGGTGAAATTAAACTGTACGTAAATGGTATTTGGCAGGCAACAACAACTCATACAGCAAGCTGGGATGGTGACCATGATGTTAACGGCGCCCTTGCTGGTATGGATTACTTCAGAATCGGAGGAAGGGACTGGTCTTGGCCTAAATTCGGAACAACAGTTGATAATTTCATGATTTTTGATCGTGCATTAGCAGCTGAGGATGTGGCTGCATTGGTTCCAGAGCCTGCAACTCTTGCACTGCTTGGTCTTGGTGGTCTTGCTCTTATCAGGAGAAAAAGAAACTAATCGGAACTGCTTTTAAGATGCAACACAGGTAATTCTAACGGAGTCCGTTTTTTAAGCGGACTCCGTTTTTAACAGGTTCAGGAAGGTTGAATCGTTATGCAGCTTTTATTTATGGCATGATGTTGTTTTCTGTGAGGCTGTAGTTGGCATTTTTGGTTTGATTGGTTAGCCAATAATATTTGAGTATACTGTTTGAAATTTTGGTGTTTTAAATGGTTTTTTAACGGCCCCAAGACCATTGCTCACAGGGCCGCGTATCGTATATGGTAAATATGTGTTTCAAATTAAGTTAATTTTATTTGGAGGTATTTAGCATGTTTAAAAGAATTTCGTTTTTAGTTTTTATTGTTTTTGCTCTGGTAGCTGTTGCGAGTGCGGCAGATTCAAGCCTTGTTGGCTGGTGGAAAATGGATGCTGACAGTTCAGCAGGCAATGTGGTTGCAGATTCTTCTGGTAATGGTTATAATGGAACCAAAGGATCGGATATCACATGGGATAATGGAAGTTTGAAATTTACCGCGGACTATTCTTCTGGTATTCAGTTTGCCAGCACTGCTGTTGCGGGATTGTTTGATTCTATCGATGAAACCATCACGGTTTCTTTCTGGATGAAAACCGCTCATGGTGACAGCAGGCAGGATATTTACACAGGCAGCTCAACAACTACTGGTGCCAGATGCACACTTGAAATGTTCTCGGAAGGTAAGCATCTCTGGGCGCATCTCGGAGCTCATAGTGATAAGCTAATTAGATGGAATGTTAATAACACAGAAAGCAGTAATCACCTGTCTTTACCAAAAAGATGGTCGATGATCACATTGACAAAAGATATCAATGGTGGAGAACTTATCGACCCTAATGATCCAGGGTTGGGTATGACAGGTATTATTAAACTTTATGTTGATGGTGTTTTACTTCAAAGTGATACAAGACTTGCCAGCTGGGATGATGGCGGTCACGCGGTAAACAATAGTTTAGCCGGCATCGACGCTTTTAAAATTTCAGGTTCCGATTGGAGTTGGTACAAAGGCAATCTCAAAGATTTCAGACTTTATGACCGTGTTCTGAGTGATGCGGAAATTTATGATCTTACAGGCGGTGCTTTTGAGAAAGCTCATATACCAGGTCCTACTGATGGCGAAGGTGTTATGGCTGAGGGTGCTGTTGAAGTTGAACTGAGCTGGGCGTCAGGTTATTTTGCAGCTTCACATGATGTTTATTTTGGTACAGATCAGGCAACTATAGCAACAGCTACGACAGCTTCTCCTGAATTTATGGGAAATCAGCTTGCGAACAGCTTTACTACTGCTCCACTGACTGCTGGTAAATATTACTGGCGTATTGACGAAGTTAATGACATTGATGTCTGGACAGGTGATGTTTGGAGTTTTAATGTTGTTTCTCCAGTGTTGTGGTTAAAGATGGACGGCCCTGATCCATCCAATGCACGTCTTGTAAAAGATTATTCCGGATTTGGTAATGACGGCAGTATGGGGTCATCAGATGTCTGGACAGAAATACCAGGTCTTGGCGGCGCGATTGACTTTGCCGGCGGCAACTGGGGTGCAACTCAGGTTGGATTTGTAAACGATGGTAATGACCTTATCGCAGACATGGGCCTGACTGACAAGGCGACTATTTCTCTGGTAATCAGTGGTCATACTCCTGGTGATGCTGGTTATGCATTTACTGGTTTGAATTCTGCGGGTGCCAATATAATGTCGATGGAAGCTCCGACCGGTGACACCAATCACTTCCTGACAAAAATGGGCAGCGGCGCTTCCAACTGGTGCTGGAGTGCATTCAATTCTGAAAGTACTAGCTACATCTTTAATGCCTCTGATGCAAGAAGGCTTACGATAACAGTTGATTTCACCGCAGGTCGTGTAGTTTACTACCTTGATGCCAATGTCTGGGCAAGTTTTGGTGTTACAGGCAGTTTCGCGGACCTGAAATCTTTCATCATTGCAAAAAATGATTACCATGCTTATGACATGATGATGAGCGATTTCAGGATTTACAATGCAATTCTTGGACAAAGCGATGTTGCCAAGATAGTTGGTGATTATCCTAAGATGCCTAAGAAACCTGTTCCCGCTCATGAGTCAATTGATAATGCTCTTAACAGCACACTTAACTGGATGGCTGGCATAGGTGCTGTTTCACATGATGTATATTTTGGTGAAAATTATGCAGCTGTTAAAAACGCGGATACATTATCATCCTGCTACATGGGGCAGCAGACTACGACCACTTTTGATCCAGGTCCATTGGAACTCATGAAGACCTACTACTGGAGAGTTGACGAAATTGACAGCGCAGGCGGCATAATTGCAGGGCCTGTTTGGAATTTCAGCTCTATTGAATATCTCATGGTTGAAGACTTCGAAAACTATGACGAAGAAGGCAATGATATCACAGCGGTCTGGACAGATGTCATGGAATATTCAGCAATGCGTATATCTCTTCAGACTGACCCGTGTCTCAGTCCAATCAACTCGATGAAGCTTACAAACCACGTGCCAGATCCGTACTATGCAATAGCCGGCAGGTCGTTTAGCCCGGCACAGGACTGGACAGTAAATGGTGTGAAGATTCTTACAATCAACTACTATGGAAACGCCGGCAACTTTGGTCTTCCAGCATTTGTAA
>CAZBKA010000168.1:0-4800 GCA_964492365.1 uncultured Pirellulales bacterium | reverse complement strand
TGTGGACATCAAAGATGCAGGTGACCCGGTTGAGTGTGCAAAGGCTTATTGCCAGGCCGGTGCAGATGAGATCGCTCTTTTAGACATAACCGCTACCATTGAAGGCAGGGCAACAATGCTTGATGTTGTCAAAAGAGTTGCCCAGGCAGCCACTATTCCATTTACGGTTGGTGGTGGTATTTCTGATGTTTCAGCAGCAAAGGCAGTTTTAGACGCTGGTGCAAATAAGATATCAACCAGCAGTGCAGCATTTCGCAGACCTGAAGTTATTGTGGAAATGCTGAAAGAATTTGGCCCCGATAAAGTTACAGTTGCGATTGATGTTGATGTTAATCCTGCTTTGCCAAGTGGTTACGAGGTTTATATTGACGGCGGACGTACGGCTACAGGTGTAGACGCGGTTGAGTGGGCTAAGAAAGTTGATGGTTTTGGGGTGACGACGATATTGCCTACCAGCAAAGCAGGCGACGGTGCAAAGACTGGTTATGATTTGCCGGTTATCGCAGCGATGGCAAAAGCTACAAATGCAGCGATTGTTGCTTCAGGCGGTGCCGGGACTTTAGAGCATTTCTACGATGCTGTAAAGGCTGGCGCGACCGTATTACTGGCAGCGTCGGTATTTCATTTTAACATGATATCAATCCCAGAGCTGAAGGCTTACCTCAAAAATCGTGGTGTAAATGTGTCTTTGTGATTTGAAATTTAATTTTAGTCTTGAGTTTTAATATAGATTTGCTTAAAATACCAGTTTTAATATTAAATAAGCTTTTGGAGAGGTGTCCGAGTGGCCGAAGGAGCAGCCTTGGAAAGGCTGTGTATGGCTTGTCTGTACCGCGGGTTCGAATCCCGCCCTCTCCGTTTTTGTAAATATTTCAACAGAATGGCATTATGACAGAAAACGAAATTACACTTTCAGACAGTGTTGCTCATATAACAGTGGATGGCAGGGAGGTTTATCTTGTCGGTACTGCTCATGTTTCCAAAGAGAGTGTTGATGATGTGAGGAATACAGTCGCTTTGGTTAAGCCTGATTCAATTTGCGTTGAGCTTTGCGCTGGTAGGCACAAGGCCATGATGCAGAAAGAGTCCTGGGAGAAAATGGATATCTTCAAGGTCATCAAAGAAAAGAAGGGTGTTTTTCTGCTTGCTCAGCTTGTGATGGGGGCATTTTATAAAAGGCTTGGCGATAAGCTCGGCATTAAGCCTGGTGCTGAGATGTTAGAAGGAATCAAGTTGGCTGATGAAACCGGGGTTCAACTGGTACTGGCAGACAGGGATATCCAGATTACATTGAAAAGGGTCTGGGGATACCTTGGCTTCTGGAACAAGATGAAACTTGCAACTCATTTACTGGCCAGTATTTTTTCCAAAGAAGAAATTAATGATGCCATGATAGAGCAGATCAAGGGTAAGGATCAGCTTGAAAACGTAATGGCTGAATTTTCCGAAGCCTTTCCTGAAATTAAAAAAAGACTTATCGATGAACGGGACGTATTTCTTGCTCAGAAAATTCGGGAGGCTAAAGGTCCGACGGTTGTAGCTGTGGTCGGAGCAGGGCATGTTAATGGAATTAAGCAGTATATTCAAAAGGATAATGATCTTGAGCCTTTGATGAAATTACCGGAGCCTTCGATCTGGCCTACGCTTTTAAAATGGATAATACCGATTGCATTGGTAGTACTGCTGGTTTTGGGATTTTATAAAGGCGGGGCACAGCATTCGATGGAGTCAATCTGGATTTGGATTCTTGTTACAGGCACTATGGCAGCTTTGGGTTCTGCCGCTGCATTGGCGAACCCTTTAACAATACTGGCTTCTTTTGTGGGAGCACCGCTGACAACTATTCATCCGCTGCTGGCCGTTGGTTGGATCGCAGGATTGGTTCAGGCTTGGGTTAAGAAACCAACGGTCGCTGATTTTGAAAATCTCTCAGAAGCAGTTGGATCTTTTAAAGCGTTCTGGAATAATTCAGTGACTAAAATTCTGGTTGTAGTTATGCTTTCAAATATCGGAGCTTCATTCGGGACGTTTATTTCGATCTGGCTTATCGCTCGGAGGACGTTTTAGCCTGGGTGAATGACAGCTTCAATACCAGCTTCTCAATAGCAACTTTTGCGGTGGTTTGCCCCGTTTTAATTTCAAAATCTGTCTCGGCTAATTTCTGAATCATATCACCAATTTGTTTTTGAGATAACTTGCCCACGATTCTAAAGAAGTTTTCCTTATTGCCGAAGATTCCAAGCTTTGTCGCTATTTGTATAGGATTTTGGTGATCGTTGAGCATTGCTTTTGCTTTGAACATTTTGTTCAGTTGATATTCAAACGCACCTACCGCGGTAAACTCTGCTGATTTATCCGATGCGAACATGTTTCTCAGCCTGCTGATAGCTTTGTCAGTCTGGCCTGTAAGAGCGGAATCAATGACACCAAAAACATTAAATACCCTGTTTCGACCGGTTAGTGATTCGATATTTTCACTGGTTATCGAATTATTCTCTCCGACGAGCAGGGCGAGTTTGTCGATTTCATTTTGCAGGATCGGAAGATTTTCTCCCAGCAGTTCCAGAAGCAATTGAGCCGATTGTGTGGAAATATTTTTCTTGTGGGTCTGCTTTGCATATTTGACTATTTCAGCAGGAAGCTGCCACGGCTTAGGTGGCTCAGCGTTTATCAATTCACCAACATCGGTCAATTGTTTGGCAAGTTTTGTATTGCTTCGCCAACTGCTTACAGTCATAACTAAAACAGAACTTTTGCATGGATTTTTGAAGTAATTTTCAAAATAAGACCGGTTATCTGCAGTAATAAAGTCGTCTGCATTTTTAAGCAGAACAACTCTCTTGTCCGTCAGAAAAGGAAGGGTTCTAAGCTCATCGAAAATCTGCGAAATCGTAACAGTATCAGGATCGGCATTAAACAAAGCCATTGATCTGTCCTGATGAGACAGCAAACTATTGATGAGCTTATCACATTGCATATCAACAGTTGCTGCATCTTTGCCGGCAATCACATAGATTGGCTTAAAATCTTGTTTTGAGTTCGTCTCAGCCATATTTTTTTAAGCTTTGCCATGTCCAGATTACTGATCAAGCTCTGTCTCGTCACTATATTCTTCAGTCTCACCTTCATCTTCAGCTTCAATTTCAGGTTCAACTGCAACTCTAGGTTGTCTTTCTGTTACAGTCGTAACTTCGCCTTCTTCTTCGTCATCTTCAGGTGCTAATTTTTCAGCCGCGACAAGCAGGTCATCACCTTTAAGGTTAATAAGTCTTACACCCTGAGTATTTCTTCCGATAGAGCGAAGCTGATCGAGACCTGTTCTTATGATAATACCATTAGCAGTTATCAGCATAAGTTCATCGTCATCATGTACAGCCTTCATGGCTACAACTTTTCCGTTCCTTTCGGATGTTTTAATATTTATCAAACCAAGTCCACCTCGTGACTGGATTCGATAATCATCCAGATCGGTCCTCTTGCCATAACCTTTTTCGCAGACTGTAAGCAGTGAAGAATCAGACGTTGGTATTACCATGTCGACGACTTCATCGCCTTGGCGTAGTTTAATGCCTCTAACGCCTCTGCTGACACGTCCCATAGACCGGGCTTGTTTTTCATCAAATCTGATGGCCATACCATTTTTTGTGCCAAGTATTATTTGATCTTCGCCGCATGTCAAAGCTACCCCGATAAGGGCGTCATCTTCATCAATTTTTATTGCAATAACACCATTGGTCCTTGGATTGCTGTAAGAACTCAAGCTGGTTTTTTTAACCACGCCGTTTTTAGTAGCCATTACAAGCTGTCTTGGTGAGTCTTCTGTTTCGCTAATCAGACCGGTTACATTTATAACTGATGTGATTTTCTCATCGCCAAGGCTAAGCAGATTGACAATATTTCGGCCTTTGCTTTGTCGTGTTAAGCTTGGTATGTTGTAAACTTTCAGCCAGTGACATTTGCCGCGGTTCGTGAAAATTAAAAGATAATCATGCGTAGAAGCAGTGAAGAGATGCTCTATGAAATCACCTTCGCTTGTATCTGAACCGATAATACCTCTTCCGCCTCTGGCCTGTGTTTTATAGGTACCAGTCGGCATTCGCTTTATATAGCCTGAATGGCTTAAAGTTACAACGACTTTCTCGTCGGCTATAAGGTCTTCAATGTCAAAGTCCTCAACCTGTTCAACAATCTGTGTTCTTCTCTTGTCGCCGTATTTTTCTTTTATTTCGTAGATGTCTTCACGGATAATGTCAAGCAATGTCTCATTGTTTGAAAGTATTGCCCTGTATTCTTCGATTTTTTCCATAAGCTCAGCGTATTCTGTCGCAAGCTTTTCAATTTCAAGACCAGTGAGCCTCTGAAGCTGCATAGTTAATATAGCATCTGCCTGTGGGCCCGTCAGGAACCTCGCTTCACCGGTTTTTTCTGCGAAGAAAGCTTCTGGTAGGATTTTTCTGAGTGTTTCTGTCTCGACAACCTTCAAAGGCTTTTGCATGAGATTTGTCTTAGCGGTCGGGGCATCGGGAGATTTTTTGATAAGTTCAATTATTTCATCGATGTCACTGACTGCCAGGATAAGACCTTCAAGGATATGTGCACGGTTCTGACATTTTTTGAGCAGAAATATGCTTCTCCTTCTGATAACATTTTTTCGATGGCTGATAAAATTGTCAAGCAATTGCCTGATATTGAGAACTTCAGGCCTGTTATTAACCAGCGCGATGTTATTTATTGCAAAAGTCGATTGCAGTGCGGTATATTTATAAAGTTTATTTAATACAACATCACTTTCAGCATCCT
>CAZBKA010000167.1:0-4825 GCA_964492365.1 uncultured Pirellulales bacterium | reverse complement strand
AGCTTTATTATTCAACTGCCCGATACGCTCCCGCTGAATCATCTCAAAAACTCCCATTTTTGTAATACTTTCGCCAAGTGTCAATTACACGACTTGTCATTCCCGCGTAGGCGGGAATCCAGCGTAAAACAGCTTCCGCCGTAAGGCGTTTCCTGCTTTTTTACGATCGGCTAAAGTATTACCCATTTTTTTCTTTAATGATTTATAACGATTGTATTATATTAAAAAAAAGATTAGGAGCAATTTTTTATATACTAAATTAGATTTTCATGTGTCTTTAATGTGATAGTACACTGAATATGACAGCTAAGAGGAAATCGTAAATGCTGACCGACAAAAGACTTGTCTTACATGCAAGGCGTGGTTGCAGGGAGTCTATGCACAAAATTTACGATAAATACAAGCACTATCTGCTAACGTTAGCAAATGCTCTTTTACATGATACCGCCGCCGCTGAAGATGTTGTGCATGATGTATTTGTCAGTTTTGCCGGATCAATACAGGATTTTCAGCTTAGGACAAATTTGAAAGCCTATCTGGCAAAATGTGTTCGAAACCAGGCTTTGAACTCTATTCGTGATCGCAAAATACATGCAGATAAATACAATGAAATTTGTGTTGATGGCTGCCATTGCCAAAGCCCGTTGCAAACACAGATAGATAAAGAAACATCAGCCGACCTGAGACATGCTTTAGCAAACCTGCCGCTTGATCAGCGGGAAGTAATCGTGTTGCATATCAAAGCGGATTTATCTTTCAGGCAGATAGCTTCAATGCTCGATGTTTCGATCAATACAGCCCAGGGGCGATATCGTTATGGAATTGAAAAACTGCGGTCAATGTTAAATAGAGAGGCACAAAAATGAGGCCGACAGATAAAAAAATAAAAAATCAGATAAAACAATTAGACGATCGCACCAGCAGCCAATTCGATCAGAGAACTTTAAACGATATATTCGCTGCAATGGGCGTCTCCGATAAGGCTTCAAACAAGCCTAAAATATGGAGCTTAATTATGAATAGCAAAATAACAAAACTTACAATAGCAGCAGTAATTGTCATAGCAGCAATAATTAGTTTCAGCCAATTCGGCAATGATATAAATATAGCAACACCGAGTTATGCCAGCGTGCTTGAAGAGATATCAAAAACAAAAGATGTGATATTTACTCAGATAATGAACGATTCCTCGCAGAGCAAACATTTTGCATCAAGGCATGGCCTGCATCGTTCAGATTATGGTGACAACTTTTATTTTATAAAGGATTATTTTAACGGCAGAGAGATTCGGGTAGACCATCAAAATAAACGAGTATGCTTAGTACAGACAATTGGCAAACCTGCCAGTAATCGATGTTACGATTTCCTCAGTTGGATTCGTGATTTACACGAGAAGCAGGGGAAATACGTTGGTCAGGAACAATTTGAAGGCCGGATAGTAGATGTTTTTGTTGCACAAAGCGACCCTTACGAAAAATATACCTTATGGGTGGATCCAGCAACAAACCTTCCCCTCCAGGTTAAGGAGGAAAATTTTCCAAATACTGAAAAAGATATAGTTTTTCCAATAATGACTTTGAGTTCAGAAGTTTTTTCTAATACCCCGGCGGATAATTTAAAAATTATAACGCGTACTTCATGTATTGGCAGCAAAAGGGGCAGTGGTGAAGGGATCAGCGAAAAATTCACCAGACTTATGAAAGATTTCCAGTGGAACGTAGAACTTGATATGTCTTTATTCAGCTTTGATATTCCGAGTGACTACTCTATTGTTGACGAACTGGAAGTAATTGATTTTGAATCAGATGAAAAATTATTAGCGGAGGTTTTGACTTTCTGGGCGGAGACAAATGATGGACAATTTCCAGTTGATATCGATGATCTTGGTGATCCGAATATAGTTAAACCTTTGTTGAAAAAAGCTTATGATAAAGATGGCGATGCTAAGGCTGAATTTGATACAGCGTATAACCAAATGGACAAAATATTAACTGCTCTGTATTTTGTGCAGCAAAAAAAAGTTTCTGGAAGCTGGGCATATACAGGCTCAGATATTGAATTTGGTGATACTGACAGTGTTATTTACTGGTTTAAACATGACGACAGCGAAGAATACACAATAATTTATGGCGACTTAACTATCGAAAAAACCACCCGGCAGCCTGTGAACAATTGACATCTCACAAGCTGAGTATTGACTTTAAGCACAAACAAATAAGTCCTGATAGTTAGCAAAATCCCGTTTCTTTTTCCCAGAAAAGGCTTGTTTTTATATTAACAGCGAATTATAATCCCGCAATTGGCATACGAATACAAGCTGCCGAAAAAGCCGTATTTATTCAATACGCCGATGTAGCTCAGTTGGTAGAGCACTACTTTCGTAAAGTAGGGGTCGCGAGTCCGATTCTCGCCATCGGCTTTCTATCATATCCAGGAAATAACTTCCCTGCAAAAGTTCTAAATATCCTCTTTTCTTCCCGCCGGGAACCAGCTTGTAGTTCTGTTAGCAATTTTTACCAGTGTCAGCATCACCGGCACCTCAACCAGCACGCCCGCAACCGTTGCCAGCACCGCTGGTGATGATGCTCCGAATAACGATATCGCAACCGCAACAGAAAGCTCAAAAAAGTTGGAGGCTCCGATCATGCCGGCTGGTGCTGCAATATTATGGCAGAGTTTTAGCTTTATGCAGGGCAGGTATGAAATAAAGAATATTAAGTAGGTCTGGATCGTTAAGGGAATGGCAATGAGAAGAATATGCAATGGATTCTTTACGATGACATCGCCTTGAAAGGAAAAGATAAGTACCAATGTCAGCAGCAATCCAATAATAGTTACATTGTTGAATTTAGAAATAAATGTTGTGTTAAAATACTCTTCGCCTTTTATTTTGATTACATGCATTCTGGTTAATACCCCGCCGGTCAAAGGAACAACAACAAAAAGAATCACCGACAGCAGCAATGTATCCCATGGAATGGTAATCCCGCCGATACCGAGCAAAAACGCTACGATTGGAGTAAATGCAATCAGGATTATAAGATCATTAGTTGCCACCTGAACAACGGTATAAGCCGGGTCTCCCTTGGTCAGATAACTCCAGACAAATACCATCGCTGTGCATGGAGCTGCGCCCAAAAGAATGGCACCGGCAAGATAATCCTTGGCAAGCTCGGTTGGAATTATCGCCTTGAAAACAACAAAAAAGAAAAAGTACGCAATCCCAAACATTGTAAAAGGCTTAATTAGCCAGTTAGCCACCCAGGTCACAAAAAGTCCCTTTGGATTTTTACCGACATTTTTGATACTTGCAAAATCAACTTTCATCATCATAGGATAAATCATCAGCCAGATTAATATGGCAATTGGTATGGACACTTTCGCATATTCGAATTTACCCAGAACCTCCGGAATTGTCGGCATGAATTTGCCGATTAATACACCCGTGATCATACAAAGCAAAACCCACACCGTAAGATATTTTTCAAAAACATTCAGCCCTTTTTTTTCTGCTGCTAAATTATTTTTCATATCGAGTCTTCCACAACTTTATTTCAATATTTTTTAAATTGATTTATCCATTTCTTTGGCAAATGGATTCATGTGCTTTTACACATTGTCCCCGTTGTTCATCAATAAACGATTCCATCACTGATGCAGAGCCTTTTTGAACAGCCTTGCCGATTGACAATGCCATATCATTTTCCTTATCACAGGCCCCAGCTTGCCGAGCCTTATCCAGATGCCATGTCAAACACGACTGACAATGCGCAGTCACAGATGCCCCGATTGCAATTAATTCCTTCTGTTTTGTTGAAAGTATTTCCCCCATAGATTTCATCGCTGTAACATTAACGCTCACAATGTAATCCGAAAGTTTTTCCCCTTTAGGCAAAGCCTTTTTTACCGATTGATAAAGCTGGTCATTGCAGTCTTCCATCACATCGACAGCATATTCTTTTGCGGTCCATTGAATATTAACGAGTCCCGCGTCCTCAGCCATTTTTATCGTCTCATCGATTGTCACCGCACCAGCCACACAACCTACCAGCGCAACAACCATCTCCCGCACAGCTTCCGGCAACGGTTTTTTCAATGCCAGATCCGAAACACACACCTTGCCGCCAGGCCTTAACACACGGGCAATTTCATTCCACACCTGTGGTTTATCTGGCGAAAGATTAATCACACAGTTTGAAATAACAACATCAACACTATTATCCATAACAGGAAGATGCTCAATTTCCCCAAGCCGAAATTCGACATTACTAAGCCCTGTTTTTTCAGTGAATTTAGCAATACCTGCTCTTGCCTTGCCGAGCATTTCTGCTGTCATATCAACGCCGATAGATTTTCCATTCGCTCCAACTTTTTTAGCAGCAATAAAAACATCGAACCCGCCTCCGCTGCCCAGATCCAGAACAACCTGACCAGCTTTGAGACCAGCAACCGCCGTCGGATTACCGCACGACAGCCCCATATTCGCTCCATCTGGCAAAACTTCCAGTTCTTCATTCGTATAACCTATTCCCTCAGCAAACTTATCCGATGTCGATGACCCGCAGCAGCATTTAGATTTACCTTTAGCAACATCAGCATATCCATTACGAACGGTTTCCCTGATTTTTTCATTTGATTCATCAGCCATAGTAATACCTCATAAATTTTTAATTTTTGTAGCATTCACACAATTCATCTTTGCTCATCTTTTGCATTCGCCGAAGTTGTTTAATATCATCTAAAATCTTTTTATCGTTTTTTAAATGCTTCTTCAGCCAGCCGAGTATTTCACAGGCATACTCCGCTTCACAGCCGACCAGTCTGT
>CAZBKA010000166.1:0-4869 GCA_964492365.1 uncultured Pirellulales bacterium | reverse complement strand
CTTTTTTTATTTACTCTCATATCAGCCTATTGTCCCAGCCTGAAAATTGCTGCGGTTATTTAATTAATGTTTTTTATTATCGATGATAAACAACCAACCCTTGCCCGGCAGAACGGGGATTGCATCATCGGCCTGGAAAATCATTTCTTCCTGAAAATTGCTTATGGCTGGTGCATATAGCTGGGATTTATTTTTGTCGAGGCCTAATTTTTCCCAGTCGATTATCAAATGACATTTAACAGGATCAGCATTCCAGCTTGCAACTGATATTAAAGTCTTATCATTTTTCACATAGGCAGTTGCCAGAATATTATTAACATCTGTTTTGACGGGACAATCGTTTCGCCAATAACCAATCATTTCTGCATCTTCGATTCCAAACTCATCCCAGAGCTTCCACATTGGTCGTGGGTCAGAATCAGTAACCCAGGGGCGTCTTGCTGTCATTCCATAAACCATTCCCCGCCAGCTATTACCGCCGCCTTGAAGCATATCTCCCATGAGTCCGTAAGGTATTCCTGAGACCTCAATAAGCCAATAGTCGGGGCTCTCGTCATAATTGAAGGCCTCACCAAACCAAAGCCTATCAATATAAGGGAAAAATTCAAGATACTGATTTGCGGAGCCGCCGGCAAATTCTCCGTGCGAATGTAAATCTATCATGGAACCAGGACGCAGTTCGTTCATAATTTTACGCATGCGTTTTAAAATATGCCTGTCATAACTTACATCATCGAGATAAAGACCATCGATTTTAATATTTTTAAACAACCAGGCATAGCCTTCAAGATAATAATTATGCCACCTTGTTACCGGATTTGAGCTTGTCACTACAGCAGCACAGACTCGGTCGTCATCAAGCTTATCAAACCATGCAGGCTGGTAATCTTTGACAAGATGCTCCCTGAGCCAGACATAACCACCTCCACCTCCGCCTGATAAAATTTCATCTCCAAAACTTCTAAGAGGCCACATCTCTGCAACATGATTAGTAAGTTCACGTACGGTATAATAAATTTTAACCTTTGCCCCTTTATCATGTGCCTCATTTACATACGCGGAGAGTTTTTCATTTGCCAGGAAAGGATAATTGATAAATGGGTTCAACTCACTTGCATGATGAATATTAATAATATTGGCACCATCGTTAACAGCGGTATCAACACTCCTGTAATTGGGGTAATAGTGATAATACCTGTCCCTGAAATGTTTCGCAGTATCCAGGGGCTTAACGGGGGTGAGCATAAATGCAAATTCAAATGTAATTTCCTGTCCCTTTTCAAACTTTCTGTCGCCGCTGTAAAAAGTCGCAAGCTTTTGTTTTTCCGAAACGTCTTTTATAACGGCCCCGCCCTTGTGGTTATTATTCCAACTGTCTGGTGCCTTGAGGCCTGCCACCCACAAATACAAATTAACCATAGGTCCGGTGTAGCTTGCACCTCTAAGCTCACATTGTATTCCCGCATCTGCATCACCAATCCACATACTGTCCCAGTACTGTTTGTCCTTACCAGGAACAGCCCATTTAAAGCTGTAGTCTTTCGGACAATACCCCCCTTTTCTACCAAAGCCCATAAAATATTTAGCAACATCTTTTTTTAAAGGCATTTCAAGTCTGATATCTTTAACATCTATATCTTTTTCAGCTTTACATGTCACCTTGAAAGTAATATGACCATCAAATTCCATGTTACCCTGGCAAGTCAAAAGCATATCACCGGCCTGACAGTCACTTAACCAAACAACAGAGCCTTGTGTCTCTTTCAACATTTTTATTTTTTGGCCCTTAGCTTTGAAACAACCAGCAGATGTCTCTACAACAAAATCAACGGGACCGTCGAGAAGTTCCCTGCTCCAGCAATTAATAGTTTCAGGCAATCCCGAATCGGATATTTTAATTTCTCTTCCAAGACAACTTATTTTATTGTCTTTAATTTCAACCTTAGTATAAGGCTCAACGATCTCATCATTTTGCTCAATCGTCGAATTCAACCATCGCAGCCTTGAAAGCCTCCACAAGTCGTTATCGCCTCTATCAGCAAGCATTTCATCTGTAACAGTAACTTCTAATTTTACTGAGCTTGTATGAGAATTTTCAGAAGAGATAACAATTTCACCCTTATACAGGCCAGGTTTTGTGTCAGCAGTAATATCAATACCAACCCAAAAAGCATGAACATTGCCCTTCTCGACAGAGATGTCTTTAGTAAAATAATTTCCCTGGGAGTCTACTCCCGTAAGATTAAAGCATGTCAGAGCTTTGGCCTGGATCAGTTGTCCTGAGTCATTTTTCAAATCGCTGAACTTAATATCAACCTTTTGAATTTTCTTTTGAGCTGCCCAGAGACCAATCTGAAATACATAATATTCATTCCTGCAAGCCTGAGCGGAGAATTTGTCACTGGAGCCATTAATTATCCACCTTTGAGGCAATTTATCCGTCATGCGGATCGGATATTTTCTGTCTTCCGGAAAAACAAGGTAGTCTTTTTCACTATACTGCTGTTTTATTTTTTCAGTTTCCGCTGAGGTCGCTATAATTTCCATCGGGTAGAAACTTTCAAATTCGCTTCTGGATTGCATGTCGATAATTGTTGCCTGTGCAAAATCATCCTGTTTCAAATTAACAATTTTCGTCAGACCATTTTTTTCTCGCCAGAGAGGATCAGCGTTATCGCTGGGCTGAATATATGTGCCATATCTTTTTTCATTTACAGGCCAATTTACGGAATCTTCGGGCGAAATATCGTAAGGCATGTAATAAACGTAGTAGATGCCTGCACCACTTACAGGCTCAAATACAATATCACCGAATTCATTGTTATTTTCTATTACAATAGTATTTTTGATAATTTCGCCGCTGGTTTTACTTTGGACAATTACAGCTTTGTCGGCGGGGGCAACATCTCTGCGTCGCCAAGGAATATGTGCCCAGACAGCCGGAGCAGATTGAGGCAACTCAATTCTTACCCTGTGATTACCCAAACCATTTGGATCCCATTGTTCGATCGAATATGGTATTTCTCCGCTACAGGCTAATGTTGATAATATTTGAACTGCAATAAAAGTACAAAAAACAATAGATCTTCTCATAATCAAGTCCTTAAATTATTTATTGCCTCATCGAATAAGCACAATATACACTAAAATCTTCTATTGGTTCAAAAATAATACAATATTATGCTTTCATCTAAGAAACCAAAACAGTAAGATTAGCGATAGAAAATTGTGTTTTCTACATAATTGCAGGCAATTTTTGACGAACACACAAAAACGTAGATTGATATCCGGCAGCAATGCTGAAAAAAGCTTTTAACTTCTTTATCTACATGGCATTATGAAAATAAAAAGAAAAAATAACAATTAGCACAGATATTGGGTATTAAAGTCGAAATATATACGGCTGAGATGTTGATATTATGATTTAGTGGTATATTGACCAAAGTTAAAAAATTGGAGAAAATAAAAATGAGTCAAACTTTTGAATCTATCACAAGCTTATTTGGTTCGGATGTATTCAATGAAGCTGTGATGCGAGAAAGACTTCCAAAGACCATATTTGCGTCGTTGAAAAAAACCATTGACGGAGAGCAGGACCTTAAACCTGAGATAGCTAATGTTGTGGCAAATGCAATGAAAGACTGGGCCATCGAAAAAGGCGCAACGCATTACTGTCACTGGTTCCAACCAATGACAGGTCTTACCGCAGAAAAACATGATTCTTTCATATCACCAACCCCTGATGGGAAAACGATGATGGAATTCAGCGGGAAAGAGCTTAGCCAGGGTGAACCAGATGCATCCTCTTTCCCCTCAGGTGGATTAAGGGCCACATTTGAGGCAAGGGGTTATACAGCATGGGACTGCACATCACCAGTATTTGTAAAGAGAAACGGCAACAACATAACTCTGTATATACCGTCAGCATTCTGCTCATACATAGGGCAGGCACTTGACAAAAAAACCCCCCTGCTTCGTTCAATGGATGCTCTGAATAAACAAGCTATGCGAGTTCTTAAATCCATGGGGAACACCACATCTTCCAGAGTTATCGCAACTCTTGGTGCTGAGCAGGAATACTTTCTTGTTGACCGTAAGTTCGCAGAAAAGCGACTGGACATTGTCCTTGCAGGCAGAACTTTATTTGGTGCGCCATCGCCAAGAGGTCAGGAACAGGATGACCACTATTTCGGAACCCTGCACGAGAGAGTTGCTTCTTATATGAATGAAGTAAACAAGGAGCTCTGGAAATTAGGCGTTTCAGCAAAGACACAACATAATGAAGTGTCACCTGGTCAATACGAATTGGCCCCAGTATTTGCGACAGTTAATGTTGCAACCGATCACAACCAACTTACTATGGAAACTTTGCAAAAGGTTGCATTGAGACATGGTTTTGTGTGTCTGCTGCATGAAAAACCATTTGCAGGTGTGAATGGTTCGGGAAAACATAATAACTGGTCGATGGTGACAGATGACGGGATTAACCTGCTTGAACCAGGCAAAACTCCTCATGAGAATATGGTATTTCTTGTTATGCTTTGTGCGGTCGTTAAAGCAGTTGATAAATATTCCAGGCTGCTTCGAGCATCGGTTGCCAACCCCGGTAATGAGTATCGCCTGGGTGCTAATGAAGCTCCTCCTGCGATTGTTTCAATCTTTTTGGGTGACCAGCTTAATGACATTTTTGACCAGCTTGCAACCGGTGAACCTAAGGCATCTACCGCCGGAGGAGAATTGAAACTTGGTGTTTCTACCTTACCGCCACTGCCTAAGGATAGTACTGACCGTAACAGAACATCTCCATTTGCTTTTACAGGCAACAGGTTCGAATTCCGTATGCTAGGATCTTCACAATCGACAGCTGGA
>CAZBKA010000165.1:0-4922 GCA_964492365.1 uncultured Pirellulales bacterium | reverse complement strand
ACTATCAAGCAGAGCTTGAAGCCAAAGGCTCAAGCCTTACACACATAACAAAAACAATCAGCCGATGCAGCAAGATAATTGCTGATTGCGGTTTTGTTTATTTTCGAGACATTGAAGCTTCAAAGGTTATCAACTTTCTTTCAGATATGAGAAACGACACAGCAAAAGCAACAACAAGAAATCATTTTTTAACAGCACTAAAATGCTTCATAAACTGGGCTGTCAAAGATGGTAGGATAACACAGAACCCGCTAAGACATATAAGCCGAGAGAAAGCTGAAACAGAACCAAAAGGCATATTATTGCCTATCCAGTTTCAGCAGCTTGTCGCGGAAACCTACGATCAAGGTATCGTAAGAGAGGGCATAACCGCTATTGAGCGAAGTTATTTATACGCTCTTACCGGAACTACCGGACTGCGAAAAAAAGAAGTTGTAGCGTTATTGTGGACACATATGAGACTTGATAGTGATGACCCTGCTGTTATCTTACCAGCAGGTTTAACAAAAAATAATAAAACCTGTAGTCAGCCTTTGACGCCAAGAATTGCCGAAATGTTCAGGGCATGGAAACAAAGCGGATGTTATGAGAATACCGCAAAGGTTTTTCCGAATCTCAAATACCGGCTGAATATTGCCGCTATTCTCAAAGCTGATCTTTTAGCAGCAGGATTAAAGACAAAGGATTTTGCAGGCCGAAAGATAGTTTTTCACAGTCTAAGAAATAGTTATATTTCTTTTCTGGCTAATCAGGACTTGCCATTTAAAGCGGTTCAGAGTCTAGCCAGGCATTCAGACCCTAAGCTTACATACAACACCTATGCAAGACTTTTCAAAGAGACAGAACAGAAAGCTATAAATTCTTTGCCAGTAATTTCTTTTTCCAGCAATAAATTGCATAACGAAAAGCAGTGAAAATCCTTGTCTATCTACTTGGACAAAACATGCAAACTTGGCCACACTTGGACAAACTAATCTGGACGATGGACGTGGCGACATCGAAAAAGTAAAACGTATCTCAACTGTGTTTAAAATTCCTTTAAATGGTGTTTTTAAAGCAATGCCGGAGGAGGGACTTGAACCCTCACCCCCTTGCGGGGACGGGATTTTGAATCCCGCGCGTCTGCCAATTCCGCCACTCCGGCGTCGGAAAGCTTAGTAAAATAAAGTATTTGACGAATTTCGTCAAGAGAAAATATTATTGTTTGGTGAATGGTGAGGCATAATTGAGCTACTCGGTTTGTTTTTTTCGTGCCTGGTAGAATCGGCCTATAACGGAAATTGCCGTTGCAAATGGAAAAAACTCGGTTCCAGGAGCCATGCAGTAAATTCCAGCGAGCAGCGACCAGAGTATCTTTGTTTTTTTCTGGAAGCAGTAAACAGAACAAATCCACCAACCAGCGGTGAATCCGATAATCAGGCCGAAGTATAGGCCGATAGGCCCAAATGCTGCGATATTGAGAGCGTCTATCAGTATGCCCCCGGCAAAGGGTGCTATAGCATTGTTCAGTCTGGACAGAATAGATGGGCAAGGGCGGTTGTGTTGATCTGAGTTATTTACTCGTTTTACTTCAACTTTTTCTGGGACTTGTTCCATGGATGGTGTCTAATAATCAAAAAAAACAATGTCCTCATGTATGATGACTTCGGGACGGGTATCTTGGGTCAGGATTTTTTTGATTTCAGTGCTGTGTTTTCCTGCGACAGCTTTTAGCTGGGTACTGTCGAGGCTGGTGACAGCTTTTGCTATGTCATTTATAAAAATTACATCACCAGCTTGGAAAGAGCCTTTTACGGAGGTAATTCCGCTTGGTAGGAGTGATTTGTGATTTCTAATTGCTTTTACCGCGCCTGGGTCGATGATTATTGTGCCGGTCGGTTGACTGTTGATTATCCAGCGATGGCGGTTGCTTAGTTTTCTTTTTGGCATGAAGACTGTGCCGATGTTTACGCCGTCGATAATTTTTGTTATGATATTTGGAGTTCGCCCGTTAGCTATGACTATTCGACAGCCTGCGTTTGATGCAATCTTTGCTGCTTCGATCTTTGTTTTCATTCCACCTGTTGCATGTTCCGAGCCTGAGCCGCCTGCATTTTCGATTATTTCCGATGTTATTTCGTGAACGACTGATATCTGTTTTGCGTCTTTATTTTTTCTTGGGTCCTTGTCGTAAAGGGCATCGATGTCACTTAGTATTATTAAAAGGCCAGCATCAATCTTACTTGCGACCAGTGCGCTTAACTTATCATTATCGCCGAAGGCTGAGCCTATTTCTTCGGTGCTGACGCAGTCATTTTCATTTATAACAGGGATAACACCGAGATTTAGAAGCGTTTCAATTGCGTTTTTCAGATTGAGGTATGCCTTTCTGTTGTTAAGCACTTCCGTTGTCAGCAGTACCTGGGCGACTGTAACGTTATGTTTTTCAAATGCTTTTCTGTATGCACGCATAAGCATTGGTTGGCCGATTGCGGCACATGCCTGGCGAAGTTTTGTATCTTTGGTGTGACTTTCTAATTTCAGCTGCATAGCACCCATGCCGATTGCGCCTGAAGTAACTATTAATACCTGAACATTTTTGTTTAATAGTGCTTTTATTTGTGTTGCGATTTTTGAGACGTATGCAGTGTCCACTCCACCATTCTTGGTAAGTGTGTTTGTGCCTATTTTTATCACAATCCTTTTTGTTTTAGTGAAATTTCTCATTTTCCCAGATTGAAATCCTTCTCAATTTTTTTATGCGTGTATTTATATTTTCCATTTGAGAAATCTGTTACGGTATGACCATTTCCGATTAGTTTGTATTTGTATATGACCAGTCCATCGAGACCAACTGGGCCTCTTGCGTGGATTTTATTTGTACTTATTCCAACTTCTGCACCGAAGCCGAAACGGAAACCATCGCTGAATCTTGTGCTGCAATTGAAGAAGACATCGCCAGAGTCAACGAGGTTCATAAACTCCTCAGCGTTTTTTGTGTTCGAGGTAATGATGACATCGGTATGTCCTGAGCCGAAAGTATTTATGTGTTCGATTGCCTGGTCGATGTTATCAACTATTTTGACCGATAGCTTGTAGTCGAGGTATTCGGTTTTCCATTCGTTTTCGTCGGCTGGTTTTACATCAATTATTTTTGCGGTTTTTTTGCAGCCGTGAAGTTCGACGTTGAATTTATCAAGAGACTCTTTCAGCTTCGGCAGAAAAGCCTGTGCGATGTCTTTATGGACCAGCAGAGTTTCAACGGCGTTGCAGACAGAAACGTATTGGCATTTACTGTCGGTTGTGATGTTGACTGCCATTTCGATATCAGCACTGTCATCAACATAAACATGGCAGATGCCGTCGGCATGGCCGAGGACTGCGATATTGGTATTGTCCATAATGTATTTTACAAATGCATTTGAACCCCTGGGGATTATCAAGTCGATTGAGCTGTCTAATTCCAGCATCGCAGAGACGTCCTGGCGGGTGTGGAGCAGTTGAATCCAGCCAGTTGGGATAGCGTTTTTTTCAGTTGTCTGGGCGATTATTTTTTTGAGTATCGAATTTGTTTTTTCGGCTTCACTGCCGCCTTTGAGTATAACTGCATTGCCGCTTTTGAGGCACAGGGTTGATATCTGAACGAGTGCATCAGGGCGTGATTCGAATATGACGCCTATAACGCCGATGGGGCAGCTTACTTTGTAAAGCTCAAGACCAACGGCTAGTTCGGTAGCATTGAGTATTTGACCGACGGGGTCATCGAGTTTAATGAGGCTTTCTATGCCTTGGCAGACTTCGTCTATTTTTGCCTGATCGAACTTAAGTCTTTTCAGCAGCGGGGCAGCGAGGTTATTTTTTTCTGCGTCTTCGAGATCAGAAAGGTTTGCTTTGATGATTTCGCTGCTGTTGGCTTTGAGGGCTTTTGCGATCTCGGCAAGAGCGTTATTTTTTACGTCAGTTTTTACGTCAGCAAGCAATATTGAAGCTTCTTTAGCTTGCGCTGCTAGATTGGCAATAGTCATTTGGATCTTTGCTCCAGAAAAATATACCTTTATTTATACAATTATGTCATTCTACAAACTTAATTATGATTAGCCAAGAGGCAAAAAAAGTTTCATTTCGGGTTTCAAAAAAATGTTTTTAACGATTTTTGTGACGATTTTTGCATTTTTTACGAAAAACAGCTTAGATTTGATGGTTTTTTAGCAAAAGTAACAGGGTGAAAAGTGGTTTTTGTTGGTTTTGAGTTGAAAAAACGGGTATTTTTTTTTGATTTTTGAAAAAGGGAAACGGGGGGTAGATTGGAGGAAAAAGTAGTCTGGCGTTTTTGGTGATTTAATCGTTATAATCGTTACAGGTGGGACTCTTTGGGGGTTGAAAATCGGTTCGCAGACGCGCGTAGTGGGGGTTTTGGGGGGAATTTTTTTGCTTTTTTTATGGTTTTTGATGGTTTTTTACCCTTTTTTTCGCCTTTTTGATCAATAATTAGCGTGTTTTTATATGGTAAAATTGGGGATACTTGCGTGTTTGATTGATCTTTTTGGGTTTTTAAAATGATCCGGCTAAGAGTATAAAGTGTAAAGAAAGAACAGAAAATATGGAGAAGAAATTTGATCCAGCGGAGGCGCGGGGACGCAAAGAAGAGGGGAGGGACGGAAATTTTTAATTACGAATTACGAATGGAGAATTACGAATTTTTTTTAGGGGGGATTTTAACCACGGATTGCGCTGATTGCGCGGGAAAGAGAAGATGGTTTTTGGGGATTTTTAATAGAGTCGTTTTTGCCTGGGATTGGCTGTAGTAATTCCGACTCCGACGAGCACGTGCGGTGGCCCATTTGCTTCGCAGCTCTGCGTGTCTCGCCGGAATTACTACTTGGTTGTCTATATATAGCGGTGGTGCATTGAGGTTGTTGGGGGATTTGGATTGGGAGAAACTC
>CAZBKA010000164.1:0-4949 GCA_964492365.1 uncultured Pirellulales bacterium | reverse complement strand
AGTTGGCGACTCTCGATGAACTTAAGTTGAAAATTGCAAAAGAATCGGGAAAAACAGAAACTTCCAGCGAATCAACTGGTGAGCTTGTTTATAAAGACAACGAGAATAAAAATAAAACGGCAAGAACAGCTCCTGAACAGAAAGACAGTGTAGTTGTTAAAGACACTCAGCAGTCGGCCCCAGATAATAATGTTGTGTCGTCTTCTACTCTTTACCAATGCACATTTTATAAGAATGTTTTTATTGATAGTGCAGAGCAGATTGTGTTTGTTAGTGATAGCCTTTCAATAAATAATGTATTAATCAATAGTGTTAAGTCTGAAACTGTAGCCGAGCCTTCAAAAATTACTCCGAAAGAAAAAAAAGAATTAGTTACTACCACCGCCCCTGTCCCAGCTCCAGCCCCTGTTGCTGCTACGACGGCAGCTCCGCAATTTTATGAAGCTGTTGTAACGTGCGATAAAGGCTTTATTGCGATTCCTATAAATTCCAACAACAAATATGCTCCTGTTATTCCTGAATCAGAAAAAGTTCTTACCGCTGAACAGATCAAAGCGAAACTTGAACAAT
This sequence comes from uncultured Pirellulales bacterium, assembly GCA_964492365.1. Classification (GTDB taxonomy): domain Bacteria; phylum Planctomycetota; class Phycisphaerae; order Sedimentisphaerales; family Anaerobacaceae; genus JAGLTN01. The sequence continues at coordinate 4,379 of CAZBKA010000164.1, read as the reverse complement.
CTAAAGGCCGAACAGTGTTTGCCTCTGATAAAGTAGATTATGATTTTATTACTGATAACGTTATTTCTGTCGGTACATCGGATATAATTTTTTACCCAAATGCTAAGCAGAATGATTTTTCTTCAATACTGAAGATTACTTCTCAGGACTCAGCAACTTTTCTCGTTGATTCTAATCAGATATTACTTAAGGGTGATTGTTTTTGTCAGCTGAGCCAGGCAGACCAGAATGACATGAGCCTGTACACACTTTCGTGTCCTGTTATTACTATTGACCTTTTCAAAGATAAAAAAAGCAAAGCCATGTCGCAGTCCCTGAAAAAATTTACTGCACATGGCCCTGCAGAAATTTTGGCATATACACCCGGTATTTCTGCGGATTCCAATGAGCCTTTAAAAATCCAGGCAAGTAAAAGTATTATATATGAACCAGATACCAACCAGATGCTTTTCGAAGGCGATTGCATCTGTCAAATTGTTCGCCTCCAATCTGGGGCCAAACAAATCAATACTCTGCAGGCTGAAAGAATTGCGGTGCAGCTAGCAAAACAAAAAGACGCCCAAACTAACCGAATGGTCGTAAAGCAAATATCAGCTTTGGGGCCAAATGTAAGATTAATAAGTCAGACTCAAGGTGCATCCAAAGATCAACCGCTTCCTAAACCCAGTGTTTTTTTTGCAGACAGGATAAATTATATTGCTGACAGTAACGCAATAATTGCCCCCGGACCCACTGAGCTTACTTTTTATCCTCAAACAGAATCAGACGGTGATGTTGATGGTAATCCGGTAACTATAACTGCTGAAAAGCAAACGGCTTTTCTCATGGATCTCAACCAGGTAATTTTTGAAGGCGATTGTCTCTGTAACATGTCCGGCAAAGATCCCAATGACCGCAGATATTATACGCTCTCTTCGCCTAGAATTGCAGTTTCTCTTGCCGGCAATCCTAATTCTGCTTCCGGCATCAAAAATATCACGGCTTCTGGGGGAATAGTGACACTTGTTTCAAGTCCGTCGGCTGATGTGAGTGTTGACGATAAAAACGGCAAGACAACTTTTATTACGAACCAGATTGATTATAATCTTGCAGATGAAGCAATTATTTCTGATGGGCCATCGGAGTTGACTTTTTATCCCGATGATAATTCCAAGAATAAAGTGGCATTTCCGATAAGAATGACAGCGCAGAAAAGCGTAAGCTTTTTTACTGCTAAGAATCAGGTAATTTTTGAAGGTGATTGCCGTTGCACAATGCTGGCAAGTCTTACGGGGCAGTTAAAAAATTATACCCTTACTTCGCCCAAGATAATTGCTAACCTTTCCAGTGAGCAGAAGGTGTCGACTATTGAAAATATGATAGCTTTGGGGCCTTTGGAACTGCTGTTTTATGTTAAAGGCATAGATGCTTCTGCTGAACCTGTTCCGGTTAAAATAAATGCTCAGACAAGTGCAAGCTTTCTGCCTGCAGAGAACAAGGTAGTCTTTGAAGGTGATTGTATTTGCACGATGGTAAGCGATAACGGAGATATTCAAAAGAAGCATATTCTTTCTTCCCAAAAGCTTATCGCGACACTGCAGCAATCGGAATCCAAGGCTGATTCTTCGGGGGTTGAGCATATTACCGCTATTGGCGGGATAGTTCAGATAACTGTGGTGGAAATGTCTAACAATGTTACTTTAGGATTTTCCAAGCTCAAATGCAGCCAAGTGGATTACGACGATTTAGAAAAAACGATTTTTGCTAAGGGGCCTGGGATGATAATTGTTGATAATTCACGGGTTAAAACTTCCGCGAGTGAAAACATAGCTGCAGGTTACAGTCTTAGCAGGCCTTGTTATGTTTTCTTGCGTGATTTCGATGAGTTGCAGTATTATATCAATTCAAATAAGATTTTGGCTTATGGTATTGATAAAAGGCTCTTGATCGATTATTTCCCTGCTGATAAAGACGATACCGATTCGCAAATTAACTCAACTGCTGGTTCACTGCAGGTTAACCTTATTGAAAATGCTGACGGGCGAACAGAAATATCGACTATTCATGCAGGAAATGGTATCACTTACGAGGATAGTAAAAACCAGATTGCTGCTAATGAGATGTTTTATGATTCGGCTCTTTCGATAATTACCGCCCGCGGCAGTGAAGAACAAGGCTGTATGCTTAACGGCGTATTTGTTGACGAGATTCAGTATGATTTGAAAGCAGGTGCGATATTAAAGACCACACTGGGTCAACCATCTGCAACTGATATCGAAAAATAAGCGGTTCTGCATTGAGTAAAATCTACTGGGCTTTGGCTTCATTAACTTTGACAGTGTAACCATCGCACTTTTTTCCATCCAGTGCGGTGATTGCTGCCTGAGCCTCTGCATCGTTGCTCATTTCGACAAAACCGAATCCTTTACTTTGACCAGTCTGACGGTCAGTGATTATATAGGCTTTTTCTACATGTCCAAATACTGAGAACAAAGCATCCAAACTTTCCTGGTCTGCACCAGGACCTAAATTTCCAACATACAACTTCTTGCCCATTACTATTCTCCACCTCGGGTATACCTTTGCTTTGGCAAAAAGATCGCCTAAGCAACCTGGCTCTGACTACAGCCTGAAACCGGTTTACGACCAAATTATAGCTGTAATTTTGGGCCTATATCAATAAAAATAAGCCCCTGCAATACAAGGGCTTATATTGGAGCCAATGAGATTCGAACTCACGACCTCTTGCATGCCATGCAAGCGCTCTCCCATCTGAGCTATGGCCCCGAAAAAAGCGATTCTATCATAGCTGAAATGCTTTTGCAAATACTTTTTGTATGGGGGCTTTTTGAGGGTAGAAAATCGACTCGCGGGTGCGCGTAGTGTGGGGTGCGGTGGTTAAAAAGTTGCTTTTTTTGTGGTTTTTGATGTGTTTTTTAACCTTTTTTCGACTTTTTGATCAACAATTGACGGGTTTTTGTTGTCGTAAATGCTACGTACTTGCGTAGATGATTGATTTTTTTGTTTTTGGCTTCGATGGTGGTTTGGGTCGAAATAAACAGGTGCCGGACTGGAGCCGGTATGGAAAAGGGGCTGAAGTATTGGGCAAAGATTGCAGTTGGGTGTGTTTAAAGTTATTGCAGAGGTACGGTTGGAGTAATGAAGGTCTTTTTTGGCTTGAAACAGAAGTTTAAAAAGAATTTTTATAAAATAAGGATTTTTTTGCAACAGATGACCTTCTTTTTGCATCTATGTATGTGAGTAATTGCCTTTCAAAGTGTTTTCTGGCCGGCGGCATGGTGCCTGGGTTGATGTTTGAGGTTAAAAATAGTTTTTTTGTTTATAATTACAAGATTGTCTTGTACAATTATAATGGATGGGGAGAGAGCCATTGGCCCCAAAAACAAGAATGTTATTATTAGGAGAGATTATGAAAACAGCGAGAATTACAATTTATTTAGTGGTAATACTGGGAATGGCATTGTCAGCTCAGGCAAAAAATTTTACGCTGACAGGCAACCATCATTTGGACATTATTGAATATTATATAAACGGCTATCTCTATGATTTCAGCACGGCCAATGTCAATTTATACAAAAGGGTGGATAAAGTCAAAACCTACAATGGCAGCACTTTAAATGTCTCAGGCGGAAAGGTGGGTGTACTTAAAGCCTATAATGACAGCACTGTAAATGTCTCAGGAGGAGGGGTGGGTGTGCTCAAAGCCTATAATGACAGTATTGCAAACATTTCAAGTGGAAGGTTGAATTCGTTGGAGGCTGGTGATAATGTTACTGTTAATGTTTATGGTGAAGGTTCAGTGGTAGTGATTGATGCTTTGAACAGCAGCACTGTGAATATTTCAGGAGGATACTTAGAAAACATCAATGCCTACGATAGAAGCACAGTTAATATCTCCGGCGGAAGCAACAGTTGGCTTGATGCCTCCGGCAATGCTACTATAAACATCTCTGGCGGCGATATAGTCAGCTTCTTTGCCGTTGAGAATAGCATCGTAAATATCTCTGGCGGAAGTTTTGACGCTATCGTTACCGATGACAGCAGCATCATGAACATTTCTGGTGGAAATATAAGCCAATTTCTTCGAGTCACAGGCGACAGCACTGTTATTTTTGATGGCTATGACTTTATACTTGGCGAAGGCCTTTCGTGGGATATTGACAGCCAAATAATATTAGGCACAGGCATACTGACCGGCAAATGGTTTGATGACACAAGCTTTGTAATACCTATTTTGGATAATGCCTCCACTGCAACCATAATGGCTATTCCAGAACCGACAACGGTTGCATTGCTGGGGTTGGGGGTTGTTGGGGTTTTGCGAAAGAGGAGATGATAATAAGCGGTTTGATTTATGATTGGATTATAAAGGGGCAAAT
>CAZBKA010000163.1:3221-5029 GCA_964492365.1 uncultured Pirellulales bacterium | reverse complement strand
AATTTATCATACTCTTTCATGGTCTGATAATCGAGGTCTTTTCTATCAACCACAAACAACACTTTATCAATATATGGCAGTTTGCTTACCATTTGAGCTGTCTTAAAAGAAGTAAGAGTCTTACCGCTTCCGGTCGTATGCCAAATGTAGCCACCGCCTTCTATATTACCGTAAGTCTTGTAATTATTGGAAACTTCTATGTGTCTAAGAATACGCTCTGTAGCTGCAATCTGATATGGTCGCATGGCAAGTAACTGCTTTTCTGATGTAAAAACACAGTATTTGGTTATAAGGTTCAGCAGGGTATGCTTGGCAAAGAAGGTGCGCCCAAAGTCCATCAGGTCAGTTATAGGGCGATTACTGGCATCTGCCCACCATGATGTAAATTCAAAGCTGTTGCTGGTGCGCTTGCCCTTTTTTATCTTACCGTCATTTTGTTCCCTAATATGGGTAAAACGGGTGGTATTGCTATAGTATTTGGTATGGGTGCCATTTGATATAATAAAGATTTGTATATACTCGAAGAGTCCGCTCCCAGCCCAAAAGGATTCACGATTATAACGGTTGATCTGGTTAAAAGCCTCTTTTATGTCCACCCCACGTTTCTTAATCTCCAGATGAACCATAGGAAGCCCGTTTATCAATATCGTAGCATCATAACGGTTGGCACGCTGACCGTCATCAACAGAATATTGATTGATTACCTGCAAACGGTTATTATGAATATTGGCTTTATCCAGCAGATAGATGTTTTTCGTTACGCCATCGTCACAGGTAAGCAACTGGATAAAGTCCTCCTGAACGATGCTTGTCTTTTCCTCAATGCCATTGTTTAGGTTAGCTATTTTAGCTTTGAATAGCTGATCCCATTCTGCATCTGAGAAGGAGTAGTGGTTCAGGATTTCCAGTTGTCTTCTCAGATTGGTAATAAGTCCATGTTCGGATGTGATTGGCAGATATTCATATGCCTGAGTCTTGAGTAACTCAATAAATGCTTTCTCCAGTTCGACTTCGGACTGATAGACTGATTCTCGTTTATAGGGTGAATGGTATTCTGCAACGACAGTGCTTTCCGGGTTCTGTGCCACGATATCATATTTCATTATCACCTCATGATATGGCTGAGATGTTTTCGAATGTCAGAAGCTTTTCCCTGTAGTATTCATACTGCTTTCTTCTGGCTTCTATCTCGGCGGGAAGACCGACGGATATGTCATTGACCAAGTCATCGAATTTATCTAATATGGATACAATACGCTCCTGTTCGTCAACCGGAGGAATCGGAATTCTTGTTTTGGCGAGATTTTCGTTATAAAGCCTTGAAATTGTTCCACCATCTGTTCTCCACTCAACGATTTTATAGTAATAAAATAGGAACTTATTTGTTAATACACTTTCATCATTTCGTATCCAAACGATGTTAGAATCTTGAAAATATGCGGGTTCTCCGTTATAAACAACTGTTCTGCCGATAGTTCCTGATGCCGAAATCAAAACTTCACCAGTATTGGGAAAAGAGAACCGTCTTTTATAATCATTATACAATTCTTCAGGAATATAAGCATCAGCTTCTTTACCAAATGTGCCAATTTTGTAAAAAGGGATTTCACCATCTGTTTTTGTCTCATGTTTCATGATGCGTTTACACATACAGATTTTCCCAATTTCTCCCAACGTCTTCCACTCTACCTCATTCCCATTCATAAACCACTTGCCGTCAATTTCTGTGGGTGTCAGTAATTGGTTACGGTAATATTCGTACTGTTTCTTGCGGGCCTGCAGCTCCGCCTGCAGCTCCGCCTGCAGCT
>CAZBKA010000163.1:0-3121 GCA_964492365.1 uncultured Pirellulales bacterium | reverse complement strand
TATTCGTACTGTTTCTTGCGGGCCTGCAGCTCCGCCTGCAGCTCCGCCTGCAGCTTAGTAAATTTGTCGAGTATGGTTACTATCTCCTGTTGGATTGCCAGAGGAGGGATGGGGATTTGAATTTTATCGACATCAGATTTATTTATCGCGGGGATACTGCCACGAGCGACTAAAACATCCATAATGGTTTTTTCTGTATTCTTTAAATAGTAAAACATGAATTTTGTCAGTATGTAGTCTTCATTCTTTGATCTGTATGGGTAGCATAAACCACCTGCCCAAAACTTGGTGTTTATGTAAGTGATGAACCCAGCGTATTCGCCTCTCGCAGCCATTACAAATGCGTTAGCTTCATTATTATAAGACCGATAAAACCCATACCATTCTCGACCAGAGTTAATTACGGGATGAATTCCATCAATTTGCAATTCTCCTTGTTTTAGAGTTCCTTTTTTTAGTGAATTACAGACATCTCCTAATGCCATATACTCCACACCATCAGGGCAAAGCTCTTCAATCAATTCATCTATCTTGCTCATAACAATAGCCCTATAATAGTTTTCATAAGGTGCCCTCGAGATCTGCCACTATCTCATCGATAGAAATTCGCAGATGGTTCTGTTTAATCACTATCTCTGCTATATGGGCATTGAGCCGCTCAATATCAACATCCTCGCTTGTGTCTTCCCGAATCACATAAGAGCTTATTGCGATATTGTAATCGTTATCGGCTATCTCGCTGTTGGGTACGAGTCTGGCAAAGTAGTCTTCGTCTTCTCGCAGGATATGGGCGTTCAGTATGCGCTTCCGGTTTGCCTCACTAAGCTTGTTTTTGTTGCCACCTCGCACAAACTCGGCAGAGGCATCAATAAAGAGGGTGGCATTGTCTTTTTTGCTCTTTTTAATCACGATAACACAGGTGGCAATGGTTGTGCCAAAGAACAAGTCAGGTGGTAGTTGGATAACCGTGTCGATGTAATTATTGTCTATCAGATATTTGCGAATCTTCTGTTCAGCCCCACCACGATATAAAACACCAGGGAATTCAACAATAGCGGCAGTACCTGAAGTCGAAAGCCAGGCAAGCATATGCATGGTAAATGCCAGGTCGGCTTTGCTTTTGGGAGCAAGCACTCCGGCAGGTGAGAAACGAGGGTCATTTATCAATAAGGGGTTGGCATCTCCATCCCAGTGGATGGAGTAGGGAGGATTGGAAACGATGGCATCAAAAGGCTCATCATCCCAGTGTTTGGGCTCCATCAAAGTATCTCCATGAGCAATATCGAACTTCTCATAGTTGACATCATGTAGGAACATATTGATGCGACACAGATTGTAGGTGGAGAGATTGATTTCCTGACCATAAAAGCCCTGCCTCACATTTTCTTTGCCCAGCACTTTGGCAAACTTGAGCAATAGAGAGCCTGAACCGCAGGCAGGATCATAGACTTTATTAACTTCTTTTTTGCCGACAACAGCAATTTCTGCCAATAATTCAGATACTTCTTGGGGAGTAAAGAATTCTCCTCCGGATTTGCCGGCATTGCTGGCATACATGGTCATCAGAAATTCGTAGGCATCACCGAAAGTATCAATTGTATTATCCTGATAATCCCCCAGGTTCAGTCCGCTAATAGCATCAAGTATTTTAACTAAAAGCTCATTCCTTTTTACAACCGTAGCTCCCAATTTGTTGCTGTTCACATCTATATCATCAAACAGACCTTTCAGATCACTCTCGCTTTCGGTGCCCTTAGCGGAGTTTTCAATATTTACAAAAACCCTACTCAGGGTTTCATTCAGATTGGCATCGTTTTTAGCGTTTTTGCGAACATTGATAAACAGCTCAGAGGGAAGAATATAAAAGCCTTTTTCTTTTACTGTATCAGACCTACCAAACTCGGCTTCCTGGTCAGATAGCTTAGAATAGTCAAAGCTGCTGTTTCCTGTGCGCTGCTCTTCCTTGTTAATAAACGAAGACAGGTTCTCGGATATGAACCTATAAAACAAGATTCCCAGCACATAGGATTTAAAATCCCATCCATCAACGCTTCCACGTAAATCAGTAGCTATCTGCCATATTGTGCGATGTAACTCATCTCTTTCTTGTTCTTTTGTGTTGTCTTTGATTTCTTTCATTAGCTACCTCTGTTGGAAACTCTTTGGATAATACACCTAACTGAGCAAACACTATCTGTCAATAACAAAATCTGTGGCAGCAATAGGCAAGCGGATTTGATAAAATCCCCATCAGCATGTTCCTATCACTCCGAATATAACATTTGGAGTATAGATGGAGCAAAACCTATTAGTTAAAGTCAAAGAGCAGCTTATCCGGCATGAAGGATTGAGGTTAAAGCCTTATCGCTGCACAGCAGGAAAACTGACCATCGGAGTCGGTCGCAATCTCGATGATTGCGGGATATCAAAGCCGGAAGCAATGATGCTTTTGGATAACGATATACTGAACTGTGAAACTGAACTGCTGGAGCATCTCCTTGCTGTCTATACAGGCTTGAATGATACACGCAAGGCGGTGCTGGTTAACATGTGTTTCAACCTTGGGATAAGCAGTTTGCTGGGCTTTAAGAATACTTTAGCATTTATTATTGCCGGAGACTTCGAGAGAGCAGCTAATAACATGCTGGCATCCAAATGGGCTAAACAAGTTGGTCTGCGTGCCATTGAACTGTCTGAGCAAATGAGGAAAGGCTAATGCCTCCTGCCTATCCTGTAATGGTGCCGGATGTTTTATCAGTGCTTAATCTGCCTGCTGACATGGAAAGTAATGAGGTATTCAAGAAACATGCTCCCTTGGTTCTGGAACTGGTGCGGTTGGTAGTGGTAGATAACTATTACCAGTCAGCCTTTGATCCCAGAGTTGGGGAAGATGATGCACTGTATATTGCCTTCCGTTATGCCTATTGTTTCTACATGCTGTATTCCACCTGCGAGTTCCTCAATTTAAAGACACTGGGCGATGGTATCGTCAAGACCGTAGGATTAGACCAATCTGCAACCGAACTGCTCACAGGTGCGGAAATAGACGCATTCAAAGCCAACCTCGAGAAGCGGGCACTGACTCTACTCGGTGCTTATCTGAACCCCACAGGACTTGCCA
>CAZBKA010000162.1:0-5067 GCA_964492365.1 uncultured Pirellulales bacterium | reverse complement strand
ATATAAACCCCCTTCTCCATCTCAATCGTATACTCAAGCGGCACAACATAATCCTTGTTATCAATATCTTTAACAAACCGCACCGACGCATACCCTTCAGCCTGTACACCAACGCTGAAATAACCGAACTCAGGCTTAGTCAGCTTAACCTTACAGAACCAGTCATTCCCGGTTTTATAATATTCGGACTCACCATCGATCTGCGCACAGATATGCAAATTACCAATAGGCTTCTTAGTCTCCTTATCAACCACCTTAATCAGGAAAAATCCTGCCTCAGGCTCCGGCGCAACCAGACTAACTTCATTAGCATCCCCACCGCCCGGCGTGCCCTTATTTTCAACAGCGTCACCCTGCTTCTCACTTTCAATATTTTTCCTGATGCTCGCCGCAGCCTCTTTAAATTTCTCCGCCAGCCCAGAATAACTCTGTTCACCGCTAAGCTTTTCAAGAAGCACAGCCGCCCCGGCATCACACGTCTGACCAAGAAATTCCGCTGCAATTACCCTCATTGTCATATCATCCGACTCAAGCAGTCCCGTCAAGCCTTTTATATCAGCAGCAGCGTAAAGGCTTTTTACCTCATTGAACTTTTTCAAAAATTCAGGCGTAACATCCTTCACCGTCCCACTATTATTCACGCCGGCAACAGTATCCGTCTTCGCTGCCGTATTCGGCTCCTCATTAAGAATCCCAATAGTATAAGATGCTATCAATAATATAATTATAACCGCCGCATACCTCGTCACCTTACTATTCATAATTGCCTCCCACGTTTTTTTTAATTTGATTTCAAGTATTGTAGGCCTGCTCTTCCCGAAAGCATGTAATGACAAATTGCGAAGCTCTGTCTCGTGAGCAGTATTTGACGGATACTCGATTTTGACCTGCTCAATCAATTTCCTGAATTCATCTTCATTTTGAAACATAATTAAACACCTCCATCTACAAGCTTCTGTAAATGGTTTCTAAGTTTTTTTAATATGCGGTGTATTCGTACACCGACAGTAGTGGATTTTATTCCTGTAATTGCTGATATCTGCTCATAGCTTAACCCTTCGAAAAATCTTAACGTAACAATCGTCTGCTCTTGAGTCTTCAAACTCGCTATCCCTCGATAAAGACTAGGCCAATTCAATCCTTGCTCCAGCTGATCATCCGCAAACTCCTTCGCCAGCGTATTAGCCGCTTCAAGCAGAATCCGATTCCGGCGAGTCGTCTTACGCAGATGATCATTAATCTTATTAGATGCAATTGTATATATCCAGCTGCCAAACTCTTGCTCCGTCTTTCCCTTAAATGCTTTGATTTGTGATGCAACCGCCAGAAAAACCTTCGATGTTACATCTTCTGCGATATCACCGTTGAACAACCTGTGCCGACAATAATTGAGTATCCGACGATAGTAAATATCGTAAAGCTCACCAAACGAACCGCTATCGACCTTGGCATTTCGCACCAATGAATCCATGTCGGCTTCGCCTCTTTCTGTTGTTTTCGCCATTCGCTCAACCATCGTCACAAATATAATCGCACAAATTATAAGATTCTTACATCTTTTTTATAATTTTCCCGCAATTATTAAAAATAGTGAAAATGCTCCCTTAATTCCCTGTAAATTACCCCCGCAATCCCCCCATTACCTATAATGCCGATCTCAGCAAAAATCAATCAAATCAGATTGATTTGAAAATACCATCCAAATTCTTATTTTTTGCAGTAATCTATAAGACGCGCAAGTTCACTGCGAAGATCTTTCCGCTCGACTATCATATCAATAAAGCCATGCTCCAGCAGAAATTCAGCTCGCTGAAAACCTTCCGGCAACGCAATCTTTATCGTTTCCGCAATTGTCCTTGGTCCCGCAAAAGCAATCAACGCCTTAGGTTCAGCAATTATAATGTCCCCCAGCATCGCAAAACTCGCAGTAACTCCACCTGTCGTCGGATCTGTCAAAAGTGAAATAAACAACCCGCCAGCTTCATCAAGCTTGCCAACCGCCGCCGAAGTTTTCGCCATCTGGCTAAGCGATACAACACCCTCATGCATTCTCGCACCACCAGAACACGCAACCACGACTAAAGGCAGTTTTTCTTCTATCGCCATATCAACCGCAATGCAGAATTTCTCACCAACAACCGAACCCATCGAACCCATCATAAAATCAGGATCCATAACTCCAAGCACTATTCCTCGACCTTTAATAAACGCCTTCCCAATTTTCATTGCCTCTTTAACACCCTTAGCTTCATCAGCAAGAAGACGATCTTTATACGTCGTGCCTCCATATTCAAAATCCAACGGGTCATTCGTTCTTAAATTTTCAGCTGCCTCCTGAAATGTCCCCTCATCGACAAGCTGAGCGATTCTCATCGACGCTGACACTCTGAAATGCTGCTCACACTTTGGACAAACGTTGAGATTTTTTTCAACTTCGCTTCTGTACAGCATGTGATCACAACCCATGCACTTCATCCAAAGCCCCTCGGGCATTTCCTTACGGGGTTTGAGCGAAAAGCCATCCCAATTTGATTTTGATTTTTTTGCCATGTTTACAACAATTCCGTTAATTTAGTACCAGGCATTCTAGCAGAAAACGCCCGCTCATGCAATAAATTCAACACCCAGCAGCTTTTCTTATTGCTTCTGTAGCTGCCAATCGATCCTTCTTACCAAAAATAGCATTGCCCGCAACGAGGGTATCAGCCCCATAAGAAACAACAACATCTGTCGTTTCCGGGCTGATACCGCCGTCAACTTCGATCCGAACATCTGCCCCTACGAGCTCACGTATCCGGATAATTTTTTTTGCAGCCTCTGATATAAATTTCTGACCACCGAACCCTGGATGAACTGTCATCACAAGCACCATATCACATGCACAAGCAACCTTCTCAATAGCATCGACACTCGTCTCAGGGTTCAGACAAATACCCGCCGTCGCTCCGAGTTTATGAATTTCATCGATCAGCCTGAAAGGGTCTTTTGTAACTTCTATATGAAACGTAACATGATCCGCACCTGCTTTGATAAATTCAGGTGCATATCTTTCAGGCTCCGATATCATCAGATGTGCATCAAAAACCAGATCACTGCACTTACGCAATTTTTCTACCACCACAGGCCCGATTGTTATATTAGGAACAAAATGCCCATCCATAACATCAAGGTGAATAATCTTCACGCCCGCTCTTTCGACCTCAGATATCTCATCTGCAAGTCTCGAAAAATCAGCACTCAAAATCGAAGGCGCAATCTCAATTGTTCCTGCCTTTGGTAGTCGCAATTTAATACTCCTGTCCTGCTAAACAAAAAGTTTTACGCTTCGTCAAGAATATCGATACATTTAAATTTCTTGCCTTCCAGCAGTTCAAGAGAAGCGCCGCCGCCTGTTGATACATGGCTTACCTTATCTTCAAGCCCAAGCTTCTGAATCGCACTGGCACTGTCACCGCCGCCGATTACTGTCCTTGCGCCTTTGCTCGTAGCCTTCGCCAATGCCTGGGCAACAGCCTTCGTACCTTCTGCAAAAGCTTCCCATTCAAAAACACCCATCGGGCCGTTCCAGATTACTGTTTTTGCTCCGAGAATCTTCTTAGCAAAAAGTTCTCTGCTCTTAGGACCAATATCCAACCCCTGCCATTCATCAGCAATATTGCCGGATATAACCTTCGTTTTTGCATCAGCTTTGAAATCATCAGCAATAACAGTGTCTATAGGCAGCAATATTTCGCAGTTGCCGTCCTTAGCTTTTTTAAGCAGCTCTGCCGCTGTAGCAACAAAATCTTCTTCAACAAGGCTCTTACCAATGGTTCTGCCCTGTGCCTTTGCAAATGTATAACTCATCCCGCCGCCGATGATGATTGTATCAACTTTGCTCATCAGGTTCTCAATAACTTTCAGCTTATCTGAAACTTTCGCCCCGCCAAGAATTGCAACGAAAGGCTTTTCCGGGTTATTGATTGTATCGCCGAGAAATTTAATTTCCTTTTCAACAAGGAATCCGCTAACTCTAGGCTTACCCTTCATCAGCACCGGAACCGTATACATCGATGCATTGTCACGATGTGCCGTACCAAATGCCTCACATACATAAGCATCCGCCAAAGACGCAATCTGTTGCGCAAAACCATCCTTAGCTTCTCTAAGCTTAGCGTCTTCCTTAGCAACTTTATCTTTGATTGTTTCTTCATCATGGAATCGCAGATTCTCAAGCAGCATACAATCGCCTGCCTTAAGAGCCGCTGCCTTTTTCTTAACATCTTCACCGATGCAGTCATTAGCAAAAACCACCTTCTTGCCCAGCAATTCAGAAAGCCTCTTAGCTACTGGTGAAAGTGACATTTTTTTATTTACCTTACCATCAGGTCTGCCCAGATGACTCATAAGAATAACACTGCCGCCATCATCAAGCACACTCTTTATTGATGGCAGTGCTTTCACGATTCGGTCATCACTGGTAATATTACAGTTCTCATCTAGCGGCACATTAAAATCGCAACGCATCAGAACCTTCATACCCTTAAAATTAACATCAGCAACTGTCTTCTTGGCCATCTTATTACCCTGCCTTTCATAAAAAATTTTATACTGCTCACAGCTGAGTTTTCACTCTTATCCGTGCATAACTAACTTTAAAACAAACACTTATGAATTTACTTCCGACACATAATACCAACCGGTATTATAAAAAAAAACGGGTCTGTCGCCAATATCATAGACAACAGACCCGTAGAAAATCAATTACATTGATGCAATTTTTTCCATGATATCAACGGTACGATTTGAGTAACCCCACTCATTGTCATACCAGCTGACGATCTTGATTGTCTTGCCCATTACCATTGTGCAAAGACCATCAAAGACGCTTGAAGACGAATCACCAACGATATCGCTGCTTACGATTGGATCTTCTGTATAAGAGAGAATGCCCTTAAGTTCGCCTTCTGCTGCTGCTTTAATAGCGGCATTAATTTCTTCTTTTGTTGCTGCTTTCTTAATCTCAGCTACAAGGTCAACACAGCTGCCGTCTGTTACCGGAACTCTCAAAGCCATACCGTCAAGCTT
>CAZBKA010000161.1:0-5078 GCA_964492365.1 uncultured Pirellulales bacterium | reverse complement strand
GCGCTATTTCCGTACAACCATCAGCCGCTAACTCTGCAAAAGTAGCTGTAAGATAATCTACACCTGACATATCACGGGCATCGAAAGCAAAATAGTCACTCATCCCATTGCTAAAATTAAGCGTATGAGCCCCTATTTCAATAGCCATAGTTGTATTCGGATTGGTCTGAGCCCAGCCAAAAACGCTAGCACTATCTGTGTAATCAAAGGCTCCAAAAAAAGCGAAATTCCCTGAAATGGGATTATCTATTCCATCACCACCGATTTTCTGGACACTTAAAGTGCTGCCCATTGCAGTCCTAAATGCTGAACCTTCATTTAAAACAACATTGGCTCCACCGCCATCATAGCTAAAACCACCTCCAATGACGGAATCAAAAGAAACAAACTTCCAGGTCGGTTCAGCCATTACCGGCACAATAAATGCCGCAACCATCAAAATACTTAATAATTTCTTCATTACCAATTCTCCTTTCCCTAAAATTAATAAATTGGTTTTAAGTTACAGACTCTTTTTTCTTCTGAACCAGCCAACAATACCAGCACCAATACCACCAAGTATAACTGCACCTGGAACTGGAACAACTGGGCTGACATTCATATGGAACTGATCGCCATTTGAAGGATTGCCTTGTGCAGCCGGATCAGCATCCATATAACCTTTTACCTCAAATCCGTAACTGGTTACGAGACTGCCATTCACTGACTCTGCAGCAAAATTCAGAATAACCGTCTTCCAAAGATTCGTATAAGGCTGAAGCAGTACCCATCCATTATCATATCTTGTACCATCTGTAGTTATGGCCCAAACATTAACACTCCAGTTGCTGTTATTAGTATTCATGAAACTCATCTGGATGCCATTAAAACTGCTAAAAGTTCCAGCAGCTACAGCGCTTCCAATACCAATTATCGCGTCACCATCACCTACTGTATTTTTGTACGCCATATCAGCAACATACTTAACACTGCCAAGCCTTACAGTGTCTTCAAATACACTCAAACCAGCAGATCCAACTGTAGTATCTGCACCAACCCACTGCTGCGTCATACCCAATAATGCTGGCTTATCAGGCGTAAAATAAGTCGGCGATGCCATCGCAGGCAAGGCCATTGCAGCGATTACTAAAACAATCACTAATTTCTTCATCTAATATTCTCCATTAAAAAAAAATGTTATTTTTTTTGCCACGTCGGCAATTTGCTTTTGATTAGGACGCAATTCATTTAACGTAAAATAACTTGGTAAATTACTTCTGAGTAAATATAAGCCGTGAGTAAAATTATCAGCCAATATGAAAACTTGCGATGAATGCCCCAAATTAGAGATTCTCACAGGTAGATAAGCGAGTGAAAATTGTGAATTATAAAAACTTATGATTGCAGAAAGATATGAATGTAAATTAGATAATGCTGAACGCAAAAATGACAAAGCCAGCACATCAGAACTGTGTCTATGTGCTGTAGCTGTTTTTCCACCATAATTGTCCGCAAAACCATCATCACCTGCTGTTGTCATCCGGCGAAGCAAACCAACATACCTTGTTCCCTGAACATCAAACATCGGTCTGAAAAAGTCTCTGAATACACATATCGCTTCTTTAGCAGAAGACTGTTTAACATCTACCTTGCTGTAATTAACCAGCAGACGAGGAACAACATTAACACCAGCGACACCAAGCCGCAATGCCCCAAACACAACACTCAGCCAAACCTTATGATCTCTGACAAGTGAAACACACAGAAAACCGGACAGAACCATAAACAACGTCGCTGGGACAGCAGGCAACTGTTGAACATCAATTGAATTAACAATCACAACAGTAGGCTCTGAAAGCTCTTTGCCTATCTCAATAAAACTGGAATCTGAAAAATCTGTAACTTTAAACAGATTGGAGCCAAAACTAACCTGAGTGATTGCTTCGTTTTCAGCAGCAAAGGATAAAACACCAGAATTGGTAACCGCAGGCAACGCGCCAGCCACTGACACTAACATCAGCACAGACACCATCACAAGCAAATTATAAATCTTTCCAATCACCTTCGCATCACCCTTATCTTACATACTTAAAAAAAACGCTGTCAGCCAGCAACGTACAAACCGACTGCGCACATTAACCAAACACACTTAAAATACGGAGAACATCCTCCTCCGAGGACAGCTTTCTCACGCAAAACACTCACTTAATACCGCAATAGTACCGATAATACTCCTTTTTGTCAAGGAAATTGCTAAAAATGACCTGAAATTTTAACCCCTACAACCGTTACAAACCGTACAAGTTCCGATAAAATGCCGAAAAACAACAATTATTCAATCTCAATAACTGCAAATATTTTTATTTTTAGACAAAAATTTTTAGTTTTTGTGTAAATTTTTCTCCTGTTACCGATGTGCTAAACAGAAGGGAACATCCAAATCGCCCCCTATCCAAACCACGAATGTCAACTATAAGAGCATAATACTTAAAACAAAAATTCTAACGCAACAAAATAGGCCTTGACTAAAAATCAAAGTTTATGTAGCGTGACCCGATACTGCAATCCTATAAACGGTTATGTAAAGGAATAGTGCATGCGGACATGGCTCTTTACAACGATATGTTTACATTTGGTATTTACCTGTGGTACAACAATTGCCGACAATCAAGAGACCTGTAATATTTCATCTGCACATATTGCCGACGACTCCCCTGGATCCATACGCTTTTGGGGTTCAGAAACTGCTGCACTATATACAAAAGAGATTGACGAATCATACAAGGAAGTACTTAGGATTAACTATGTGTCAGACACCTCAACTGGTTTTCCTCTTGGTTTTCTACGTGCATCACAGCCTCCCTTTGGATGGAATGATACATTCTGGACTCGCGACGGCGGTACGTTTATGCGTGAGCTTACTATGTGGGGCTATCTCGAACATGCATGTTTGACTGCAAAATGCCTGATAAATCTTGTCCAATTAAATGATGAAGGTTTTTATGCTTTTCCCGAATACCTTAAAGCCAACGAACCTAGGGCCGGAACCGAGATGGATGGTACAACATCAATTATAATTGGAATGGTGCTTCTTTGGGAACGGCTGCCGCAAGACCACCCATGCAAAGAAACATTATACAATTTTCTGCATCAGCAGGCGTCACCGGTCCGCTACATTCTCAAGCAGCTGGATAATGCTCCGCTTATCGAAGGAAGTGGCGAGTTTGGCGGAGGTTGTGGGATTCCTGGTTTGCATTATAATGTGGTACAAAATAATCTGGCAGTGTTGGCTCTTTTGGCCGCTGCCAATATGGAATCCGCAGCTGGCGATGCTGACATGGCCAAACTGTATCGACAGGGAGCTGAAAAACTTAGCAAGAACATGGAAAAATATCTTGTTAATGAGGATGGCACCTGGATATGGTGCATTGACCCAAAAACTCTTAAACCTGATCCTGCGATTGTTGATCACATAATAAATAAAGGGTTTGGCGGTATTAATGGCCCTGGGTGTATGTACACGGATGTACTGGGATTTTATGCCAAACCATCTGCGTTGGTAACAATAGAGCATTCACGAAAAACCTTTGAGAAACTTTATAACAAGCCTTTACGAAAACAGCAGTTTGATAAGTACGGAATCTGGACTCAATTCGATGAGTATGGTGCTGGACTTGTGACCAGTCCTTCATATGGACAATGTTATGCATTGCAGGCAATGTTGTTTTTTGATAAACTGGATATGGCCGACAAGGCTATAGAGTTTTTGGCCAATGCAACATACAATCCCCCTAAAGAATACAAGCTGGACAGAAGTTCTAATTATTATTTTTATGAGAGAATGTATTCGCCGGACGCTGCTGGGAAAATATCACTCGAACAAGGCTGTGGAGCCCTTAATCTGATCAATGTTACTGAATCACTCAAAATCGCCAGGCTTATACTTGGCGTTGATGATACCTCGCCCGAAGAAGTGATGATTATTCCCAGGATTCCTCCCTCATGGAAAGGAGTAGAAGCGACAAATTGGCCGATACGAACAAACACTGGTATCGTGAGAGCTGATATTCATTTTGCACGGGAAGATGGAAACTACAAATTCACCCTGAAACTTAAACCAGGACAGGTGATACCGAAACTGACTATTCGTATGCCGTCGGCTTCAGGAAATTCTTGGCATAAAAAAAACAATGCCTCCGATGTCAACATTTCATCCACTATAAGTAATTGAAAACTACGGACAATCATAATTCTTCATTCGTAATTGATTTCCCCCCACCAAAAAAAAGATGAAAGGCAAATATAATAATATGATTATAGCAAGCTGGAATATTTTGTCTTTTTCATCAGAAACTCCATTAAATAAATATGTGTAGTTATAAGAAATTATTTATAATCCTTTTTTGCTCGCTCCATTTCATTTTGCAATTCTTTTTCAAGTAACTTTTCAGGACATCCAGAATACGGAAAAGTTTGTATCCACTCAATATGTTCTCGATGAGAATCGGACGATTTAAATGGAAACAGTTTAACAAAATTTCTTTTTTTACTATATGGCTGATCCTCAGAATTGGAAGCAAACGAATATCCAGATTTGGGACTACTACTATCTGAAACTTCATATCCACTATAACCATCCTTGTAAATCATCACATTTTCATGTTCTAAGGTCGAATGCCAATAACCGCCATTAATATGGAGGTTAGGAATCTTGTACCGGCCTCTCTCATCCGTCTTTGTTTCATAAAAAGCAGCGAGTGCACCTCCCTCTGGAATAAAGAAACCGCCAGCAAAAAACCATTCCATTGTAACTACCGCTCCTTCAATAGGTTTACCAGTAACAGCATCGACCACTGTTCCTGATCTTGAGCCTGTATAATAATGGTTGTAATACCACAAACTGCCCAAAAATAAGGTAACAAGCAGAACAGAAAGCAAAATTTTCTTTTTCTTTTTTGTCATACTAAGGTTCCATTTTCCGCATTTTAATTACCATCCTCACCTCCCCACACTGTCATCCTCGCGCCCCACTGTCATTCCTGCATTTTGTCATTCCGACCGCAGCGGAGGAATCTGCTCGTTAAGCCCCCTCCCACATG
>CAZBKA010000160.1:0-5232 GCA_964492365.1 uncultured Pirellulales bacterium | reverse complement strand
CAATTCTTTCAAGATTATGCGCTGCCCAGATGAGTCTTGTCGCATCTGTAATTAACTCGGGCTTATCAATCATACACTGCAAAAGTGTATGATACGCCTTGTCATGCAAAGTATCAACTTCATCATCCTCATCACTAATCTTGCGAGCAACCTCCGCATCACGATCAATGAATGCCTTGAGACTTCTATAGAGCATATCGATACCTTTCTGCGTCATTTTGGGGATGTTGTCCAAAACCTTCGCCAGAGGCTTGTCATCAATCATAATCACAATCTTGGCAATGCCTTCGGCATAATCGCCTATTCGCTCCAAATCGGCAACAATACTTACTATTGCAACAATCTCTCTGAGGTCCGATGCGACTGGCTGCTGAAGGGCTATAATACTGATACACTTGTCCTCGATTTCCCATCGTTTATTATCTATATAAATATCACCTTCAACAATTTTTTTTGCAGAAACAACATCCTGCCTCTTTAAAGCTTCAACAGACTGCTCTATTGCAGCAATACACATGTTTCCAAGCTCAATGACATCTCTTTCAAGCTGGCTTATATATTTTCTAAAAAGTTCTCTTGTCATAATTCACCTTATTATCTTAGTAAACCAGTTTCACAATTTTGAGTGGTAATTTTACACCCAAAAGTTATCAAGCTGTTATTATGTAACAGCCTGATGTTGTCAGTTCATTTTATCCGAATCTTCCTGTAACGTAATCTTCTGTTTGCTTTTTAGCTGGATTGGCAAATATTTTTTCTGTCGAATCATATTCAATAAGTTCACCCAAACAGAAAAATGCTGTCGTCTGACTTACCCTTGCCGCCTGCTGCATATTGTGAGTAACAATAACAATCGTATAATCATTTTGCAGCTTACCTATTAAATCCTCAATTTTTCCTGTCGCAATAGGGTCAAGTGCCGAACAAGGCTCATCCATTAACAAAACATGCGGCTTTGTCGCTAATGCCCTGGCAATACAAAGCCTTTGCTGCTGACCACCTGAAAGTGCAAGTGCAGATTTATGCAAATCATTTTTAACCTCATCCCACAGAGCAGAAGCCTTAAGGCATTCTTCGGCTATCTGCTGAAGGTGTGATTTTTTTCTTATACCCTGTAATCGTGGTCCATAGGCAATATTGTCAAAAATACTTTTTGGAAATGGATTTGGTTTTTGAAAAACCATTCCCACTTGTTGGCGAAGATTGACCAGGTTCGTATTATTTGCATAAACATCATGGCCACGAATCATCAACTTACCTTGCGTCTTGGTATTTGGAATCAAGTCATTTATCCTGTTAATACTTCGCAGAAACGTACTCTTGCCACAGCCGCTGGGGCCTATGATCGCTGTAACTGTTTTAGGGACAATTTTCATTGAAACATTGCTTACACCAACTTTCAAACCATAGTAAAAACTGAACTTTTCCGCAACGATTATAGCATTTTGATCCATGGTGTTCATCTTCAGTGCCCTTTTAGTTTCTTTGAAATTTTTGCCCGCATTATTATTGCGGCTATATTCAGGCAAAAGACAACCGCTATCAGTGTAGCAACCATCCCATATTGATTATGAGGAACAAGCATCGCCAACCTATCACCCACCGCAAGGTCATAACTCCCATATGATAGCGTTCGTGTCGGGTCAAAAAATGTCTTCGGCAAAGGTCCAAGAGCTATAGCACCAGTAAACAAAACAGGTGCGGTTTCCCCAGCCACCCTGCTTACACTCAAAATCACACCAGTAAGAATCCCTGGCATAGCAGCCGGCAAAATTACACAAATAAAAGTACGCAACTTTCCAGCACCAAGACCAAGCGACGCCTCTTTGTAAGTTTGCGGCACAGCACGAATTGCCTCTTCGCTTGAGCGTATCATAACGGGCAGTGTCAATACCGCCAGAGTCATTGAGGCGGTTAAAATACAAGGCTTAGACGGTCCGCCAAAAAGCGGCACAAGATAAAGTACAAAAAACGCCAACCCAAATAAACCAAAAACAATACTCGGAACCCCCGCCAATGTATTTATGGCCATACGAATAATTTTTATCACAATCTTATCCGACGAACACTCTGCAAGATATGCTGCTGAAATTATTCCAATCGGACAAACAATAATTATCGCCACAATCGTCAGCAGCAAGGTTCCTAATATCTCCGGCCCAACTCCACCGAAATAATGTCCGGGCGTACTGTCGTCAGTAAAAAACTGCCAGTAAAACGTGCGTTCAGGCAACAGTAATTTATCAATATTATCCTGAATATATTCAAACAAAGGCTCTATCTCAGTACCAGCAAAAAAATAACTTCTGGCAATCTTAACTTTTATCATTGGTGTTCCGGGCTCATTATGAACCCAGTTTTCTGCCCACAATAATTGACCAAGAAGCTTATCAGCTATATCCATTCGAGTAGCACCATATCTGTCCATACTTAAAGCAGGCAATGTCTCACCAGCTCTGGGTCCAAGAAGTTTTACAAGGATATCCTCAAATTCTTTCAGCCCATCGGCATATTGCTGCCTTTTAGTCAAATCAACATTTTTTATATTACTTAAAAACTCCTGTGCCAGTGTAAACATCTCTGCCGCAGAAGTATCTTTAAACTTCGCATCATCTTTATATTTCAATACTTCAGCAATCCTGCTTTCTACAACCTGCCTGTCACTGCTGTTAAATGCCTGCTGCAAATCATCTCGTAATTGCCTGCAAAGCGTTCTGTTCTCCTGATATTGAGCACCAGCAATTTCTTTTCGCCCAAGCTCCTTACCATAATCCCTGCTGATTTTCGATGCCCGTTCACACAACTGCTGCGGGTCGATATTCTGTTTAAACCTGTCTATCATTTCATAAATTTTTGCACGGCAGGCATTAACCGTTTTAATCTGCTCATTTATTTTATCACTGTTTCCGCGTCTAAATAAATCGATCTGCATTTTGCGAAATTCAACTGTGCCCTTGAAACATATTGCTGCACCTCCCTTTTGGAGCATCGGGGTAAGCACTATTGCAAGAATACAAATAAGCACTATCACGCTTAGCACAGTAAGCAATGTAAATGTTTTATCCATTATATATCTGATCATAAGCCGCATTGGTTATTTCCTGCTGTTTTTGCTCGCCGCTGACAAAAAGTATTCACTTACAATATTCATAAAAAATATCATGACTAACAGCACAATTCCTATTGCAAAAAGTGCCTGATAGTGTGATGACCCTTTCGATGTTTCGCCCATATCACCGGCAATTGTTGCAGTCATTGTTCGGACCGATTGAGTCAAATCCCACCACGGCGATGGTATTTGATTGGCATTTCCGCTAGCCATCCACACTACCATTGTCTCACCTATTACCCTCATCATTCCAAGAACAACCGCCGCGATAATTCCGCTGTGTGCCGCAGGTATTACAACCTTAAAAATCGTCTCAAACCGCGTCGCACCAAGTGCATAAGATGCCTCACGCACTTCACGACCAATCGCAGATATTGAATCCTCGGCAACACTTATTATTGTTGGCACTGCCATAATAGATAAAATTATCGAAGCATTAAGAGCGTTAGTTCCTGTCGAAAGATTGAATTTATTCTGCATCATCGGAGCCAGAACCATTACCGCAAAAAATCCATATGCAACTGACGGTATGGCAGCAAGCAGTTCAACCACGGGCTTGATAAAATTACGCACCCTCAACGATACTATCTCGCTTAAAAAAACCGCTGTCAAAATCGATATTGGCACTGCAAGAATCAATGCAGATACCGTTACATATAATGAACCTGTAATAATAGACAAAGCACCAAATACAGGTTCTTGGGCCTCAGGATACCATTGCTTCGACCTGAAAAATTCCACCACACCAAAATCCCTGAAAAACGGAAGCCCCTGCTGTATCACAAAAAAGAATATCAGTCCGACTACCACAACCGTACTAAACGCCATCACAAACAGGATAAACCTGCCAAGATGATGAAATGCATAGCCTTTAAAATCTTCCAATGCAGTCAGAGCCAAAGACTCTGAACGAATCAGTGGCTCTTGTTGCATTTTTTTAAAATTCTTCAAATTGTTTTTCATCAATTTTTTAATATTTCGTAAATGGTACAAAACCTTTTGCCTGAACAATTTCCTGCCCTGTTTCGCTGAGATAATACATACAGAACTTATGAACTATACTGCCGAGTTTCGGATAACCGTTTGTGAACAGGAAAAGCGGCCTTGCAATTGGATATACACCATTAATAACTGTCTCATTCGTAGGAGCAATGCCGTCAACTTTAAGAGCCTTCACTTCTTTATCAACAAATCCGATACCGATATAACCAATCGCACCAGCTGTCGTCTTAACTCTTGAATGAGCCTGTGGATTGGAACTTACATACTCCACACCAGCAGCCATTTGCTCTTTATTCATAACCAAATGGTTAAAAGATTCATAAGTGCCTGATGATGTGTCTCTGCTGATTATCACAATCGGCATATCCGTACCGCCAACATCTTTCCAGTTTTTAATTCTGCCTGTGTAAATATCACGAATCTGAGCAGTTGTAAGCTGGGTAATCGGATTGGAAGGATGCACAACAACACAAACAGCATCCATTGCAATGGCATGTGCTACTGGAAAAACACCATTTTCCATAGCCTTTTTAATCTCGTCATCTTTTAGAAATCTGCTAAGTGTCGCAATATCACATCTACCATCAATCAAAGCAGCGGCACCGTCACCAGACCCTGTCTTTTTTACAGTAATTTCCAACTCTGGAAAATCACTTTTAAATGCCTCCGAAAAAGCATCCACAATTGGTCCAACGGTCGTTGAACCTTCTATTTGTAACGTTTTCTTGTCACCAGCAGTTGTCTCATCCGTCGCATATAAATTACCGGCGACTGCCAAAGACATCACTAATACATATAACAGTTTTCTCATAATAAATTCCTTTCTGCATAACATACTATTCAATTGTTAACATTTAATTAAAACCACATTAGACTTTTATTAGAATTGCATTTTAAATCTTTAACTGATAGATTTTTTAAAATGTCCAGTTAAGTGTATACCTGGCAAACAATGCCACATCGTTCTTATCGTTATTGTAGAAATCCCCCGGGAAAAATGCCTCGCATTCAAAC
The DNA here is from genome assembly GCA_964492365.1 of uncultured Pirellulales bacterium. GTDB lineage: Bacteria > Planctomycetota > Phycisphaerae > Sedimentisphaerales > Anaerobacaceae > JAGLTN01. The sequence goes on along the minus strand of CAZBKA010000160.1, from coordinate 107 downwards.
CTGTGCTCCAACGTTTTGCTGACCTTGTACTTCAGCGTTGCTTTGGCCAGTTGCCCACGGAAATTGCCGCTCTCGCTCATTCCGCCTGTACCGCCTTTATATGTATT
>CAZBKA010000159.1:0-5256 GCA_964492365.1 uncultured Pirellulales bacterium | reverse complement strand
TTAAAAAAACTATCTTAGAAGTAGATGTTAATTCTTTTTGCCATACATAACAACACCAAATTACGATCAAAACTCCTTCATTTTACGATAACATGTCTTGCATAATATCAAAGCTCAAGATATATTTAGTAAAGTTACCAATGCTGTAGTAGAAAATTGTGTCTTACGAACATTTAAATGAAAAATTTCGTACACTGTTAAAACCCAAACAATAAATATGGAGATTATTCATGGAATCACGCTTTTCTGTCAGTAAAAAATATTCTGTATTTTCAGCTTTAATTATATTATTTATTCTGCTGGTCTGCGTCAGCTTTGGTGCAGAAAATAAATCCTCTTCTAAAGTCACAAACTTAACATGTGAATACATGACCAATCCGCTTGGTATGGATACTGCCCAGCCAAGGCTAAGCTGGATGTCTTATTGCGATGGGAAAAACCAGGGGCAAAGTGCATACAGGATCCGGTGTTCAAGTTCGATTTCAAAATTGAATTCAGGAGAAGGTGATCTCTGGGACAGCGGCAAAGTGGAATCTGACAGGTCTGTTCTGGTTAAATATCAAGGCGACGAATTAAAGCCTTTTGCTGAGGTTTTCTGGAATGTTCAGGTTTGGGATACAAATGGAAAATCGATTGGAACCAGCAAACCAGCAAAATGGACAATGGGGCCTTTGGCAAACTGGGGTGGAAAGTGGATAAAGTACAGCAGCAAAGAGACACTTGCTAAAAGAAAAGTTGACCTTGGAAATGCTAAATGGATATGGGCCGACGGAGTGGATGTTGGTGATGGGACAGAAAAGACTGTTTTTCTGAGAAAGAAAATAACACTTGATAATAAAGAAATAAAACAAGCTACCTGCAAAGTAACCGCAGGTGAAAGATTTACTCTATACATAAACGAACAATGGGCGACTAAGAGTGATAGAACAAGAGAATCATGGAAAACAGTTCATGATGTTGATATTACAGAATATCTCAGAGAGGGTGAAAATATAATTGCTGCAGAAGTGAACGCAGGTAAAGAAAAAGATATTCATCCTGGTTTGATCGCTTTATTCGAAATAGAATACAAGGATGGAACCGCACAACAAACCGCTTCTTCCCAGGATTGGCGGGTTTCAACTGAAAGAAAAGACGGTTTATTAGGAATCAGCTTTGATGATTCCGCATGGTCGAATGCAAAGGCTTTAGATGATAGTGATGGTGAAAAACTAAAGGAATCCTTGGTATACGCCACCGACTGGGATCAACTGAGGTCAAGTCCTTTGCTGCGGAAAGAATTCAATATAACAAAGCCGATTAAATCAGCCTGCGTTTATATATCTGGTCTTGGTTACTATGAGATGAATTTGAATGGGAAAAAAGTCGGAGATCACAGGCTCGACCCTGCTTTTACAAAATATGACAAAAGAGTTTTGTATGTTACTTATGATGTAACAAATAATCTTAAATCAGGAAAAAATGCGGTAGGAGTCATGCTCGGCAACGGTTGGTACAATGTACACACATTAGAAGAGTGGGACTTTAACCAGGCACCGTGGCGTGACGAACCTAAAATGATATTCCTGATGAATATTAATTACCTGGACGGGACAAGCGAAACTATCGTAAGTGATGATACCTGGAAAGGCTCTACCGGACCCGTCGTTCTCGACGGAATCCGCAACAGCGAATATTATGATGCTCGTCTGGAGAAGTCAGGTTGGGACAAAGCTGACTTTAATGATAGCGATTGGGAAAATGCACAGTTGGCAAAAGAGCCTGGCGGTAAACTTTGCGCACAGATAATGCCGGCTGTCAAAGTTATAGAAACAATAAAACCTGTAAAAATAACCGAACCCGAAGAAAATGTTTATGTATTTGAAATGGGTGTAAATTTTGCCGGTTGGATAAAACTTAAAACATCAGGGCCTGCCGGAACGAAAATTAAAATCCGTTATAACGAAATACTAAATTCTGCGGGTTATATTAAACGATCAGAAACAGCACCTTTTATATTTCACGGACCTTTCCAGACAGATATTTATATTCTCAAAGGCGAAGGAATTGAAGAATGGCAGCCAAGGTTTACTTATTATGGTTTTAAATATGTAGAAGTCACAGGTTTGACTGAAAAACCTACGCTCGACACCATCGAGGGACAATTCGCAAGTACAGGATTCCAGCAGAGAGGCGAGTTTGAATGTTCGAATGAAATGTTCAACAAAATTCAGCAAATGGCTTTACGGTCTTACAGAAGCAACTTCTATGGCTACCCTACCGATTGCCCGCAAAGAGAAAAGAACGGCTGGACTGGCGATGCACATCTGGCAACAGAGATGGGACTGTATAATTTCGCAAGCGCCCCGGCATACACAAAATGGATGAACGATTTCAAAGATGCCCAATTGGAAAACGGCAAACTGCCCAGCATAATTCCAACATCAGGCTGGGGATATTGGAATATAAACTCAGCATGGGACAGCGCATATTTACTCATACCATGGTACATGTACACTTATTGCGGCGATATCAGCATACTTGAGAATCACTACGATGGAATGAAACTATATGTCGACCTGCTTACAAAAACAGCTAAAGACAATATCGCAGAACCTGGTTTAGGTGACTGGGTACCAGCAAAAACAGAAACGCCATCAGAACTCGTAACAACTTCCTACTATTACATCGACAATATTATCCTGGCAAAAATAGCTAAGATAATGGGTAACACCGAGGATGAAAAGAAATACAATGAACAAGCCCAAATAATAAAACAAAGCTTCAATAAACATTTTTATAAAGGCGATGGAATCTATGCAAACGGCAGCCAGACTTCATTGCTAACCGCTTTATATTACGGCCTCGTTGAAGACTCACAAAGACAGCTTGTCTTTGATAAATTACTACAGAACATTAAAGCCAACGACGACCATCTCGACTGCGGCATCATGGGTACAAAGTACATCTTTAATGTATTAGCAGATAACGGAAGAATCGACGTCGCATATAAAATAGCGAATCAAAAAACCTTCCCAAGCTATGGCGAATGGATTGAAAGAGGTGCTACTACATTACATGAGGACTGGAAAAGTGCATCGTCATTCAATCATATAATGTTCGGCGACATAAGCGCATGGTTCTATAAAAATATCGCCGGCATTAAAGCTGATATAAATAACCCAGGTTTCAAGCATATTATCATCGAACCTCAGCCTGTCGGTGATCTCAAATGGGCAAAAGCTAAATATAAATGTCCATATGGTGAAATCAAAAGCGAGTGGAAAATTGAGAATGACAACTTTGAGCTTAAAGTCACCATACCTTTCAATACCACCGCTACAGTTTTGGTTCCAGCCGATGCTGACTGGGCAAAGGATAATTCTCAAAACATATTGCAAAATCAGGATACTGTTTCAACTGAAGTTAAAAACAACAAAGTGATTTTCAATATCGGCTCCGGAAGTTATACCTTTAAATCAAAAGTGACAAGCAATACCGCAGAAGTCAAATAATATCAGGTACATAAAAAAAAACGCCGCTATTTATTACAGATAGCGGCGTTTTTTATATTAGTTTCTATCTTCAAGCCAATAGTTTGAAAGACTCTCTAGGTCATACATATCAACTTTACCATCTTCATTCAAATCCCCCAATTGAGGCAGACTAAGTTTCACTGATGGATCACCATAAAGATTAAATGCTGTCAAATTACCCCAATCAAGTGCAACTATCCGTTTGGTTTCGTAAAATGCCATCCCAGCGGTCATCTCTTCTTCTACCAGTCTTTCAACATATTCGTATGCAATACCGGCATTACCGCCGTCGCCTTCAAATTGAGTACCTGACCGCCATGAAACCCTGGTTGCGCCAATACTCGTAATGCCGCCGTTAAGCAGTACAGAATAGCTGATGTTTCTTCTGTTTTCAGGATATGCATTATCGCAGGTAGCCGCAAATACAAACGACGGATACCGATCATTCATCCGTTCCATTAAAGGCAGATTTATAATACCAGCAGCACTGGTAGCTGCACCATGTGTCCACCATACCACAAGACCATACTTACCCGCTGACCAGACATCCGTTGTGGTATATTCGCTCGTGGGCATGGTCTCTGCAACATTTTCAAGGCCATATTCTTCTTTATATATCCTGTGATTGGGCCAACCAGCAGGATCGAGTATGTCATATTTCAATGCTTCACCTAACGCATACCTGTAATCAGGATCAGCTGCCATAGTCAAAAGACTGTTTTTTCGCCACTGAGATTGATTTGCAAACTGACATTCATAATCAATCGTCTTAGCGAGAATATAATCCAGATCCTTAATCACACCATAAAATGGTATTCTGCCCACAAGCAGTTCCCAGTTACGATCAACGCCACCCACACCAAAGTCCTGTGAATATTCCCCGTAAATACCATCACCATCACGATCCCAGTTGCCGGTCAAATCCGCAAAGAAATAATCTGCCGGCGGATCATATGAACTATATTCCAATTCTAACATGGGTACATCACTGCCGGGATCAGGGTTTCCTATTATCAGCAGATAATCTGCCAAACCATCGTTTGCCCAGTTATCAACCAGCCAGGCCCGCATATTTTTAGCAGCTGTAGAGCCGCCGCCACCGCCCCACTGATCCTCCGTAACCACAGTAACCTCAAAACCTCTTGACTCTTTATGTGCAATAAAGTTAGCAAGCTCCTTGGAATTATTTACTACGTAATTCGTCGTCATAATTATATAACCAGGCAAAGGTCCGCCGCCGCAGTCACTTGTCTCAATAGATTCGCCATAACTTCCCGCCATCTGCTTGAAGTTAACAGCCATTGCTTCTACACGCTTCAAACCCGTCGGATCCGCCTTAGCCATCAGAGCAGAATTAACCGAAGCACCTGTAGAATAAGTAATCGCAATATCCGCCATTGCAAGTCTTACAATCTCACCACTTACAGGATTATACCGAACCAGCGGAACCGCAACAGTAGCTACATTAAATTTACGAAGCTGTCCCATATCAATAATCTTAACTGCTAATCCAGGCCAAAGTTCATCGTTTTCATAGATCGCAATATCTTTCCCACCAACAATTGTTTTACCTGCTGGCCATTCAACGATATCTTTGTCGCCGATCTGTGCAGCCAAAGGCTCAGTTGCTCTAACCTGCCAAACATCAGCTGCTCTCTTATAGACAACCTCCGTAAATTCAGCTTTAACCGTCGACATATCAACATCCGCGGGCAGCAATACAGTTGCTGTCTTATATGGA
>CAZBKA010000158.1:0-5314 GCA_964492365.1 uncultured Pirellulales bacterium | reverse complement strand
TTATAAGTCTGCGCAGGAGCATCGGGCGGTTGAGATTGCGGAGATTACTGGGTAAGGAAAATCAAGGAAAAACGGTGGAAATAAAAAGCACTAAAGTTGAATCATTTCTTAAAAGTTTTGGCTTTAGTTTTCTGCTATGTTTATTTTGGGGATATTTTTGTTTTACCAACATACAAGTTTTATTAAAAGGCGTTGGTTTTACTCAATTGTTATGGCTTATATATAACCTGACAATTTCATTGCTTTTTCTGATTCGAGTTCGACCTGCTGTAGTGAGTATGAATCCTGTACATTGGATAGTAGCCTTGGGTACTTCTTTTTCTGGTTTCTTTTTTTTTAGTACAGACGCCAATCATAATTCTGTTTTATTATTTATCGCGGACAATCTTATAATACTCGCGGTTTTTGTAGGAATTACGACAGCATTTATACTCGGAAGGAGTTATGATTTCCTGCCAGCTTTAAGAGGCTTAAAGACACAATATTTATATAAGATAGTCAGACACCCCATGTACCTGTCGTCAATTATTATCAAGTTGGGATATGTTCTTAAGAATCCTTCTGTTTATAATGTTTTGCTTTTAATGGTTGTTATTATTTTATATGACAGACGGGCAAAGTATGAAGAGGGTATAATGTCACACGATAGTTCGTATGCAGACTATTTGCAGGAAGTAAAATATCGGTTTATACCGGGAGTGTATTGATCCGAAGGAAGGATGAATTTTATACAGGGACTTGGTGGATAACTTGCTGCATAGTCTACGGTTTTTTCATTGCAAAGGGAATGGATCCCCGCATGCGCGAGGATGACAAAAGAGGGGTGGTGGGGGTAATTAAAATGCGAAAAATGACCCCCTCTGAAGAGGAGGCTAAACGATTTGGAAGTCCGCGGGGCGGACGGGGATTGTCGGCCTTGATTTTTATCAATGCCTATGAGTTGTTTGAGATGATTTGCGTTTATTATATTGATGGATTTTTTGGTGGGGTATTCGGCGTTGGTCGGTGGTTGGGGTTTTATATTAAGCAATTCTTGCAAAAGTCAGGCGGAGGGGGTAGTTTATGGGGCTTGAGTAAAGGGGATATTGCCTACAGAGTGAATTTGTGGGTTGGCTGAGTGGGTATTGTGTTTTTGTTTATTTGGATATTTGAATAATGATTGAGCTTGATGGTTGTGGTTGGGCACTTGCGATTTTTTGTGGTTTGCTGGTTGGGGTTTCCAAGTCGTGGGTGCCTGGGTTTGGGATAATGATTGTGCCTTTGATGGCGATGGTTTTGCCCGCTAAGCAGTCGGTGGGGGTGCTTTTGGGGATGCTGGTGATAGGTGATATGTTTGCGGCGGCTTATCATCATAAAAATGCCAACTGGGGGCATATTGTGCGTTTACTGCCTGCTACTTTTGCGGGGATCGTGGCGGGGTATTTTTTAATGAAGGTTGTTAGTAATGAACAGCTTAAGCCTATAATCGGGTTGGTTGTGCTGGTGATGCTGGCGATAAGCTATTGGCGGAACCTGAAGAGCGATCTGGACAGCAAGATTCCGACGGGGATTTGGTTTGCGGTTGGGATGGGGTTTTTTGCGGGTGTTACTTCGATGATGGCTAATGCGGCTGGGCCTATATCTATTATATATCTTCTGGCGATGAGGCTTGATAAGGTTGAGTTTGTGGGGACGAGTGCGTGGTTCTTTTTTATTGTAAACTGGCTTAAAGTGCCTTTTAATATGTCGTTGGAGTCGATGACGGTTGATTCGATAAAGTTTAATCTGATGCTGTTGCCGGCGATTGCGGCTGGGGCGATAGTTGGGATTTTGGTGCTTAAAAAATTGCCTCAGAAGGTTTTTGTTAATGTTATTCAGATATTGGCGGCGGTTTCGGCGGTGAAGCTGATTTTTTAGCGGCATGAAATGGGAATCTTTGATAATTTTTTTGATCCTGGGAGGATAAGATATGGGAAAAGATGACTGGTTTTGGCTGTGTGCTGTGTTGGCGATGTTGAGTTTTATAGGAGTTCTTTTGCCGATATCGCGAATATATGATTGGAAAGTATCGCTGTTTCGGAAATTGGGATTGAATGATTTTGCATCATGGCTGGAGAAACGAAAGTCATGGGCGCCTGCAATGATCAAAAATGGTTTGGGATTTTTCGGTATTATTTGCGTTCTGATCCCATTGATCTTGTTGTGTTATTATCAATTATTTTTTGTTTTCAGCGGTGATATGTTCCATGATACTTTTAATCGGTACTCTGAATGGAATGGTGTGCCTGCTATAAGATGTGGTTTCTTATTCTTCACGTTGTTTACGGCGGTGGTTTTGCCATACGTTGCGATAGTGCGGTGTAGAATTGACAGGAGTTATTCATTATTATACTGGCTGTTCTTAATTATTACGGCTGCTATCTGCGTTTTTTTACTTTCTCCTCTTACTTGCGCGATTGGCAAGATGATCATATATATTCGGGACATGGGCTCGACAGATAAGCGTATCTGTGGTTTAATTTACGGGGTGTTTGGGTATATTATAGTTTTAGGGTTTCTGTACTGGGCGGCTATTTACAAGCCCGGCAAGAAGAAAAGCAGTTAAAGCTATGAGTATAGAATCTAATTCGGATAATTTTGCTCGTGAGCGTGCGAATATGGTTGATGCTGATCTGCGGGGGCGCGGGATTAGTGATGAGTGTGTTCTTGAGGTTATGGGGCAGATTCGGCGTGAGGATTTTGTTGCTGACCGGTATAAATCGATTGCTTACGATGATGGGCCTTTGCCGATTGGGATGGGGCAGACGGTGTCGCAGCCTTATGTTGTTGCGTTGATGAGTGAGCAGTTGCGGGTTGAGAAGAGCCATGAGGTGCTTGAGATCGGGACGGGGAGCGGGTATCAGACTGCGATTTTGAGCAAGTTGGCGAGGTGGGTTTATACGATTGAGAGGTTTGGTGAATTGACGGACCCTGCGCAGGGTGCGCTGGAGAAGGCTGGTTGCAGGAACGTGGAATTTTATCTTGGTGACGGCAGCTGTGGGTGGCTTGGCGGCGGGCGGGTTTTTGACAGGATAATAATTACGGCGGCGGTTGAGAAAGTGCCTGAGCCTTTGATTGAGCAGCTGAAAGATGGAGGCATTCTGGTTGCTCCTATTGGGCAGGAATATAGTCAGGATTTGATGGTTTATAAGAAGGTTGGGGGGAAGCTGATCGGCAAGACTATCTGCGGGGTTCGGTTTGTTAAGCTGATTGGTAAGTATGGGTTTGCGGAGTGAGGGATTTTATAAAAGATGAAGGCAACCGCGGATTTCACGGATTTCGCTGATTAAAAAGAGAAAGCTTAAAGGCTAAGTTGGTGTTTTGCTATGAAGTTATTGAAGGGTGGGAAGGAAAGGTTTTTTTTTAGGTCTTACTTGACACATTACAAAATGCTTGAAGCCTGTCAAGCCAATCAGCAACTTCCCTGTTATCCTTAGCTGATTGAGTCATTAATTGAGGGGCCTGATCCCAGAGTTTTTCTATATAAGCTTCAAAGCCGATATTGTGCAAAGAGAGTGTCTTTGCTAAATCTAGATTTTTCTTTTCAATCTGTAAGGCAACAGAATCAGACCAAGGATCAACAAGTGTTAAATCGATTTGCTTCTTTCTGTTATTAAGAGTGGTGCTTAATAATTGTAATGCTCTTTTGTCTGTCGAAGGAAAAGAGTAGCCTATGACTACAATCCTATCAGCGTCCATAAATGCCTTTTCGGCAGTTTTCCATAAATGCTCAATAGTTCCTATATAGTCATCATATCGTTTTTGTCGTACCGGTATAACTAATAAGGGCGAAGAAGGAACTCCTTGTACCAATGGCTCGTTAAATGGAGCAAATATGCCTTTGAAACCTGACATCACAATAACTCGATCTTTAGATTCAAGACTGTCTTCAGGAAAAAAACAACAGGGAAGATTAGGTGGATAGTAACCATAGCAAGTTGGGCCGTACCCTCCTCGCCATCGTCCTTTGAAAGTTTCAAATGGAAGCGACCCTTGCCAAAATAAGAATACCTTATTATTCATGCCAATGAGGCTCTTTACTTCATAGGTATCCAAATTAATACCAGTATATGGTACAAGCCAGTTAGTAGAGCCATGTAATTTCAGGAGCTTCCAATTGCAAGGAGATGGTTGGGAACAGCAAACTTTATCTTTCCAGACACCATCAAATGTAGCACTAAATTCTATTCCATATCCACCATTGGGAATCCAGGCACCAGTAGATGCCAATGCTTTATCAAGAAGTGTATCCCAATTAAAAGTAATGAATGTATCATTAGGCCCACAAAATTTCAATAATTCCGAATATGCAGAATAAGAAGGTCCATCTTGTGCTTCATTGATGACATTAGCAAAAAGGAAAATCATGTTATTGAAGGTTGTAGAAAGTGATATAACCTTATGAAGTTCTTCGTCAGTCATAGTGTCATTTATCTTCTTTTTTCTAAGTTCTTCTATTTCAGATTCAATTGAAGTCATAAAATCTTCAATGTTTTCTGTCCATTCAGATGCTTTTGATGGATGAACTCCCCGATATATATGTAAATATGAAAGAAGAGGCCCAATATGGGCATGAAACCCTTTTGATGTGGGTAATGCATGTAAAGCCTCAAAAAAACCTTTTGCTAATGGCACTTTAACACCACAGGTATTAAGGTTATAATGATGTGACGCACCTGCTCCAAACAACCATACGGTCTTTTTTTCTCGTTGAAGCAATTTAAGACGATCTCTTGTTGGAAGATTATCCCATGCGAAAGACAAGAATCCATCTTGTTTTTGCGTATTCTTTTTTATCAACAGTCAAACCCTCCTTAAATTTATATTTACTATCACGTCTCTTAAGAGTGCACGTTTTCAGCAAAAGTGAGACCAAAAGTCAATTTAAATTAAGAAATAGTTTTGGCTCTTATTGTTAAAATTCTAACATTAGATTATTTTCTTTCAAGTATTGTTTTGATTTTAATTTGGGGCCTATAATTGGGAGATAATAATTCAATTGGATTTCTAACTTCGCAGGAAAAGAAAAAATGGGTTTGGATGTATAAGGTTTACATTGCAACACTAGCGTTTTGAGTTCGGATGGGTTGTTTTGATGTGATGAACTTGTCTTGCATCGGGTGGGGGTTTGGGATAAGATGGCGGGGAGTGTTTTAGTTGTAGTCAGCATTGGTTTTGAATCCTTTGGGTAATATTATGACGGGCGATTTTGATAATAGTGGGAACCAGTATAGTTTGGCGATGCCGGTGCAGTATTTGAAGGGGGTTGGGCCTGCGAAGGCTAAGGTTTTTGAGG
>CAZBKA010000157.1:0-5330 GCA_964492365.1 uncultured Pirellulales bacterium | reverse complement strand
GGAAAAAAACTTTCCGGTAAGGCAAGGCCAAATATAAAATTCTTGAAAGAGTCTTTGCCTGCCCCGTTAATAAGAAAAAAACCAGAGTTTGAGGTTGTTCGGGACGCTTCTTACAAATTTATAACCAGTTTAGTCAGCAGATATGCTCTCAACGTTAAAAGCTGGCGGGTAGTCTGTGGTTTAAATGCTTATAATTTTTTCGGTTTCGGGTTTGAGCAGATTCTTGAAATGACTCGAGCTGCAAATATGGCCTTAAAAGCCGAAAGCCCAAAAGCAAAAAGAATCGTAGAAGTTGCCAATCCTTGGGGCGAATATTACTCAGCCGTACCAAACACCGTTCCGCCTCTGGTTTATATCGATATGATGGTGCAGAGCGGCATTAGCTTCGATGCATTTGGAATTCAATTGAAATTTGGAAAGGACCTTGCAGGCATGCACATCCGCGATTTAATGCAGATATCTGCCTCGCTCGATCATTTTTCAATCTTGGGAAAGCCTCTTATAATTACCGAAGTAGAGATACCTTCTGAACCAGGCATTGATAAAGAAAACGCAGATATCTCCGGTCTTTGGCATGGACAGTGGTCACAGCATCTCCAGAGTCAATGGATTGAGCATTTTTACAAAATTGCGTTTAGTAAATTTTTTGTTGATACTGTGATATATTCGCACCTTGTCGATAATAAAAATTGTACAATTACCAATAGTGGTTTAATGACTCAGGAATTGATGCCTAAAGAGTCATATCAAACTTTGAAGGAACTGCGTAAAATAATTTTCAGTAAGCAAATGGAAAGTGAAACACATAGCCAAACAGACGAATAATGTTGATCAGGTTGCGATTAGCAATTTGCTGGACACTGCCAAAGGTGCTAACAAGATTGACGTCTCAGCTTTTCTTGTAATTATTTTTATTTGCTTTTTATTTTCTGCAGGGTTTGTTATTTTTAGTGCTGGTCTGGTTGATAATACAGCATCTGTTGAGCTCGACGGAAAAATAAATATAAACGAGGCCTCAGCTGTTTCTATTATGAGATTACCAGGCATCGGCATCTCAAAAGCAGAGTCGATAATTTTGTATAGGCAAAACTGCGGCAGGCAAAAGCCTTTTGAAAACTGTCAGGACCTTATGAGCATTCACGGCATTGGGCCCAAAACAGCCGATAGTGTAAAACAGTATATAAGGTTTGAATAATTCATTTGCGATTTCATCTTATTTTATACAAGATGCGATAGAGAAAAAGAAAATGGCAGAATGGCAGATTAATAAATCACAGGGGCGGTGTTTCGGAACAGAAAAGCCAATTGCTCCGAAAGAAGAATTTTTCGCTGCTTTAGTTGAAACCCAGGAAGGCTTCGAAAGACGCGATTATTGTTATGAGTACTGGAATGAGCAAAAGCCACAGGTCTATTGCTACTGGAAGAGCAGATATCCTGACCCCGATGAGAAAAAGCATTTATTAATAGATGACGACATGCTCTTAACTTTTTTTGAACGCCTTGCCGAAGAGACGGACCCAAACAAAATAAACTTCAGATTTGTCCTCACTTTGATACTCATGCGAAAAAGAAAGCTGAAATATGATGCGTCCAGAACAGACGACGGTAAAGAAATATGGACACTGAAAGTAGCCGGAGAAAATAGAACCGTTGACGTAATAAATCCCCATTTAAATGAGGATCAGATTGAGCAGTTATCTTCACAGATGGGTGAAATAATGCAGGTGGATATAGAACAGTGAGTCTTTACTTTTATAAAAAATTATTATCCGTTTTGTGCCTCTTGGCAGGTTTGTCTTCATTGGCACTTTTAACAGGTTGTGAAAACAACCGTGTTTACAGCGCCCCAAAGCTATCAGCCAGGACCGTCGACGAAGCCGTCTCAGGTATCAGAGAAAATAAAAAAAATTCTCAGCCCTTCAAGGCCTTTGGTAAATGCCGAGCAAAATTCTTCTCAGATGGTAATCAGTTTGACGAAAAATTTTCAGTTAAGCTCTGGGTAAGCCCACCGAACAGGCTGCGTCTGCATGGAGATGTCTTTTTTGATCCCCGTGGAATTGATCTCGGAGCAAACGAGGACTTTTTCTGGTTAGTAACCAGACCAAATGAAATACGTAGTTATCGATGGGGACAATGGTCGGAAAAAACTAAATTTGAAGATATGATTCTCAACCCGACTCAACTGCTCGAGGCTTTTGGTCTCTTGGCGGATATGTCGAATGAAAATACCGTTCTCGCCAGCATGCAAAAGTACGACCTGCTCGTCCGAAAAGATTTCATGGACCGTTACAAGGACAGGGTCTATATAGACAACCGAACCAGGTTCGTCAGCAAGATAGAATATTTCGATACAAACAACGAAATAGTTTTGATTACCGAGCTTAGCAATTATAAGCAGATTGCCAATGGTTTTAAAATCCCGATGACTATAAGAATCATCAGCAATCCCAATCGCTCTATCGAAGAAATGGCAGATATCAGGATAACTCTTAACTCTGCCGAAATAGCTGAAATAAAAGATGAGATCTTTTTGAATAAACCAGATACCGAAGGTTTTAAACGTATTACCAAATATACCTCTGACGGATTCACCGTGGAACAGCTTAGATAATTTTAGGGAGTAGCAAAATGGCAGCAATAAAATTAAAGGACAGAATCAAACAAGGTGTATTTTTCCTCGATGGCGCAATGGGAACTCAACTGGCTGCTCATGGTATCGAAATGGGACACTGCAACGATTATCAAAATATCGAATCACCTGCCATTGTAGAAGCTATACACCAGCAATATTTCAACGCAGGAAGCGACGCTGTTTTAACGAATACTTTCGGTGCCAATAAATACGCTCTGGCAAGGCATAAGCTTGCTGACAAAGTATATGAAATAAACAAAGCCGCCGCGCATATAGCAAGAAAAGCTGCCGGAAATAATAGATACGTTCTTGGTGACATCGGTCCTTGTGGCGATTTCCTTGCTCCTTTAGGTTTACTCAAACCTGAAGAACTAAATGAAGCTTTTGCGCTGCAGGCACTGGCACTCAAAGCAGGAGGCGTTGATGGTTTTATTATCGAAACCATGACCGCACTTGAAGAAATCCTCGTTGCGATCCAGGCCGTGAAATCAGTAACCTCATTACCAGTATTCGCTTCGATGTCATATGACAAAGCCGGTGACAATTTCAGAACCATGATGGGTGTTGCCCCAGAAGATGCGATTACAAAAATCACAGCTCTTGGTGTCGATGCATTAGGTTTCAATTGCGGCAAAATGAGTCTTGATGACTATAGATGTTTGGCAAAAAAATATGCATCTATTGTCAAAGATGTTAATAGTGATGCCTCAATGCTTGCAGAAGTAAATGCGGGCCTGCCCGAATTGGTCGGCACACAAGCCGTCTACAACGTTACAGGTCAGCAATTTGCTCAGGCACTTAAAGACATACACGAAACAGGGTTTAATATCTTAGGTGGTTGTTGCGGCTCCAACCCTGAATTGATTAAAGCTGCTGCCTGTCTATTGAAATAAAAACACTAACTGACCTTCATAAAAATCGATATTCAGCATTTAAATCTCCTTAGTGATAGTAATTTCTATTTTTCTGAAAAAATTTCCAGTTTTTACTGCGGACCGTTGATAATATCCTCAAAATTCTGTTTTATTGACTTAAAAACACATAAAAGCCCCTTTCTGTGCCAATAAGCCCCCTTTGGGGCTTTTTTATAACTTATTTCTGGATTAATCAATAAATCAAACTATAATTTAGTGCTCATAAGGAACCAAAAAAATTTTGGCTCTTGGAGAAACAGTATGGCGTTAAAGCGGACGGTTGATGTTAATACTGGCGAGATTCACTTGGAAAAGGCCGATGCTATTTTAAGGTCGGTCGCATTGGGTTCATGTATAGCTGTCGTTGTATATGACAAAAAAGAAAAAATCGGCGCTATTGCACATATTATGCTACCAGGAATCGCCCCTGCGAATAGCATGGAAAAATACAAATATGCACCAAACGCCGTCGTAGCAGTTTTAACCATGATGGCAGAAGCCGGTTCGCAAAAGAGTAATATCAACGCCTGTATAGTAGGAGCCGGCAATGTTCTTGAAAAACAAGATGATACTATTTGTGCCTCTAATATAAAGTCTGTGACGCAATTGCTCAAAGATAATAATATCCCTGTAAAAGCATCTGTTGTTGGAGGAATAGAAAGAAAAGGTGTTTTTCTGGATGTTGAAACTGGTAATATCTCTTATACCATAGGTAACAGTGGAAAAAAAAAATTGTGGCAGCCGTGAGAGGCGGTACATCTGGTTTTGACAATTTGGCATTAAACTAAAGGAAACCAAAAGATGGTTACCAATGATGATAAAATTTTTGAAAATAAAACTAAGCTTAAAGATGCCTATCAGCAATTAAAAGCAGCTAATCTGCAACTAAAGGCCGCGGAACAACAGCTCAAAGCGACAAATCAGCAACTCAAAGCAAATGAATTGCAATTAAAGGCTGCAAATCAACAGCTCAAAGCGGCAAATCAGCAACTCAAGGCACAAGAACAAGATTTAAGGAACGCTCATCAGAAACTTATAAATATAATAGAATTTCTCCCTGATGCTACTTTTGCTATCGACCAGGATAAAAAAGTTATTGCCTGGAACCATGAAATTGAAAAAATAACTGGTATCTCAAAAAACGAAATTATGGGCAAAGGGAATCTGTCATATTCCATTCCTCTTTATGGTATAAAAAGACCTATACTCATCGATTTATTCGACACCGAAAACCATGAAATTGAAAAAAAATATGAGTATATAGAAAGAAAAGGTAATATTATAGTATGCAAAGTCTTCTTGCCTTGCCTCCGCCAAGGCAAAGGAATGTATGTATTGGCAACTACCGGGCCTTTGTTAGATGAAAATGGAAAGCAAGTTGGAGCGATTGAAACTATACATGACATCACCGCAAGGAAACAGGCTGAAGAGGAACTAAACTTCCAGGCAATGCTTCTCGATCAGATACAGGATCATGTTGTAGCAACAGATTTACAAGGCAATATTACTTATGTTAACAGTGCTGTTGTCAAATGGATGGGGTTACAAAGAGAAAATATTATTGGAAGCAAGATAGACATCATCGGAAAAAATACCAAGCTGGGAGCTCCACAGAAAGAGATATTGAAAAAAACCCTGCTCGGATATTGGCAGGGAGAAATTATAAAAAATACTCCCGAAGGAGAAGAGTTTATTTTTGACTGTAAAACATATTCGGTTTACGACTCAACGGGAAAACGAAAAGGTCTCAGCAGCGTAAGCAGGGATATCACCCAATTCAAGCA
>CAZBKA010000156.1:0-5360 GCA_964492365.1 uncultured Pirellulales bacterium | reverse complement strand
GAGCCGATTTTAACCCCCTAAAAATCCCTCATACCCCAATTATCAGCCCAATTAACCCCATTCCACCCCCCATCCCCCAAATTTTAAAATCCCTAAAAAACCCCCACCTGTCAATTTGCGTCACCGAATTTTCGCCAAATTCCACAAAATAAACATCCCCAAACACATACCAAAGCTTTTAATAAACAAAACACTCGACAAAAAAACATAATTCTGTAAAATAAACAGTCTTAACTAGGCGAGGACAGAATGAAAAATACAAAATACATAACCTTTATATGCATACTGTTTCTACTAGCGGCAATCGCAATTTTTCACATTTCAACCATAAATACCCCCAAGCACCGCCCAACCCAAACTAAAGAGAATAATCGGGAAACCGTAAATAATGAGGATAACGTAGATAATGAGGAGTATAACATGTATAAAAAACTAACCACAGAAGAAGAAAACGTAATAGTCAAAAAAAACACGGAGCCTCCCTTTACCGGCAAATACGATAAATTCATGGATGCAGGCACCTACACCTGCAAAAGATGTGGCTCAGAATTATTCGAATCATCTTCAAAATTCGATTCCGGCTGTGGCTGGCCAAGTTTCGACGACCAGATCCCCGCAGCAGTAACTTCACAACTCGACCCCGACGGCCGCAGAGTTGAAATAACCTGCGCCAAATGTGGCGCCCACCTCGGCCACATATTCAAAGGCGAACAGCTAACCCCAAAAAACACCCGCTATTGCGTAAATTCGATATCAATGAACTTCATCCCAGCAGCAACCGAAAAAAACAAAACCGAAATCGCAATTTTCGCCGGAGGCTGTTTCTGGGGCACACAATACTATTTCGAAAACGCCACCGGTGTAATATCTGCCATAGCAGGCTATACCGGCGGAAACACTGAAAATCCAACCTATGAGCAGGTCTGCACCGGCAATACCGGCCATGCCGAAGCGATACAAGTAACATTTGACCCCCAAAAAACCAGTTATGAAGATCTCGCCAAGCTGTTTTTTGAAATCCACGACTTCACCCAGCTGAACCGCCAAGGCCCTGATGTCGGAACCCAGTACCGCTCTGCTGTCTATTACCTCAATGATGATCAAAAATACACTATCATAAAATTAATAAACATTTTAAAAGAAAAAAACTATGCCGTAAAAACCGTAATCGAACCCGCCAAAAAATTCTACCCTGCGGAAATTTATCACCAGAACTACTACCAAAAAACCGGCAAAACCCAATATTGTCACGCCTATAAAAAAATCTTTTAGCATCAACTCCACCTTTTGCCAACAACATCACGACAATATTTAACCGCTGCAGGTGCCTGAAGCTAAAGATCAAAAAAATGCTAATTCATAGCAGGATTTTGAATATAACAAGCCAATGTCACATGATGCAATTGTGTCACCTAGCCAGAGTAGATAAAATCTCAAAAAAGCCTAAAAATCTCTTGCTTAAAATGAATACCCCCTGTATAATTCCGCTTTGTTTGTGAACTCAGGCACGAAAACTAATGATGGTTTTTACGCAACAGGGAGACCGTGCTGTAGATTTGCGATTGGGCTTTGTCGTACTTTTTGAAGTTTGTATTGTAAGATTGACAGCGTCAATTTTGCCAAATGTCATAAAAAGTGTCAATATTCGTAAGAATTTTAGCCGGGATTACAAAATGAGCACAAAAAAATTGAGGAAAGATGCATTTCGTAGTTTTGTTACCAAGCTTATTTCAACTGAGAAAGTTTACGGCATTCAGGCAAAAGATGAAGTATTTGATTTCGCCCCGCTTGAATCTGCTGAAGATTTAAGGCTCGACTACGATATAAGCCTTGGGGCGCCAAAAAAATACTTTCAACCACCTTTGGAAACATTGCTGAATTTCGAAGTTGGTGGAGCTTTCAAGTCTGAAATTGATAATGAACCATTTGTCCTCATCGGCGTTCATCCATACGATATGATCGCAATCAATCAAATGGATGAGCTTTTCAGTCAGGATAACTATGACTGCCATTACATGACAAGACGCAAAAATGCCACTATCATCGCTGTTGATGTGATAACTCCTTCGAAAAACATTTTTGCTTCATCGATGGGCACTGCAACAGTGGACGAAGGCTTTGACATTCTTGTAACTGACATCGGTGACAGTTATATAATGGAAGCAGTTACCGATAAAGCAATGAGCCTGCTCAGCAAAGCTAAAGACCTTGTTGACGCAACAAAAGACGATCTTGATGCCCGCAGAAAAATCTGGGACAAAAACAACAAAGGCCTCAACAAACATGAACTTAAATGCAAACCTTCTTACCTGCCGAGGCTTTTAGAAAAAGCATATAATCATCCAGTTTGGGAAGAAAAAGCAAAAACTTGTTTTGCCTGCGGCAGCTGCAATCAGGTCTGCCCAACATGCTATTGCTTCAATGTTTTTGACGAGGTAACCTGGGATATGAAAAAAGGTGAGCGGAAAAGGAGCTGGGATGGATGTCTCCTTTCTGGTTTTACAAAAGTTGCAGGTGAACATGAATTTCGAAACAAACAGGCAGACAGATTCAGACACCGGCTATACAGAAAAGGAAAATATATTCCCGGTAAGATTGGCGGTCAGATCGCTTGTGTTGGTTGCGGCAGATGTATAAACAACTGCCTGCCCGGCATAGCAAATCCTGTTGATATATATAACAGACTTGTTGACGACCTTGGTATAGGTTAATAGCTTAACTGTTTTATGGTTTTTATAACAGACAAGGAGCCTGGTTAATGTGTGAATGTTGCGGCACCAAAAAAGATATTTATCTGCCAGAGATGGCTACGATAAATAAAATAAAATTAATGAATGGAACAGAGCTGTATCTTGACCTGTCAATGGATAACACTCCTCTGAAATATACTCCCGGTCAATTCGTAGAGGTTTCAATTGCAGGCATAGGTGAAGCCCCTATTTCAATCTCATCTTCGCCAACAAGAAAAGGCGGATTCGAGCTTGTTATCAGAAAAATAGGCAGTCTGACAAACAAGATACATACTTTAAAGTCCGGTGACAAGTTAGGTGTCAGAGGTCCATGTGGACAGGGTTCTTATCCTATAGAAGAAGCAAAGGGCAGAAACCTGATATTCATTTGCGGCGGTATCGGACTGGTACCACAGCGGTCATTCATAAACTATGTCCTGGATAATCGCGATGACTACGGTGAAGTCACCATCTTGCAGGGAACAAAATGTCACAGCCAGAGGTTCTTCCACTCTGAACTTGAAGGATGGTCAAAGCGTGATGACATACACTTCCTTGAAACTATGGACCAGGCCGACGACTGCTGGAACGGCAATGTTGGCGTTGTTACCACATTGATACCAAAGATCGAGAGTGAACTTTCTTCATCGCTGATATTTGTTTGCGGCCCGCCTATCATGTACAAGTTTGTGCTGATGGCATTAGAAGAAGATAACGTGCCGCACGAAAATATATTCCTTAACCTGGAAAGAAGAATGAAATGCGGCGTAGGTAAATGCGGACATTGCCAGATAAATGATAAGTACGTCTGCGTCGATGGTCCAGTATTCCGTTATTCTGATTTGGGGTCAGTCCCGGAGGCAATATAAATGAGTAAACCAAAAGTAGCTATTTTTGATTTCGCATGCTGTGAAGGATGTCAGCTGCAGATCGTAAATCTTGAAGAAGAAATACTGGATCTGCTGGGCGTTGCTGATGTTGTAGAATGGCGAGAAGCTTTGAGCGAACAAAGCCATGAGTATGATATCGCGATTGTAGAAGGTTCTATCACAAGACCTGAAGATGAGCAAAGAATCGAGATTATCAGAGGCAGAGCCAAGATACTCATTGCCCTGGGCGCATGTGCAACCATAGGCGGTATAAACAAACTTAAAAATAATTTTGATCTCGATGAGGTTAAAAAATGTGTCTATAAAAAAGATGCTAAGATGCCTCACCTTGAAACAGCAATGACAAAAGCTATCGATGAGGTTGTGAAAGTAGATTATAAAATTCATGGCTGCCCGATAGACAGGAAAGAATTTGCATATGTTATTAAGTGTCTATTGCTGGGCAAAAAACCTGAAATACCTGAATACCCGGTATGTGTAGAATGCAAAGCCAAAGGCAACATCTGTGTATGGGAAAGAAACCAGGTGTGCCTCGGGCCTATAACAAGAGCCGGCTGTGGAGCAAGATGTCCATCGGTCAGTTTCAGATGCTTTGGCTGTAGAGGCTATATAGATAACCCCAATATTACAGCAGCAAAAGATGTCATCGAAAAATATGGTCTTACCGTTGAAGATTTGAAAAGCAAAATGTTCCTTTTTGGAAGCGCACAGGGTTCTACAAATGAGTAAAAATCTAAATATAAATGTAAAACACGTTACCAGGATCGAAGGTCACGGCAATATCGTTGTAAACGCTACTAATGGCAAAGTCGAAAAAATAGAATGGCAGGTGCCGGAGGCTCCGCGTTTCTTCGAAGCAATGGTAAGAGGCAGGAGCTATGAAGATATTCAGACTATTGTCAGCAGAATATGCGGCATATGCTCAATTACTCATTCGCTGGCCTCAACAAAAGCTGTAGAGGCCGCTTTGGGTATCAAAGTTTCCGAGCAGACGGATTTACTTAGAATTCTGATGCACTATTCCGAGCAACTGCAAAGTCACGTTCTGCATATAGGCTACCTCGCAGCACCAGACTTCTTTGGCGTAAAATCTGTTGTCCCACTGGTAGGCATCGCAAAAGATGCCGTCTTGACCATTGTAAAGGCCCACAGAGTAGCTAATCAATGGTCGGACCTGCTGGCTGGCAGAACGACCCATCCAAATACAATAACTCCAGGTGGGTTTACAAAAATACCAACGGAAAAAGAACTCAAAAATCTACAGGCTACTTTGAAAGAATCTCTCGGCGACCTTACTACTATCGCTAATGTTGTTCTAAGTGTAGCTGGGAATGTGCCAAGTTTCGAAAGAGAGACTGAATATATTTCACTGACTCATCCTGATTGCTATACATTCTACCATGGTGATATAACATCAAATGACTGCAATGGCAAAACTATAAGCATTGACAAATGGCAATCTGTCGCAAATGAATATGTAAGCCCACAGTCAACTGCCAAGTGGACAAAGTGGCATCGTGATGCTTACGCTGTCGGCGCACTGGCAAGATTCAATAATAACAGCGAACAACTTACCGATACTGCTAAAAGTGTCGCGGGCCTATTCGGACTCAAAAAAGGCTGCTGCAATCCTTACCTAAACACAATTGCTCAGCTTGTAGAATGTGTCCAGGTTGTC
The DNA here is from genome assembly GCA_964492365.1 of uncultured Pirellulales bacterium. GTDB lineage: Bacteria > Planctomycetota > Phycisphaerae > Sedimentisphaerales > Anaerobacaceae > JAGLTN01. The sequence goes on along the minus strand of CAZBKA010000156.1, from coordinate 63 downwards.
GAGTCTGGAATTCAGATAATAGACAAGCTTCTGACTAAAGGGCTAAAGGCTGAAAAAATCAGC
>CAZBKA010000155.1:0-5386 GCA_964492365.1 uncultured Pirellulales bacterium | reverse complement strand
GTTATGGCAGTATTCTTGTTGTAATCCCACGTTGATATGCATTAAACCTTTTGAAACCCTCAGCATGTTTACAGCCCGCCTGAAACCCGCGAAATCGCGACTGGACGTCAATAAGTTCAATCATGTCGGTCTTTGCTAAGTCCTTCATTGTGGAAAACTGGCTCTTATGACACAAAAGCATCTGCCGCTTTATATCCATCACACTGGTGATATCTACATACTCACTGGGCATAAATTCGATCCCTGCAATTGGTTCAACGTAATATATCTGTGTGCCCCCAAATCGGCAACACGGAACTTTGGGGCCTTTTATGCAGGCAAGACCTTTCTGAAAATACGAGTCAAACACAAGCTGGCTTACGTAGGTATGGTCAGGATGATAGTCGTTGGGACTATGCGTAAATATTATATCCGGGTCGCACTGTCGCAGCAGATCTATCATTATGTTCCGCTGTTTTTCGTTTGGGAAGACGCACTCATCGTCGACATCACAACAAATATACTTTGCTCCGATAGTCGCTGCTGATGAGGCCGCCTCTTTTTTACGGATAGCTGCGACCTGTTGCGGTTTTTTTTCTGGAACACCTGCACAGCCGTTAGTAAATGTGGCAATGGTTACAACATTGCCGGAGTTTGCATACAAAGCCAAAGTGCCACAACAGGTTATCTCTGCATCGTCAGGATGCGCCATTATTGCCAATATCTTTTTTTGCTCTGCTTTTTTACTCATAACCAATAGCTCTCTTCTGTTAATTTAACCTTTATTCATAATCTCAATAGCTTTCCTGAGATTCTCGACTTGCCTTTTTGCTTTTTCATGCGTCAGAAATATCAGGCTTATAGTAACAAGCCTAGGCATTACATCTTCAACGACGGGGCATAGCCCATCTTTGTATTTGTACTTGCTCAATTTTGTAAAAGGCTCGGTGTGGAACGGAACGCCGTTACCGAAAATATCACCTTTCCTGAAAAATTCATACTGATACGGCGCAACATTATTGAAACCAAAGCGAAGTCCAATATTAAGTTCGTCATTGAGCTGCTTGAAGCGGTTGTAATCCAACCCGTGCTTATCACCGTCCCACTTGCATGCGAACCAGTAACCTGATTGAGTTGCTTCCGGAGCTACCTTCCGGCTCTTGAGCCATTCACAGCCTTTAATAGCATCATTGAGAATATTCAATGTCCGGCTATAGTAATCAAGAACGGAATTTATCCTGGACAGTTGCGCCAACCCCATCGCCGCGGTAACCTCGTTCATACGCCAATTTAAAGTAAACCTCAGAGGGCTTTCCCCTGAAAACGCCCATACATTTTCAAGTTTGTCAGCCAGTTCACTATCGTTAACAACGTTCATGCACCCATCGCCAGTGGAAAGCTGCTTAAACTCCTGAAAGCTGAACATCCCTATGTCACCGAACGTACCGACATGATGGCCCTGCCAGCGTGCTCCAACAGCATGTGCGCAATCCTCGATCAAAAATAGCTTGTGCTCCCGGCATATTTTATGAATCGCGTCCATATTCGCCGGCAACCCCCATAGATGCGTTACAAGCACTGCTTTGGTATTTTCGGTTATGTTGGCCTTGAGTGATACGGTGTCCATAAGATATGTATCAGGATCAATATCACAGAAGCGCGGGATGCAATTCCAGTACAGCGACGCCAACGCACCGAAATGCACTACAGGATCGCATATTATTTCATTGCCGGCTTTTGCTCCGCTGGCGGTAACTGCCTCGGCTAATCCCAACATCCCATTGGCCCTGGCAAGAGCACGTTTGGCACCAACATACGCTGCGAACTCCCGCTGGAATCTCGCCACCATACCCTCATCATTAAACAAACCGGTTTGCCATCCACGGTCCAGAACCTCATTGAAATATTTTCTTTCCAGGTCCCCGAACTGCCTTAATTGTTTCGAAAACAGTTTTTCGTCTTCAAGTTCCATAAAATTAATCTCCTGCCTTTATTTTTAGTCTTCTACTTTAACTATCTCTTTAGTCTGTGCCGATTTCAGTGCAGCAAAACAAGCAGCACTCGTTTTATAAGCACTGTCAACATCATTAATGCAAGGTGTGTTATTGACAAGCATATCGATGAAATGATTCATCAGCTTATCCCATGTCTCACTAATGCCACCCTGCTCATTATCCGGTATCCATTGTGCTGGCAGTTCGATACAATCGTTCTCGTGCCCCGACTGGTCGAACCGCGGGATAGAATCAAACCATATCCGATTATTGACTGCTGAGCCTTTTGTTCCGAAGAGCCTCAATGTGAAATTAAAAGGCATTACAGGTCCGACACAGCAGCATACTTTTCCTATCGCGCCGCTCTTGAAACGGAATATCGCCAAAGCTGTGTCCTCTGTTTCAACCTTCTCTTTTCTGGGAAGATAAACATCCTTAAAGCAGGCAGCCTCGACAATATCTCCACACATGTAACGAATAAGATCAACATTATGGCCGCTACCGGCATGAAACAAACTGCCAGCAACATCCTCTTTGGCAAGCCAGCTCCATATTGGTAAATCGCCTGGCACATGATGAATATAGTCTGACTCTACGGCGAAAACTTTGCCCATTTTGCCTTCATTTACGATGTCCTTAACATAGCTGTAGAGTGGATTGAACCTGCGATGGTACCCGATAAGATACTTCACTTTTGCCTTATGCACCGCTTCACGAACTCTTTTGCTGTCTTCCAGATTCAAAGCCATAGGTTTTTCACAAAAGATATGCTTACCTTTTTTTGCGGCCTCTATACACATCTGTGCATGCATCGCATTGGGTGTAGCAATTATTACTGCGTCGATGTTGCTTTCTAAGAACCTGCTGTAATCATTGAAGGATTTGCACTCGAAATTATTAGCCTTGAAGAATGCACTAATGCCTGATTGGTTCGCATCAGCAACCGCAATCAATTCGGCATTGTTGTTAGCAAGCACATTGCGGCCATGCCAGCTTCCCATCCAGCCGAGGCCCACCAGTCCGATTTTAACTTTTTTCATAAATCCATCCTTTAACTTGCATTATTATTGCATCATACTATATTTTTATTAAGTTCTACTATCACTGTGCCTGTAAAATTCTGATCAGGCATAAGTATGCTTCTGCCGTCAGGCGTTTCACCACGGCAATTGGTTGCCTCAATGCCGATGCATCTCATATTCTTAAAATTTTCACAGAGCCAACCGCCCTTGTTGAGCCAGATGCCCCAATACGGCTGATCCGTAGTCAGGGACAAAGTTATATCTTCATAGGTAGCGATAACAGGCTTTGCAGCAAACTCAAAAAATTTTTTGCATGCACCGTCATAATTAAAATCTGTTAGAATGCTTCCATCTGGCAAACTAACCTCTCGCAACTTGTCCAACCGAAAAAGAGGATGGCTTGTCCAGAGAAATGAGATGGGTTTGTCTGACTTATTTACAACGCTGAAAATTATTTCAAGGCGTCCCGCTGAATCAGTCCGGAATATCCTGCTGGCAGTAAAATGTTCAAGGGCCCACTCCACAGTAAAATTGTCCTGCCAAGTAATTATTTTTGGTTTTGAATACACTATCGCCCCCATAACCGGCCAAATGTCGTATTGGTCAATTGTCGGAAAGCATTCATCCCAGCCAGTAGGTACATAATTATATCCGCCTTCGAAATGGCATATCTGGTCACAATCATAAAGAACCGAATCACCATTATATGCCGACAGCGAACGAAGCTTGCCTGACTCAGAAAACTGCAGATCATACTTGCCAAGCTTCACATTTAAAACATACTTTTCAAAATCACTCTTTATCATAATATGTACTCTTCAACAAATAGTCGTTAATTAAACTGTCCAGTATTTCTCGATTGTTTCCCAGCTCTATAACTATAAGGAGTGCATTTTTCAAATTTTTTAAATACGGTATCAAAATACGCCTGACTATTATACCCAACCGCATAAGCAATCTGGGCGATAGACATGTTGGTTTCATCAAGCAATTTTTTTGCATGACTGATGCGTAATGCTGTTAAAAAATTAGTATAAGTAATACTTTTGCTTTTTTTGAAAAGTCGGCTAAAGTACTCAGGGGAAAGACCCACATATTCAGCCACTGTTTCATATGTCAGATTGCTGTCAGTATAATTTTTTTCTATAAAATGCACGGCATCCTGAATAGCCTTAGGCTCCCTGCTTAACTGTGCAATGTGAAGCCTGTAATTTATTTCACAAAAATAATCTGCAAAAAATGACAGCAGTTCTAAAACATGTTCAATTTTTTCGGAAGACATATAAATAGAATCAAAATATGCCTTACGAAGTTTCCGAAGGTCAAGTCCAAGGCTTTTTACTTTATGAGTAATTTTTTCGAAACCTTTTTCACTTGGTGGTTCATTCAGAATTTGGCCGCAATTTATACTTGCAACATGTTTGGAAGCAAAATAAATCGGAACTATAAAATCAACGAGCCCTGCATGACACAAGTAATGCATCCCATGATGTCTCTTAGCTGCCCGCATAGAACTATCACTATCACATTTCAGACACATAGCTAATCCGTTCGGATTTTCCTGAATCAACTGACACAATGGATTATAATCATTGTTGCTTAAAAAATTCTTGACGCTACTCCCATCGGAAGACATTAAAGCTATTCTTATCCCAGTTAAACTATGCACCAGGTTTAAAAACTGGATAAATTCCTTGGATTCAATTAATCCGTTCAGACCGAAATTTAACATTTCCTTAGTCGCCATTTCGTAACCCTTCATCTCCAATCAAAATACACCACCTAAATATAATTTTCAAATAATAAACCATATTTGTCAATATATTGAAAGTTTTGAGTCAAAAAACTGAAAATTTAGTGTTAAATCGAGTAACTTGTAACAAAGTTTAAATTCTTGACAAAAAACTTTGTTTCGGTAAGTTTCTGTATTAGAATTCTGTTTTGTCGTAGCGTTACGCAACTTGGCTGGTACGCCTGATTTGGTGTACCGAGGTCGGAGGTACGCGTCCTCTCCCAAAGATGCATATTGAACTACAATTATTTAAACATGGGAGCATTAAAGATGAAACATACACTGTGTTTTTTTAGCCTGGTTGTTTTTTCTTTGCTGGTCCTTACCCCAATCTTAGCTTCTGAGGAGGCTTCTTTTGTCGTTGATGTGTTTAACGATATGGGTGATTGTCGAGAATTACTAAGCCTTGATGGAAAATGGGAATTTAAAATAGATGAAAATAATAGCGGCAAAGATTTAAACTGGCACAATGGGCAAGGAACTTTTGATGCTACAATTCACATTCCAGGTGCTCCGCAGGCGCAAGGGATCGGAGAAGAAAATGAAAAACAGCAAAATTATTTCTGGAAGCCATTCTGGGTTCGGAAATATTTTGAGCT
>CAZBKA010000154.1:0-5473 GCA_964492365.1 uncultured Pirellulales bacterium | reverse complement strand
ACGAAGTGCTTGCTCATTCACACATGACAGCGGCAGACTGGATAGAGCTTTATAATACAACAGCAACACCAATCAACATTGGCGGCTGGTTCCTGAGTGATTCTGACAACAGCGATCCTAATATGAAGAAGTATCAGATAGCCACGGGCACAGTAATAGGCGCATATGGTTATAAGGTTTTCTATGAAGATCAGCATTTTGGTAATTTATCCGATCCAGGGTGTAACATTGCATTCGGCTTAAGCGAAGGCGGCGAGACATTGTTCCTCCGTTCAGGCAACAATGGTCAGGTGACAGGCTATGTTAAGCAGGAAGACTTCGGTGCATCGGATTCAAATATTGCTTTTGGTAGATATGAGAAGAGCGGCGGCACGTATAATTTTGTAGCAATGAGTGCTAACACCCCCGGCTCAGCTAATGCATATCCGATGGTTGGCCCTGTTGTTATTAGTGAGATAATGTACAACCCGGCAAGTGACAATGCTGATGAAGAATACGTGGAGCTTCATAATATAACATCATCGCCGGTGACATTACAAATATACGATACTGTTTATAGTACAAACGTTCCGTGGATTCTGGCAGATGGTATAGATTACACCTTCCCCGTCGGCACAACGATACCGGCTAATGGTTATCTGATCGTGTCCAGGAATCCGGCAGTATTCACATCGACGTATGGCAGTATGCCTGCGGGCGTATCAGTTCTGGGTCCTTATAGCGGCAAGCTGGATAATGGCGGTGAAAAGGTTGATCTGATGATGCCCGGCGATAAAGAGCCTGGCAAAGACAGATACTATATCCGCATGGACAGATTAAGTTACAGCGACGGCAGCCATCCGGAGAATTTTGATGGCGTAACAGATCCCTGGCCTATAAGTGCAGATGGCAGCGGCAATTCTCTTAGCCGAATAACAGCAGAAGATTACGGCAATGACGTAGACAACTGGTCAGGCCGAACACCAACGCCTGGAAATGTTAATTAATAAAAGTGATATGATATAAAAAATGAAAGGCCTTGACTAATGTTAAGGCCTTTTTTTATTTTGACATAATTATTAGTGTGGTGATTTGTCTATTTCAGCAAGTGTTGTATTTATTGTTTCAAGAATACTTTCTGCGTATGGAATTCTGTGTTCATTCCCGGTGTTTTTATATTTTTCAGTATCATTATTTATTACATCTATTAACTGGTCTGGGCTTGAAATACACCAGCTTGTAAACAACATCCCAAGAACTTTTTTTGAATCACATTTTTGAGCGGTTTGCCAGAATGCCACTGAGCCTGTTGCCTGCATCCATGTTGTGGGCCAGACTCTGAAGCCCTTATCCACGAAGTGCTGGACAGAAGTGAATTGTGGTCTCAACCAGTAATGCCAGTCGTAGATAACGATATCTTTGGGTATCATATCAATTGCAACATCAGTGCCTGTTTTACTTACTTCTTTTTCACCTTCATAGCTGTGCATGGAAGCTTTTAGTAGTCTGTCACCCCACATGTGCATCTCGATACCTTTTTCATCTACGATGTGGCGATGAAATCTATTTACGGCATCTGCAAATATTTTTGCGTTATCGCCTCCTTTACAATATTGACAGTTTGGGTCGCCGAGAAGAAATATTTCATCCATTCCAACGTGGATGGCGTCAGCTTGAAAGGCATCGATTATTTCGTCAATAAGATCGAAAACTATGGGGTAGACATCTGGGTTAGAAGGGCACCATTCTCGGCAGTAAATGCCGTTGTTATCTGCAGAGACATATGGAGTTTCATCAAATTTTGGATATTTCTGCAGCAGTGCAAAGGTGTTTTTTCCTCCGTCAGATTGGTGGCCTATACAATTGAAAAGTGGAATAAGTCTTATGTTATTTTGGTGACAAAGTTCAGTAAGCTGCCTAGCTTGAAATTTATTAAAGCCCGTGCCTGCTAATTCAGGATGCGATGTAAATTTAAAAGAATAGTTAATCTCCAACACTAAAGCATTAAGTCCTTTGGGGACCATTACGTTAGTTATGAACTTTTTAAGTGAGTCAAATTCTTTTTCCTCCAGTGGGCTGAAGTGCATCCCTTTCCATGTATTATTGTTTTTCTCCCATTCTCTAAGCCAGTTTGTTTTGTTGTTCTTTTTCTGATAGCTGTTGTTGCAGCTACAAATAAAGGTGATTGCTATAATTGTAGTAATGATAAGGGCTATGTTCTTATAGATCATAAATACGTTTCCTGAAAGATATTTCGTAATTAATTCTATGGCAATGATAATGTTTGTTCTTAAGATTTCAATTGTATTATCATGCTATTTTTACTAAACCTTGACCTTTCATGCAATTGAGGTTATTGTTAAACTATCGTTATCGAACATTTGTTATTTTAGCTGGGAGCTTGAAAATGGGCAGGTGTTTTGAAGGTGAAACGTCCTTGAGCCGTAGAAATTTCCTTACTGCAGCAGGGATGACTGTTTTGTCGATGGCTGGAGGCCAGAGCATGGCTTATGATAGCAATTCTAAAATTAATATTGCTATAATAGGTTGTGGTAAACGAGGAACTTGGATAACGGAGTATTTTATTAATCATGGTGGTTATAATATTGTAGCTGCGTGTGATTATTTTCAGGATAAGGTTGATGCTTACGGTGAGAAATTTGGTGTTGCTGCGGATAAAAGGTTTGCTGGTCTTTCGGGTTATAAGAAAGTTGTAGAGTGTAAACCTGATGCAGTTGCAATACTTAGTCCACCTTACTTTCATCCGGAACAAGCAGCAGCGGCGATTGATGCTGGAATAAATGTTTATCTTGCTAAACCTATAGCAGTCGATGTACCAGGGTGTCAGAGTATTTCAGAAAGTGGTAAAAGAGCAACTGAGAATAGACTTTGTTTTCTGGTTGATTTTCAGACGCGGGTTCAACCTTTTTATCAGGAGGCTGTTAAGAGAGTTCAATATGGTGACATTGGAGTGATTGCCAGTGGTGAGGCCAATTATCATACGACCAGACTTGGTCTTATGACAATGTCTGGAACGGCTGAAGGCAGACTTCAAAACTGGGTTTTCGATAAGGTTCTTTCAGGCGATATAATTATTGAACAGAATATTCATGCGATCGATGTTGTTTCATGGATACTTGACGCTGATCCTGTTTATGCGATGGGTAGTGGGGGCAGGAAAGTCAGGACTGATGTGGGCGATTGTTGGGATCATTTTTCGGTGATATTTAATTATCCAGACGATGTTGTTATCAGTTTTAATTCAAAGCAATTCGGAGAGGGTTGTGAAGAGCTTGGTTGCAGGATGTATGGGGCGGAGGGAACGTTGTTTACCGAGTATGGCGGCAAAGTAAATATCATGGGTAATAATCCTTATAAAGGTGGCAACACAGAAGGAATGTATACATCTGGAGTGGTTGAAAATATAAAAGATTTTTATAACAATATCACAAAGGCTAGATTTTATAATCCGACAGTTGCAGAAAGTGTTCGCTGTCATCTTGCCGGGATACTTGGTAGGATGGCGGCTTATAAACGTGATAAGATAACTTATAAGCAGATGATTGAATCTAATGAAAAACTTATAGCTGACCTGGCAGGTTTGAAGGATTAGGGTGATATAATGAAGGAATTTAAAGCTTCTTTGGTAGTATTGATTTTTGTTTTATATTTTTCTTTTGTTTGTTTTGGGGAGCAGGAACTGGAGGCTATCACTAATTCAGTTGGTATGAAAATGATTCTTTTGCCGGCTGGTGAGTTTACTATGGGGTCGGTGCCCGGGGAGAGCGGCAGAGCACATGATGAATTTGCGCATGAAGTAGTAATATCAAAACCTTTTTATATTGCTTCTACTGAGGTGACTCAAAAGCAGTGGAAAGAGGTAATGGGTTTTGAAAATTGTAATTTCAAAGGTGATAATTTGCCTGTTGAAAAAGTATCGTGGAAACAGGCAATGGAATTTTGCAAAAAGCTTTCAGAAAAAGAAGGTAAAATTTATAGTTTGCCTAGTGAGGCCCAGTGGGAATATGCCTGTCGGGCGGGGGCGAAAGAAAGCTTTGGTGGCGTAGGTAATCTTGATGAGATGGGATGGTATTTTGATAATAGTAGTAAGGCTACTCATCTTGTTGGAAATAAAAAAGCTAATAGTTGGGGACTTTATGACATGCATGGAAACGTAGCAGAGTGGTGTCTTGATGATTATCAGAGTGACTATCCAGCGGATAAAGTAACAGATCCTGTTGTGACTGATGATGGTAAATATAAAGTTTTCCGAGGTGGGGCATGGTCTCATTTTAACAGGGCTGCTCGATGTGCCGCTCGCAGTTGTGCCCCTGTGAGTTACCAATTGAAATATGTAGGTTTACGTGTTATAATACAGTCAGAATAATGTTTTGGAGATATGAAAATGAAAACAAGTTTTACTCGACGTGAAATGTTATTGGGTTCCATTGGCTCTGTTGCAGGTTTGGTTTTTTTAAGTTCTTGTAGTGAGTCTCAAAAAACAAGTTGCTGTAAAAAAATATCTAAATACGAAGGTTTTAAAATTGGTGCGTGCGACTGGTCACTTGGTAAAGGCTGTGATGTTGAGGCTATGAGAGTTGCCAAAGAGCTTAATCTTGATGGAGTGCAGGTTAGCCTTGGGAACTATGATAATAAAATGCATTTGAGGCGGCCTGAAATTCAGCGGGCGTATCTTGATGCGTGTAAAAAATATGATGTTGAAATTGGATCGATTGCTATTGGTGCTTTAAATGAATATCCTTATAAGAGTGATGCTCTTGCTGAGGAATGGGTGTGGGATAGCGTTGATGTTGCAAAGGCCATGAAACAGAAAGTTATTCTGCTTGCGTTTTTTGGTGCAGGTGCCTTGAAAAATGATAAGACCGGTGTTGATGAGGTTGTGCAGCGGTTGAAAAAAGTTGCTCCGAAAGCAGAAAAGGCAGGGGTTTATCTTGCAATTGAGTCAACTCTTAATGCTGAAGAGCATATGGACATTATAGACAGGGTTGGGTCCCCAGCCGTTAAGGTGTACTATGATGTAAGCAATTCTCATGCTGAAGGTTATGATATTTATAGGGAGATTCGTTTCCTTGGTGATAATATCTGCGAATTTCATGCTAAGGATTACGAATATATATTCGGCAAAGGTAAAGTTGATTTTGTTAAAGTTCGTGAGGCGATGGATGATATTGGCTACCGAGGCTGGATACAGATTGAGGGCGCTCAGCCTTTGGGTATGGAGGAAAGTTATCGTCAGGATGAGCAATATTTAAGAACAATATTTCCGCCCAAAGTTTAGCGATTGCTTATCAGTTCCATTTAGGTGGAGCAGGATAGAACCATTTTTTGTCAAGATGGAATAGTCTTTTAAGTTGGTTTCACTGTTATTGATTAGATTGGGTGAAAAGTCTATTATAGATTGTGTCGACTGGCTAACATTGTCTTTATGGAAATATTCATCCATTATTGCTGAATAATTTCTATTCTGAATGTT
>CAZBKA010000153.1:0-5520 GCA_964492365.1 uncultured Pirellulales bacterium | reverse complement strand
CATTATCACCTGCAGGGCCACCAAAAGAACCTTTCTTACTATTAACTTCGGCATGTACAAGATGATTTTCAAGCTGGTCTTTATTCTGTTCATCAAAGACTAACTGATCGATTATTATTGTTGGCTTTATAATTTGTGCCACCATTTGTGATAATGTTTTACTGTTACTAAAATAATCCTTCAAATCACAAACATCCATTATTTTGATACTGTGTATATAACTCCATCCTCCCGTTACTTCCCATGTAAATCTAATCGTTCCTGCCGGCAAATCGAGTATATAATCTTTTTTATAAATACCAGGTTCATCGGCTGTCACTTCAGGTAGGCAGGCAATTTGGCTACCGATTGTATAGCTTATTCGGCACTTTCGATCACCACCCGCAGTGAATACAATAGTTGCCAAATATTGGCCAGCCTGAGGGATATTACACTGCCATATTGCTTTATTACCTGCAGGTCCGCCAAAAGAACCTTTTTTACTATTAACTTCGGCTTGTACGAGATGATTTTCAAGTTGATTAATGTTTGATTCGTCAAAAACAAGTTGGTCTATCACTTTTGCAGATATTGTAGAAACTGCGGCATGCGCCACAATACGTGAAAGTGTTTTGCCTTTATATACTGCCGTCTCATCCAATCTTAACCCATCATGAAACGCATTTCCAAAATCATTAAGAGCCTCCGGCATAGCCCTGGCAGAAAGCGTCTGACTTGACCAGGTGCCCTGCTGAGGTACGACAAACTTGGTTGTCGGCAGATTACATTCCCAAGAAATACTGTCAATCCTGCCAGGATTATTGGGAACATCCGCTTTCAAAACTACTTCCGTACCTGATGGCAGTGTCTGGTTAAAGAAAATGACATTCAATTCTTCAGATTTACCTATCGGTGCAGGTTTGTCAGAAGATATCAAAGACAATCCTGCCTTATTGGTAAATTCCCGATAGGATTTACCGCCATTTTGTGAGACAATGATTGCCTTTTCCGGTCCCGGGTTTGCATTGCCGGTTATCTTAGCTTGGCCTGAACTACTCGGAAGCAATACAACAGTATCACAGGAAATTTCAAATGTAACATCAATTCCATTAAGGTGAACCTGTTTAACTTTTGGTGCATAAAGTTCCAACTGTTTGATTTCATCGGGATTTGACAATGAAACTTCGGCTACTCCATTTTTAATCTGAACGTTCAAGGCATCAATAGTTTCATTGCTTTTCACAAAGACCTGATTGACATGAGCAAGATTACTGCCGTCGATGAGACCATAAGAATATGTCTCACCAGTAGTGTTTTTCCTAATCTGTACAAAACGGCTATCGGCTTTTATGTCACCATATTGAGTAAGGCCATGTTGTGACTCGCCGAAACATAAATAGTCTTTTCCGCTCTGGCTTGAAATTAGTAATCCGACGGTTTTATCTGGCGAAACAGCTTTTCCATTAATTCGAGCTAATATACGATTTACCTCAGCTTTCATTAACTCCTTGCCGCGATAAGGATATAGCAAATATTCGCCGCTATACGGCAATGAAGTGACGATTTTATAAATCGCCGTCGGTGTTGGAATAGCAGCGTTATTTTGCCCAAATGCACACCATCCCTGCATGTCATAAGTCATATAATTACTATCTGGAATATTAAGTGGAATATCCTTGCGACGTTCCTTGAAACCCATGACATTTTTCATATCAAGGCCAGTTACTTCGCTCGGTACTATCAACAGATTGCTGTCTTTATTAGATGTATGGATAGCCTTTGTCACAGAATCTGAGACTATATCAGTAGGTGTAATATGCCACATAGTTTCAACTGTATGCATACCTGTTCCTTCAACAACATCACGAACAACCCAATAGTCAGGTTTTATAAAGACCACATCTCGTGTATGTACTGCATCAACGGTTTTAGGTGACTCGACGCGATGCATCTCGCGATATCCATATACATATTTACTTCTGATATAATCGAATACTGCGGAGCTTACCCAGCGATTGTTTAGTGGAGCAGAAGTTTTACATAGTTGTTCTGAGTCGAATCGATGCTGTCCCAATCCGTCTATCATAATAGTGTTGTGCGACTCAGTTTGCCCCTGATACGAACGAAATGGGGTATGTGCATAACTATCGATATCATTGGTGCTATCAACTAAAAGTTTTTTACCAAATGCGAACAATTCCAAATTCAAGGCATCTTCATGGGTATGAGCTGTACCGAAGGGGCCCGCGTCAAATATCAACCACTTGGCATCTTTTATCCAGCCACTTCTGGTAACGTATAGTCCGGCATATGGCAGGCCTATGGAATCATATTTGGGTTCTACCCCAGAAAGATAACCAGAACCTACAAACTGCATATCAAGCCTGTAAAATCGCTTACTTGCATTTGTCAAGGTCTCTTGCATATTGAGCATATCACAATCATTAGTACACGGCAAATTCCCATCGGGATCTATTAAATACATAACTATTTCTAACATTTTTTCTTGTATTTCGGCTAAAGCTGGTGGTTCTGATATATTATTATGTTTCAGAAGATCCTGAAAATTTTTCAAGGCTACTACACTTACCCAATGATAGTGTGGACATAATTCCTGTTGCATGCCATCCGGGTAGATTTGTGCCTTGTATGCTCGAATAATACGATCAAAAGCAATATCGACCCATTGCTGCGACTCCTTAAATTCTGGAAAAACAACCCCAAGTGATCCCAAGCCGCTGGCTATCATAAAAACCCAGTTACCACTACATTCACTTTCCTTTTGCGCAAGCAAACGGCCGTGTATAAGCATCGCCTTTAGCATTGCAAGTTGGGCATCCGGCGTAAATGCAGGCGATTGACGCAAAAGAAACCATAAATCAACCCATTCTTCCAATCTAAGTCCAACCGATAAAAGATCCCACGCAAAATGAAGCGCCGCTATATCTTCAGGGGTAGGCAATGAAACATCGTCAATCCACGACATCAGCAAATCAACACATGCTTGGGCATATTTCTCCTGTCCAGTGTTTTCATATGCCCTTGCGACATCACCTATCGAACCTCCCGCATGCCTATTAATACCACAGCTGAATTCTATGTTTCGCGTTCCATTTATATTTGCCGCTTTGGCCGACCAATCAACGCGCTTTCCAAGGTAATAGGATCTCCCTGAACGAGTGAAAATATGTTTGCAGACCTTATCGGCCATAGTCGTATCAAACTTATCATCATGCTTAATCTTATAATCGAGCCTTGATGTGGGAGTTTTACGATTATCGAAATATTTTACCAGTTCCAATCTCGCTTTGGGGTAATCCCCCGCATCGACTGTTTCTTTCACTGCTTTCAATGCCGGCAAGGACAAATCTATACTGTCAAAAAACTCCTTGTCTGACATTGTAACCGCACCAAATACATGACATGGTATGCAAAGAATAATAGCAGATAAAATGACAAAATACTGTGACAATCTAAACATATTGACTTCTCCATATGGTTTGATGTTTATTAATGGATTATGATACAAAACTTCCGCATTTTATAATATTATGCCCGGCAAAGTTGGGTAGAGGAGTTCCTGACAATCATTTTCGATGTCACGACAATTCGACGAACTACTTTATCTTTTTTCTCGATTTTTTCTCGCAGCCGCTCTATGGCTTTATATGCCATCTGGTCAAAATGCTGGTCAACTGTGGTTAATGATATGGCCTCTGCAAACATACGATTGTCATAACCGACAACGGCAATATCATCAGGTACATTCAACCCCTGTACCTTCAACGCACGAATGGCAGCCATCGCCAGATTATCGTATATCCCAAATAGTGCCGTCGGCGGCTCAGACAGACTCAGTAACAATTTCACATGCTCAGCAACCTGCTGCACAGAGGCTTCCTGTGTACCGATTTTTACCAAATCAGGATCGAAATCTATGCCGGCAACCGCAAGAGCTTTCTTATAACCTGTAATGCGGTCTTCAACTGTAGTATTTTTGGAATCCGCAATAACGGCTATACGCCTATGTCCCAACTCTATAAGATGATGGACAAGGCTAAAGGCGCCTTGCTGGTTATCGCTCACGACATGATCAACATCGTAACCAGGAATAAATCGGTCAAAAAGGACTACAGGAACATGTAACCCCAAAAGTGATGTCATAACCTGCCGATTTAAATGCTCACCTGCGCTCTCGGCCAGCGGCCAGAATACAACACCGTCAACATTTCCCCTGCTAATCAATTCAAGGCGACTTTCCGCGGAATCAGGCTTAATATTAAACACCGAAAGGTTATAACCATAGCGTATGGCAGCACTTTCCATGACATGAATGATTTCAGGCAGGATTTCATATCTCGTATCCTGTTTTTCGTTCGGAAAATTCGCCAGAAATCCAATATTCTTGACTGCCTTAAATTGAAAAGAATCTCCCTGTTCAGCTACGAAAGTCCCTTTCCCCTGCCGGCGATAGACAACCTTCTCCGCCACAAGTAACGATACAGCCTGCCTGATAGTAGTAATGCTGACGTTATATTTTTTGCACAACTCCGGTTCAGGCGGTAACTGTTTTGCCGGCGGATACACTCCGGACTCAATATCATCCTTAAGTATCCTGTAAAGTTGCCGGTATAAAGGCTGCTGGCTTGTAACGTCTATCACCATTATGCATTCCCAACTACATTGAAATGAACAAAATCATATTCACATTCTAATTTTCTAAAAACATGTTATTTTAATCATCATACGTTAGAGTATATATTACATCAATATCAACTCAACGCCCAAAAAGTAGGTTACTTTCGCCTTCGTAGCTGCATCATTAACAATCCGCCTGCAACTATAGACAATGTGACTGGTTCAGGAATATAAGTATCCGTTATCAAAATATTATCTATATACATCTCTCCACTATAACTCTCCGTGTTACCATCACCCAAAAAGAATCTACTCCACGTTCCACTATTCAAATCAAAAGTTCCAATATAGTTATCATAATTGCCAATATGCACTTCATACGTACCATCACCAGATGCATCCAAATAAATCTTTGTCCAAGTTGCCGTTACAATATTGGAATTGGTCAGTTCATGCCATCCGGAACCATCATAATAATCAAACGTATAATCAAAAGTCGATTCGCGATGATCTTCTGACCATCGAAAAACCAAATCCGGCCCCCTTGGATCCCAACCTTCAAATAAATACCATGTCTGCATAAACACTCCTCCTGGAATGTAAACATCAAATTCAATATGAAACTTACTATTCAAATCAATTGCATTATCAAATATTGAGGATCTAATACCTGCCATATCTGTTACACTTGGAGACTTTAGATGCAAAGCATAACTACCGCCAGCCGTAATAGTACTTTCCAATTCAACAATACCATTACCTGAAATATTTGGCGTATCCCATTTTGTTAGAGTACCACTTTCAAAATCATCGGAAAATATTGTCGCACCGCAAACAAACTTTGAACTGAAACATAAAACCGCCACCAAGCAAAGCCAACTAATCAAATGTTTCGTTATCATA
>CAZBKA010000152.1:0-5843 GCA_964492365.1 uncultured Pirellulales bacterium | reverse complement strand
TGTCTGAGTGGTGCTCCTAAAGCTTTCAAATCAGCTGATGCCAAGGGCAAGGATCTGGCAGGTATGAAGTTTACCGTTCAGGTTGCTCCTGAAGACTGTACCGGCTGTATGGTTTGCGTTCTCAATTGTCCTGCAATGGAAAAGGATAAGGACAAGCAGCCTACAGGTAAAAAAGCAATCAATATGGTTCGTCAGGAACCTCTTCGTGAACAGGAAGCCAAAAACTGGGACTTCTTCCTGTCACTGCCTGATACTGATCCAAGCAAGTACAACCTTAACACGGTTAAAGGCAGTCAATTTTCTCAGCCATTGTTTGAGTTCAGCGGAGCTTGTGCCGGTTGTGGTGAAACTGCTTATATTAAGCTTCTTTCTCAGCTTTTCGGTGACAGGGCATTGATTGCTAATGCAACAGGTTGTTCGTCGATTTACGGAGGTAATCTTCCGACTACACCCTATGCTAAGAGATCTGATGGTCGTGGACCAGCTTGGGGTAACAGCTTATTTGAAGATAATGCTGAGTTTGGTATGGGTATGCGTTTGGCAGTTGACAAGCTTAAAGAATATGCATTTGAGCTTCTGGTTAAGGTTGCTGATGCTGGTTGTGTTGATAAAGCTTTGGCAAATGAGATTAAAGAAGCGATGTCCGGTGATGAATCACAAGCTGCTATCGAACTACAGAGAGCAAGAGTCGCTAAGGTTAAAGAGGCTTGTAAAAAAGAATGTTGTGCAGATTGTAAAGCTCTGCTGACAGTTGCTGATTACCTGGTTAATAAATCGGTCTGGATTGTTGGTGGTGACGGCTGGGCTTATGATATTGGTTACGGTGGACTTGATCATGTCCTGGCAAGCGGAAAGAATGTAAATGTTCTTGTTCTTGATACAGAGGTTTATTCTAATACAGGCGGTCAGATGTCGAAATCTACGCCGAGAGCTGCAGTAGCTCAATTTGCGGCTGCTGGCAAACTTATGCCTAAGAAGGACCTTGGCATGCTGGCAATGACCTATGGAGGTATTTATGTAGCTGAGGTTTCTATCGGCTCTAATCCAAATCAGGTCGTCAAGGCTTTTGTTGAGGCAGAAGCATACAATGGACCAAGTTTGATTATTGCTTATGCACATTGCATTGCTCATGGCATTGATATGTCAAAGGGTCTTGAAGAGCAGAAAAAAGCAGTAAGCTGTGGTCATTGGCCTCTTTACAGGTTTGACCCAACCCTTGCGGTACAAGGGAAGAACCCATTACAGCTTGATTCAAAGGCTCCGACAACTGAGTTTGAGGATTATGCTTATGGAGAAACCAGGTATATGTCGCTGAAGAAGGCTAAGCCCGAAGCAGCCGCATCGCTCATGGAACAAGCCAAGAAGGATAATGCTTCCAAATTTAAACTTCTCCAGCAGCTTGCAGGTCTTACATGTGACTGCAATGGGAAAACAGAGTAAACTTAAAGTTAAAAAAGTTTTCAAAAGCCGACTTGTTTCGAGTCGGCTTTTTTTATAATTATTTTTTTTGCTTATTAAAAGCTATTACAAAGACAGTAGCATTATATAAGATTTTTGATATAATCCGAATTTAGGTTTTTATACTTTCAGATTAAAACTAAATAGTTTCAGGATTCTATATGACCTATAAAATATTCTTCCTCTTTTTAGCAATAATGGTTTTGTTTTTTGCTTTTATGGTTTCAGCGGCACAGACTAATAATGAGTTGACAAAAGATGGTGTCAAAGCTGATGAATTAAGACAGTATTATGAACAGGTTTTTTATGATATCGTTAAAAAACAAGGTTTCTCAGAAGATGTAAACGATATTTTAAATAGGTATAAAAAAAGATGTGAAAATCCTGATTCTGATAGGCTTGATATTTTTCAACATATTTTTCTCAGGCCTTTCGAGTTTGAAGGGATAACGGAGCAATTGGTTTCGCAGATAAATCATGGAATGGGGAACAGTGGAGATAATTTCAGAGAATATTTTAATGTCGGATTTTATATTTTAAAAGGATTTGGCAAAATAGAGCTTAGTGACAAAACATTATTTTCTGATATTTGCATAAAAAAATCCTATCGTTATGGCGACTTAGATGCTCATCTTGCATATATAGAAGAACTTCTGGCCCAGGCTAAACAATACAACGCTGAAGCATTTGTAAAGATTACTGCTGACGAAATAAAATTTGTGGTTGATAATCGGATGGCTTTGCTGGATAGCTTTACCGACAGATATAAACTCCAAGGCAATGCTGCCCAAAAAGCTATTGAAAACAACCAGAAGATCAGTAACATAATGTCCAGGATTGACTATCGGAGTTTATTCAAACAGGCTTATATTGTTTCGATGCTAGTTGATTCCGATTTTGTTGAGTCTGTAAAACAGGCGGTTAAAAAGTCAGGCAAGCCCGAAAGTGCTATGATTGTTGCAGAGAAAAAAACCGTATATGGTAACATCCTGATTGCCGGCACGGGAAGAAATGTACACACTGAAGACTATGCTGTCATATATGACCTCGGCGGTGATGATGTTTATACCAATAATCAGGCTGCAAGTATTCCGGGCAAAATACCTTCAGCGGTTATCGTTGATTGCAACGGCGATGATGCTTATGAGTCTACCACGGCTTTTACGCAAGGAACGGGTAGTTTTGGTGTCGGAATATTGGAAGACCTTAAAGGCGATGACAGCTATATAGGTTTTAGTTTTTGTCAGGCTGTGAGCCTTGGTGGTGTAGGGGTCCTTTTTGATAACCAAGGCAATGATACTTATCGCGGGTTGGAAATGGTTCAAGGTGTTAGTCATTGGGGATTGGCATTACTGCTTGATAGTGTTGGTGCCGACAGATATGAATCACACATTGCTTCACAAGCAGTGGGGCTTTGCGGTGGGGTTGGAATTTTAGCAGATATGTCTGACCAGTCGGATAGTTACTACTGTAAAGGCAATTACCTAAATAGCTATGGAACAGCAGGCGTATTTGAAGGATGGGGGCAAGGAGTTGGCTTTGGTTACAGAAGCAGCAACATGTCGGGTGGAGTCGGGATACTTTATGATCATGGCGGCAAAGATAAAATGGAAGCAGGCAACTTCTCCCAGGGAGGTGGATATTATTTTGGTATTGGTATTTTATATTGTGATGGTAATAGTGATGATGAATATATCGGGTCGCGATATGCACAAGGCTTTTCTGCTCATCAGGCAATCGGTGCAATGATAGAGAAGGGCGGCAATGACATTTACCGAACCCGTCTTGGTGTTGCCCAAGGGCTTGCATGGGATGAATCGGTTAGCCTTTTTATTGATGAAACTGGCAATGATTTGTACGAGGGTGGCAGTTTCAGCCAAGGCGCGTCGGCTCAAAATGGATGGGTGATGTTTTTTGAAAGGGCCGGCGACGATACATATAAATACATTGATCAAGCTCTTACTGAAAAAAATGAGTATCACGGCGGCAAGTCTATTGCATATTTTGTTGATACTGGCGGAAATGATAATTATCCACAAAAGAAAAACAACTCTGTTATGACTTATGGTCAGGATTCTGTTTTTATTGACCTGTCGGTACTTTTAAAATCGGCCAAAGACGCAAATATAATAGAGACAATGTTGAGCGAAAGTGAAAAAGCTAAATAAATTTGGCGTATCGCTGTCGCATCTATGCCCGATTATTGTGTAAAATCAAGATAAACATCCCGCGTATGGTATAAACACACGATTAACTGAGAAGATGGGGTGTTGACTTAATGTATGTTTTTTGTTAAAATAGGGATAGATTCGTGTTTGGATTATATTTAAGGTGCAGGTTTTGGGGTGAATTTTTGCCTTTGTGCCGGTCTTCCATGTGCCCTGTTTAAGGAGATAGCTATATGTTTTCTAACCGATTTAGTGTGATTTCGCTGTTTGTACTTATTATAATCGCAATTGCATCGGCTGTTTGCTCGGCGGACTGCGAGGGCTTAGTAACAGCGGACTTAAATGGTGACTGCAAGGTTGATTTTGTCGATTTGGAGGTTTTGGCGGAGAATTGGCTTGATATTACTTGCGTTACTCCGGATTGTCAGGCTGATATCGATGGTCTGGGAAATGTTAATCTTGTTGATTTTGCCATCATGGTTGACAATTGGAATAAAGTGCCTTTGTTTATAAATGAGATACTTGCCTCTAATAGTTCAATTAACCATGATCCGCAGGGCGATTCTGACGACTGGGTTGAAATATATAATCCATCTGGTGACGCTATTGACCTTGCCGGTATGTATCTTACCGACGATCTTTCAGATCCTATGAAATGGCAGTTCCCATCTGGCTATCCTGCAGATACAACGATTGCCGCTGGCGGTTATCTGCTCGTCTGGGCGGATGAAGACGCTGAAGATGGTCCGCTTCATGTTGGTTTCAAGCTTAGTGCTGACGGCGAAGCTGTGGCGTTGTTTGATCAAAATGTAAATCTGATTGATACTTTAGAATTTGGTGTGCAGAATACTGATATATCTTATGGCTGTTATCCTGATGCGGTAAGAGGTTTGCAGTTCTTCGTTACACCCACACCGGCTGCAGCAAACAATCAACAGGGAATAGCTGGCTGGCCTGAAAAGGTTGCGTTTTCAAAAGATGGTGGTGTCTTCACCGGTTCTTTCCAGTTGACTATGACAGTGGATACACCTGGTGCTTCTATTCGTTACAGGCTTGACTATAAGGATCCTTCGGCTTCTGATACGCTTTATACAGGTCCGATTACAATAAGCTCAAGCACCAGAATTTCTGCGAGGGCATTTGCCGCAGGTCTTGCGCCTGGGCCTGTTGCCAAAGATGCATTTCTTAAATTGGATTCCAGTATTGCAAATTTCAATTCAAATTTGCCTATAGTTATTCTTGATACCAATGGGTTTGATATTAATTCGGAAACTGATGCAGCTTTAGATTATCCATACAGAAATACGTATTCTGTCTTTATTGATGTCGATGAAATTACAGGCAGGGCACATGTTACTGATAAGCCGGATTATGCAGGCAGAGGCGGTATGAAAGTCAGGGGGCAGACTTCGGCAACTAATCCTAAAAAACAATATAACTTTGAAATCTGGGATGCGAATGACGAGGATAAAAATGCTTCTATTTTTGGGATGCCTTCGGATTCTGACTGGGTTATCCATGGGCCTTACTTAGACCAGACTTTAATGAGAAATTATCTTACGTTCAAGTGGAGCAATGAGATGGGCGAGTATGCTCCCCGAACGGTATACTGTGAAGCATTTTTGAACACTTCGGGCGGTTCGGTTTCTTACAGCAATTATGTCGGTACTTATATTATCATGGAAAAGATAAAGAGAAGCAAAGACAGAGTTGATGTTGAAAAGCTGGATCCGACTAACAATACCGAACCTGATGTTTCAGGTGGTTATATACTTGCATTTGATAAGGGCAATTTTGACACTCCAGCACGCAATTATTTCAACACTTCTGTTTACAATAAGTCAGTCCAGTACGTTGAGCCTGCTTATGACGAACTGACTGCAGCGCAGAAAAGCTGGCTGAGTAGTTGGTTTACAGCTTTTGAAACGGCATTGAAAGGAAGTAGTTTTGCTGACCCGGTTAACGGATATGCAAAATATATTGATGTTCAATCTTTTATTGACCAGCATCTTCTCGTGGAACTTACCAAAAATGTTGATGGTTATGTAATGAGCACATTTATGTATAAGGACCGTAACGGCAAGCTGACAATGGGACCGGCATGGGATTATAATCTGTCTCTCGGAAACAGTAGATCGCGGGTCGGTTGGAGTTCTGAAGGTTGGAAAGATTTTTACTCGCAGTGGTTTGTAAGATTGTTTGATGATCCAGAGTTCC
>CAZBKA010000151.1:0-5940 GCA_964492365.1 uncultured Pirellulales bacterium | reverse complement strand
GGCGGACGGGGATTATTCGGCATTGATGCTTATCAATGCCTATTGTGTAGTGTGACATTTTTTTATTTTTGTTACGGCGCTGGTGTGGCAAAGGTTTGAAAAGTGTAAAAAGGGATGGATCCCCGCATTCGCGAGGATGACAGATGGGGAGGTGATGCAGGTGTTGCATTTGATGAAAAATATTTGGTGTAGTTGTTCGACACCGTTGGGGTCGTGTGGGTTGGTGGTGGGTTTGTTTACCCCCAGCTGCATCGCTTTGCTCTTTTGCTGGGGGCTATCGTTGTTTAACGCCTGCGGTGTTTTTGAAAAAGTTTCGTGGGTGGTTGGGTATGGCAAGGTATGGAAGAGCAAACAATAAAATGTCCTAAGTGCGGGACGGGGTGGCCCACTCACTCACGTTTGGGGCTCGGAAAGGTGGGGGAATGGGGTGTGGTTTGTGCGGTGGTGTTAAAGGTTTCAAAAGGGTGAAAAAGAGAATGGATTCCTGCCTGCGCAGGAATGACAGTGTGGGGAGGCGGGGATATAATTGCATTTGACAAATGGTTGTATAGTTTCTATTTTTATGTATTTTTGCTTGTTTTTTACAGGTCTGGTGGTATAATGGACCCAGTTTAAGCCTTTACTTAGTGGAACAAGAGAGATATGATGGTAAGGCATTTCTCAGATTTCTCCAGGATGGCAGGTTTTATATGAAAAAATAGCGTCGGTTTTTATGGCTGGTTTTTTTATGGAGAGAAAATAACGAGAGCATTTTCTTTTGTAATGTTATGCGGTATAAATTTATAAAATCATTTGTTCCCAGGCTTGAGATTGTGATACTTGCTATTGCTTTTGTCGGTGTGGTTCTGGAGAAATTTTTAGTTGTGTGGTCTTGTAATCTGCCCAATTTTATGGCGGTGTTATGGAAAGTTGTTTTTCCCGATGTGTTTTTCTTCGCAGCGTTTTTTTGTTTTATAAACATTCTTTATCTGCTAAAGCCTGGTCTGTTTGTTGTTCGGTATGTGATAGTAATTTCTGTTGCGGTTTTGATCTGGTCGCTGCTGAATATTATTTCGATAAAAATGACGGGGATTCAGTTTCTTCCGGGGATTCTGGGAGCATTTACCGGTAATTTTAAGCATCTTTGGCCTTTGGTGTATTCCAATTTTGTGCATTATGTTAATTTGATAATCGTAATGGTTTTATTTGCTTTTGCTGGTTTGGGGCTTCTTGTTTGGCAGCTTATTTGGCCTGAGACGATTAATCCATCTCGAAAGTATCATTTGCGAAGGACGGTTTTGGCAGGGGGAGTGCTATTTGTTCTTGCTCTTTTGTGGCCCACTGCAAATTCGGCAGTGAGCTCGAGTTTTACCGTTGAAGCGCTGA
Organism: uncultured Pirellulales bacterium; assembly: GCA_964492365.1. Classification (GTDB taxonomy): domain Bacteria; phylum Planctomycetota; class Phycisphaerae; order Sedimentisphaerales; family Anaerobacaceae; genus JAGLTN01. The sequence goes on along the minus strand of CAZBKA010000151.1, from coordinate 4,575 downwards.
GTTTCAGCAGTCACTGGAACAGTATAGTTTCTTTAGTCAATGGGTTTGGTTTTTTGGATAATTCGATTTCGAGAAGTTCAAATATAAAATTCGCGGGCGAGAGGGAGATCGGTTTGCCGGAGCGGTCGGCGGGGAGTTTGCCTAATGTTATTCTGGTATTTCTGGAAAGCGTTTCGTATTCGGAGACGTCACTTGCTAACCCTGAAAGCCAGCAGACGCCGTGTTTAAGCCGACTGGCAAAGGAAGGAATTGCGTTTCATAATACTTTAGTTCCTATGCCTTATACGAATAAGGCGTTTTGGACGGCGCTGTCTTCGACAACACCAGCGGACGAGATAAACCCTGTCGAAGCGGTTGTTTCACAGAAGAGATATGAGGGGCTGCCTTGCATTTTGTCCAGAGCAGGGTACAGGACGGGCTTTTTTCAAATGTCGAAGGGTGTTTTCGAGTGTATGCCTGGTATTTTTCGTAATTTTGGATTCGACTGGGCGTGGTTTCGTGAGAATCTGCAAGATGAATTCAGCTATCTTGGTTATATGAATGGCGATGATATGAGGATGCTTAAACCAGCTTTGGACTGGGCAAATCAGAAAGCTGGGCCTTTCTTTTTAACGATGATTACGAGCGTTACGCATGAGCCTTATGAAGTGCCGGGCTGGTTTGAGAAGCCTTGTCAGACCCCGTATGAGCGATATAAGCAGGCAGTTCGATTTAACGACTATTATCTGGAAAGTCTCTGTCAGGAGCTTGATGCCAGCAGATTTAAAGATAATACTATTTTGTGCGTATTGGGCGACCACGGCACAAGCTTCCGAGCAAATAAACAGGGTAGATGGATCCCATACGATGAGGTAATTAAGGTGCCATGGATTATACGCTGGCCTGGGCATATTGAGGCGGGACAAAATGATCGGCGACTTTGCTCGCAACTTGATGTTGCTCCTACGATTTTGAAACTGCTTGGTTTTGATATAAGTAAAGCTGGGTTCGAGGGAGAGGATGCTCTTGTGTCTTGTAGTGCTGATCGCAGATTGTATTTTTCGAGTGTCGCACCGGACAGCCCGGCTGGGTTTACCGAAGGGGACAGAAAAGTGGTTTATTGGCCCATTCTTGGAAAAGTATTTGAATATGATCTGGAATCTGATCCGAACGAGAACAACGCGATGATTGTGGAGGCTGTGGAGGCGGAGCAGATTAAAAAAGATATTGTCCGCTGGAGAAATCTTACGCAGATGGGGATTAGTCCGAAACAATGTGCAAATGAATTAGTTTTTTCTCATTGGCAGATTTTCTGCGCGGGGCAAAAGGCGTGGGCCTATTATATACCCTAATTTTGAGGTGATTATGATAGAGAAAACAGAATTATTAAAAGAAAATGTTATGGCGGCGACTATAAAACTTGTTTGTTTGCTGGTTTTATGCGCATGGTTTTTCTGGTCGGAATTGTTGGCTATGGTTTGGGGAATGCTGGGATCGAGCGAAAAGGTCCATCTGCTGGCAGTGCCTGTAATGGTTGGGCTGCTGATATACCTTCGCCGGGATGCGTTGCGGGCGAATTTGACGAGTGGGTCATTTGCGGGAATCGTGATGATAATTTCTGGTTTTTTGGTTTATGCATTTGCTATGTGGCCTTTCAATTACGGATATGTGCGAGACCTCGCAATAATACCTGTTATGGGGGGAATTATTCTTGCTTCGTGCGGGTGGAGAGTATTTGGATTATGTGTGCCGATTTTACTTTTGATGCTGCTGGCGATTCCTATTCCGAGCAGGATATATGCGGCTATTGTTATCAGGCTTGAAACACGCACTATCGGAGCAGTTGCAAAAGTTCTTAGTTTGCTGCCGGGGACAGATGTTTTTGTTAAGGGAGTTGATATTGTTTTTTCTTCAACGAAAAGCGATAGTATAGTTGCTATGGGAGAGTCGAACAGGGGGGCGCGTCTGTTGTCGGCTTTCGGTGTTTTAGGCACTTTTGTTGTGTTTTCGGAGATTCGGTCATGGACGCGTATTTTTATTGCAGTTATTGTTGCGGCGCCGATTGTATTTTTATGTAATTTTCTGCGTCTTTTGTTCTGGGCAATTTTAAACATATATGGACAGTTACCGGCATTAAGCAAGATGCCGAGGGCAATTTCATTTGTTCTTTCGATAGTTGTTTTATATGGGCTGTTTGCATTGATGTGTGATTTTAAATTGAATATCTTCGTTGAGGACAAGGCGGCTGATTCCATAGGAGAACTTTCGGGAGATTGTGATGATGGAAGATAGAAAAGCTTTTTCATGTCGTTCGATTTTTTGCGGCAAATTTTTATTATCTGTCTTTGTTATCGGTATTGCCGCTGCAGGGCTGAGGCCAGGTATGCATTATCTTGCGGAGTACTATTCTAAGGAGACGATAGCTGTAAACCGTCTGCTGAAAGAATTTGATATTTCATGTTTGCCATCTTATCGGCAGGGATGGATTAAAATGGATTTGCCAATGAAAGAGGATATTGAAACAGATGAGTATATTTTAATTCAATTGCATCGAGAGGACACAATTAAAATTCCTTCCGATATAGTTTTACTAGTGACATATTATAGCGATCCGTCAAGCAAGGTGCCTCATACCCCTGATGTTTGTTATCGCCAGAGCGGTGCGATTGTGGAACAGATGGAGAGTATCGAGATAGATGTGCCGAATTTGCCATCCGGGGAGAAACAAGTTGAGGCGAGACAGCTTAAGCTTAAGATGCCAGATACCGGTAACCAAGGAGTTGTTATCTTCAGCTTTTGTGCTGAGGGGCTGCTGAGGTGTACTCGTGAGCAGACAAGACTTGTGCTGGGGAAGCCTGGCAATAAATATACATATTTTGCCAAAGTGGAGGTTGTCGCGTTCTGTTTGCCTGATGCTGACCCAAGCTCGACAATCGCTGAGTGCAAAAGACTATATTCGGAGGTGATGCCTGTGCTGCTATCTGAATATTTTCCGAAGATGGAACAGCTTAAACGGTGATGAGAGAATCTTTATTCTTGCGGCGGTTTCTGCGAACAACGAGTGCGGTATGCAATATCAATATTACAAAAATCATACCTGCAACCAACATAACATAACTTCGCGGCTCAGCGGTGGGGACCCAGACATTGTCGATGCTTATTGTGTTGCCTGATCTAAAATATATTTTTACAGGTTTTTGTCCGAGTACTGCACCTCTGCTACTGACTCGCATGGAAAACTCCATAGCGGTATCAGGGAGAATCGCAGCGGAATTATTGTCTGTCCAAGCATGTAAAGAGTCTTTGGTTTCTTCCATTTCCCAGAAGTCCGGGGCCTTGAAGTTATAGGCGGCGTGCTGAGGGATTTCAATGCCTACGATAGCTGTTGAGGCCTGATTAAACAATAGGTAGGTATAAATATTTGATGTTATATTAACAGTCAAATTTGCCTGATCTGTTTTAAATTCTGCGCAACCAGCATTGGAATTGTCGCTGTTGTATGAAGAATCTAATGCTGCAGCGAAACAGGCAGAGGCTGTAATCTGGAGTATTAACAATGCTACTATATTTTTCATATTGAGTGATAACGGGCTTAGATTACGTTCCATTGTTATTTATTTTATTCCTCAATCCAAAGCTTTTTTATTTCAGCAATTCTTATCTATCCTAATTTAGCTTAAATTGGTGTTATTGGCAATAATTAACTCTATTATTATTTTTACTTGTTTTTTATATTGTTGGTGATATAATAGCCCCAGTTTAAGCCTTTAATTAGTGGAACAGGAGACTGATACGAGGTTAAGGCGTTTCCCGGGATTCTCCATTGATTGTTTCATTTTCATAAAATATGCAATAATTAATGACCAGTTTTTGTAGGAGAGTAGAGATGCAGATCGTTAGAATTGTAGTTTTTTTGGTTGTTGTGGTATTGACACTGACAGCGTCGGTTCAGGCGGACACTTTTGGCACGGGGGTAAATCAGTTTACGATCGATTTTGTGCCTATTTCCGGCAGCAGTAATCCCACCAGCGGTTATGGTATTGTGAATAACGACTACCGTATGGGTACATTCGAGATTACTAATAACCAATGGACTAAGTTCGTAAACTCTTATGGTATGCCAATTGGTGATCCATCAGATGCTTATGATCATGAATCGAAGTTTACCGGCGTTAATGTTCCAACTGATTGTGTGAGCTGGTACGAGGCGGCGCAGTTTGTTAACTGGTTGAATACCAGCACAGGTCATCAGGCGGCGTACAAGTTTACCGGTACACAGGGTACAGCCAACTACACAATGACCACCTGGGTTTCTACTGATACTGGTTACAATGTGAGCAATCCATACCGTAACAGTGACGCTTTTTATTTCCTTCCGACGGAAGATGAGTGGGTCAAGGCGGCTTATTGGAACGGAACAAGTCTACAAACCTATGCTACGAAGAATGGCTCAACACCTGTGTCAGGTACTGACTCTAACTACAATGTTAATATGGTCACAGGGCAGCCTTGGGATGTCGGCAGCGGCAGTGAAGAACTGAATGGGACGTTTGACATGATGGGCAATGTGTGTGAATGGATGGAAAGTCCGTTTAG
>CAZBKA010000150.1:0-6002 GCA_964492365.1 uncultured Pirellulales bacterium | reverse complement strand
TCCGGTGCCTGCAAAACCGACTGTAATCGTTTCAGCCTGTGGGTTCGGGATTATAAGCCATTCTACAGTCATTACATGCCAATAACCCTGTCCAGTAGCAACATCATTAATACTCACCTGCGTATACTGAACTGGGCCGCCCCCGACAACATAAGGCTGGATAATCGGCATTTGATCAACTATTCCCGCCTCATAACCAATTTCCATCCAGACTATCTTGTAACCACCTGTCAATTGTGTATTTGGAATAGCTAAATTAGCATAAATAGCATCACCACCCCAGACACCGTTCCTTCCATCACGAGTCTCATGCCATTGAAAAGGAGTTGCTTGGTCACCAACAGGAACGCAATACAACGTAGCAGTGGGACCACTGCCGTATATATTAAAGGACTTCTCAGGAGTTGTAGTAATATCGCTATTAAGAAAATCCCATTCCTGCCAAGTAGAGCCGTTGATACCCCTGCTCCAACCCGTTGTATAACTTGGAGTTGGATTAGCAATAGCACTATTTGCTATCAACAAACCCACTGTAACTGCGAACAAAATTAGTTTTCTCATTTTTTTAACCCTCACATTTCTAATTTTCAAATCCATTTTATTTCTTAGTCTATCCGGAACAAGGTAACCTACCTCAACTTGACAGCAAAGCAACCTCTGTCCCGATGAAGATTAGAGACTACGACGCCTTTTCATCCACCCAACAAAACCAACTCCAATGCTGCCAAGAATGACCGCACCAGGAACCGGCACTGCACAGAGGGTATCAACTGTGACATAGTCAAGATATTGTGTCTCAGTTCCTCCAAAAACACTCAAAGCAATGCATAAGTTTTCCGTCGCAGGGTTAGGCGATATATAGTAATATTCACGTACATTGGTCCATACCTCACTACCTATCATGTAGGTACTTTCTACGTGAGAAAGCAAAGTAAAAGGCTCTGTCCCTGTAATAATATTGGCAAGGTTTATGTTGCCCTTAAATCCAATGTCTACGACAACATATTTGTATGAATCAGGGTTGTTAATGGGTGTGTTTGGAATAGTCGCTGTAAAATTAATAGACGTACCCGACCAAACTCCATTATTCCAGACAGGAGCTGTGCCGAAAGTACCTGAATAAGTAACAGCGGCTTCAACAGTACCATAACTATTAACATACATATCAGGTGCGATGTGAGCAGGATCACCAGCATATGTGTCAAAATACCAATTCTGATAAGTAGTACCAGGATCACCGTGATTCCATGTCGGCAACGCCCATACCGGACCGACAACAAAAGCTACAACTATCAACGTCAGCATCAATTTCTTCTTCATGTTTCTACCTCCTTAATTTTAAAACCTCGCTTATACTAAACGCTTTTCAAAAGGCACACTATTTCACATGAAATAATCTGTAAAATATTTTTCAAGCAAATAACGGGGGGCCATGAGCCAAACTGTTCAATGATGTAAATACTCGCAGCAAATAACCCCAACTATGATTAGCTGTAGACAAATAATCTACCAAAAATGGTAAGTTATAATTACTTTTTATAATTGCAGAAAGATATGAATATAAACAGAATGATGCTAAACGCAACGCATACAGATTCAAACCATGTCTATTATGAACTGTAATCGATTTTACTAACTGATTTTCAGCAAAACTATCATCATCTGGAATTGCCATACGACGAAGCAAGCCTATATATCTTATGCCCTGAGCGTCAGACATCGGACGGATAATGCCTTCAAGTTTACATACTGCTTTCCTTGCAGAAGATTGTTTAACCTTTATCTCATTACAATTGGCCAGCAACTGTGGAACCGCATTAACCCCTGCAGCGCCAAGGTAAAATGCCCCCAATACGACCCTCAACCAAATTTTGCGATCTCTGACAAATGAAACACACAGAAAACCAGTCAGAACCATTAAAAATGTCGCAGGTACAGCAGGTAGTTGTTTTACAGCTATTGAATTGACAATCGCAACGGTAGGCTCTGAAAGCTCTTTTCCCAGCTCAATAAACTGGGAATCAGAAAACTCTGTAATTTTAAATAAATTAGAACTGGGTTGAACATGCATAATTGCACCATGGTCAGCAGCGGAAAGAAATGCCCCGCTGGAATCGCCAACAGCAGACGATCCATCAGCCGCCACCACAGCCAACAGCAACGCTGGCAACATTACAAACAAATTACGAACCCTTCTATCACTCTTCACTATGGGCTCCTTTGATGATTATAGAAAAATCATTTGTTTGATTACTCCCTGTTGCAACTATATCAAAAAAAAAAGCGATCATATTGTCAATGAAAAAGTCCTATAAAAACAGTGCTTATGCCCAATTGCATCAAATCCAGTACTTACCACGTTTATTAAAGCATTTTCCCCAAAATACCAGTCTATAACAGGCATTTTTTCTTACGCAGAGGGTGTAAAGTGAGAACAAAGATGAGCTTTTTGAAAGTTTAATAGTAAAAAAACACCACCAGGATCATGTACTGAGAAACGCAACCTGGAAAAAGGCAAAAGAGTAGATGGTTCAAAAAAATGACTTAAGAGATAATAAATAGTTATTCAGATTAGGCCCTCACAAAAATAATGTTTCTGCCAATGTGTTAAAATGAACACTATAGAATAAATTCTGATTATTTCAGATAATATTGGCATTATCTTTGATAGAAAGAAGCTCTTTCATAACATTATACAGACTCTGGTTACAATCAGCCCTTCCGAAAGCATCATGCAATTGCATATAGAGCCTATAAAGCTTTTTATATACAGCAACGTTTGCCGGGATAGGTTTAAACGTTGTTTCTTTAACATGACACATCGCTTTTTGAGCATCTGCGAAGCTATTATGACCACCACCAACAACAGCCGCTGCTATACAACTGCCCAAAGCACATGTTTGAGCTGAACTGGAAATTTTCATCTGCCTGTCACAAACATCTGCATAAATCTGCAAAACCAGCGGGTTTTTCTCAGAAATTCCCCCACAATTAACGACCTCATTAACTTTAACGCCATAAGCTTCAAATTGATTAATAATCGTCAATGCGCCAAAAGCAGTAGCCTCTATCAATGCACGGTAAATCTCCTCTGGTCTGGTATGCAACGTTTGCCCAAGTAAAAGACCTGTAAGCCTCTGGTCAACAAGCACAGTTCTGTTTCCATTGTTCCAATCCAAAGCCAAAAGCCCGGATTGACCTGGTTTTAGTTTCGTTGCTTTTTCGGTCAGTTGCTGATGGCTGCCTGTTTGTTTGCCTCCCGGTTCAATATAATTGACGAACCAGTTAAAAATATCTCCGACAGCCGACTGACCTGCTTCTAATCCGAAACAGCCGGGAAGTATTGAACCATCGACAATGCCGCATATCCCCTCAACATCGGGCACATTTTGACCAGGCGCAGATACCAGCATATCACAACTGCTTGTACCAAGTATCTTAACTAATTTACCTGGGCCGATCCCGCTGCCTACTGCGCCCAAATGCGCATCAAAAGCACCTACTGCCACATTGATACCTTCCGACAATCCAAGTTTTTTTGCCCAGTCACTTGTCAGCTTGCCCGCAGAAGTATCTACCGAATAAGTTTGCTTATAAAGCCTGTCACGCAAATCACCAAGTCTGGAATCAAGCTTAGATAAAAAATCTTTCGCTGGTAATCCGCCCCAATCCACATTATACATTGCTTTGTGACCAGCAGCACATCTGCTTCGCTTGACAATGTCAGGTGCCTGAGTCCCTGTTAAGCTTCCAGTAATAAAATCACAGCACTCAACCCAGCTGTAAGCAGCCTCGAAAACTTTTTCATCAACCCTCAGACAATGCAGTATTTTGCTGAAAAACCACTCCGAAGAATAAACCCCGCCGCACTTGGCAAGATATTGTGGCTTTTCTTTTCTTGCAAGCTTTGTTATCTCGGCAGCTTCCGCAAAACTGGTGTGATCCTTCCACAGCCACGCCATCGCATTAGGATTGTCTTTAAACTCATCGCTCATAGCCAGAGCATTGCCTGCCTTGTCAACGGGCAAAGGTGTCGAACCGGTTGTATCAACGCCGATAGCAATAACGTCTTTGACATGGAAGTTTTTATCCGCCTTGGCATTTTCCAGAACGCCTTTAACTATAACCTCTATGGCGTCAAGATAGTCCCCGGGATTTTGCCTTGCCAGATTGTGGTCAGATTCATCTAGAACGATTCCATTGCTGCCTGTCGGATACTCATAAACAAAACTTGCCAGCTCACTGCCGTCTGCAATATCAACAAGAATCGCCCTTGCTGAATTCGTACCATAATCAAGCCCTATCGTATAAGCCATATCTATTTCCTTATATTAATATTTTCAATCGAGATAAAATATAATATCTGTAAGTTAATTACAACTGATAATAACCACAGATTTTGCCGGCATCGCCAATTCTATCTTCTCACCTGCAGCCTTAAATTCTTTAAATTCTACAGGTTTAAGAGCCTCGGGGTCTTCGAAAGTATTATGAGCATTCATTTTCTCAGCGGTCAATACCCGCCCATATATATCGGTGGGGACAAAACCATCAAACACCAACTCGACATCAGCTTTTTTATGAGGATTCATATTACACAAAGTAACATTAACCTTGCCGTCCTTAGTGCTTTTAGAAGCAGAAACATTAATCGAATTGACCTTTTCATTTTTATATTCATAAACATTATTATGTTCAATTTCCGTGGGCAGTAATTTTGCATTTTGATGAACCTTATACATCTCGTAGACATGATATGTTGGTGTCACAATGAGTTTTGTCCCGTCAGTCAAAGCCATCGACTGCAACACGTTTATCATCTGGGCAATTGTCGTCATCTTCACCCGGTCGCAATGATTATTAAATATATTCAGCGACACTGCCGCCAGCAGTGCATCCCGCAAAGTATTCTGCTGATACAAATGTCTTGCCGGTGTATTAGGCTCTTCCGCAACCCATGCCCCCCACTCATCAAATATTAATCCAACCCGCTTGTCCGGATCATACTTGTCCATAATAGCAGTATGCTCTTTTATCAAAGCATCTGTGTACAATGATGATTTCATAACATTAAACCAACCCGCCTCATCAAAATCCGTCGCACCCTTTTTAGGCGGACAACAATCCGGCATAATATAATAATGTACGCTGATTCCCTCAACATTTTTACCTATCCTTTTCATCAGTGTCTCGGTCCAGTCAGTATTATAAGCACCGGCTATCTTGTAAAGCCAGTTGCCAGATAAACCGAACAAAAATGTCTGATACTGCATATATAGGTCGCAGTAATAATCCGCGGTCATCGTCCCGCCGCAACCATAGTTTTCATTTCCCACACCCCAGAACCGCACTTTGAAAGGTTCCGTGTGACCATTAGCTTTTCTCATCATCGTAAGAGTAGTGTCACCATCAAAATTCAAATACTCAATCCAATCCATCATCTCCTCGACAGTACCGCTGCCAACATTGCCGCAAATATAAGCATCCGCCCCGAGCATCTCACATAAATCCATGAACTCATGTGTGCCGAACTGGTTGGTTTCTATAGAATCATACCCAATATTAAAAAAACTTGGTCTTTGGTCCCTGGGGCCAATGCCATCTCGCCAGTGATATTTATCCGCAAAACATCCGCCAGGCCAACGTATCAAGGGTGCATCAATTTTCTTCAATATTTCTAAAACATCTTTCCGGATCCCATGAGTATTAGGTATGGAACTATCCTCACCAACCCAAACCCCATCATAAATGCAAAGTCCCAGATGCTCCGCAAATTGCCCATAAATGTTTTTATTAATAATCCCTGCTGGCTCATTAACTTTAACTATAACTTTGTCAGCCTGACCATCAGCAACACAACAAAAAAACAATAACAGCAACATAATTAGTTTTTTCATTTGTTAATCTCCTTAAAAAAACTATCTTAGAAGTAAATGTTAATTCTTTTTGCCATACATAACAACACCAAAGTACGATCAAAACTCCTTCATTTTACGATAACA
>CAZBKA010000149.1:0-6024 GCA_964492365.1 uncultured Pirellulales bacterium | reverse complement strand
CAGACTCGTAGTTGATGGCCAATGGCAGCAGGACCCATATAATGAAATGGTAGAAGCAAATCCATTTGGCGAACACAACTCCGTTCTTGAAGTGAAATAACACAAGCCTTAAAAACAAAAGAAAGCGGGATGACCTAAAAAACCATGCCGCTTTTTTTGTTATCAGATTGTATTACTTATGAATACTGTTTGCGGAGGGGATTTTCGGTGTCGCAAATTGACAGGTGGGTGTTTTTGGGGTGAAAAAATTGGGGGATGAGGGGTAGAATGGGGTTAAATGGCGTTACAATCGTTATAATTGGTACAGGTTAAGGCTTTTGGGGGGTGGGAAATCAATCAAATGTGCATGTATGGGGTGTTTTGGGGTTCAAAAGTTTGCTTTTTTTGTGGTTTTTGATGGGTTTTTTTACCCTTTTTTTGCCTATTTGAACCATATTTAGCTCGTTTTTGTTGTCGCAAATGCTACGTACGCGCGTGGATGATTGATTTTTGTTTCTGGTTATTTTGAGGCGGCTGGGTGATAAAAAAACAGTATTGTAAAGAGGGTTTTGGGATGATATTTTTGCGGATACTTGAGGGTTTTATTGGTTCTAGGGTTGGTTGGGATGGGCCTATGGGCTATTGAGGGGATTTGAAGTTTTAAGGGGTTGGTGGTTTAAAATTTTACTTGGGGTTTGGCTGTAGTAATTTTGCCTGCAACGAGCTTGTTTTGGGGGGACATTTGCTTTGCGGCTCTGCTTATCTCGTCGGAATTACTACTCGATTTTTTATATTGTTTTTATTTTGTTTAGGGATATAATTTTTTCAGTTTTGCATCTTTTGAGGAAATGGATTTTTTATAAGAGGTAATAGATTTTGTCGGGAAGTTCCAGAATCAGAGCCGTAAATAGAGTCATTGTTTCAAAATAATATAAATTGACTTTTAACCAGATTAGAAAATTACAGAGGTGAAAAAATGATACTTTACAAATTCAGACCACTTGGGAATGAAACGGACCTTACACGTGCTAAAGATATATTGAATACCGGCAAGTTCTGGTGTTCCAGATTCTATGAACTTAATGACCCGATGGAAGGTGTATTCATCACGAAAGGATTTAGTGATGAATTATTTAATCAAAAAAATGGGTGTGTAATTTGTTCTTTTTCTGCGGAAGAAGCCTTTAAAAATCCCGCAATGTGGGGATATTATGCAAATGCTTTCAAGGGTATTGCGATCGAGATAAAAGTTAAAGATGATGACGTTCGCAAAATTAATTATAATAATAAACTTCCAAGCATTGAGGATGGAATTGAGAAGATTATTACATCAAAATTTAAATCCTGGAAACATGAGGCAGAGTATCGATTTATAGGAGAATCTACTGATAGCCAACATAAAATTGGGGAGATTACTGCGGTATATTTTGTTAATCCTTATAATGTCATTAACAGATCGCAAATTTGTGAAAATAGTGCAACTTTGCGGTGTTACTACTGCCTGAAAAAACAACTTATCTATTCTGTCAAAAATCGAAGTATAGGTTGTTTTGATATTGAAATAAAGGATAACGGCGAAGTTACAAAGAACAACCAAACACTACAGGATATTTCTTCATAGTTGAAAGTTGGGAGATGGAGAATGGATGCCTGATCGAGTCAGGCATGACAAATTGGGTGGTGAGGATGATGGAGGTTTGCATCAATGGTGGAGAGGTGGCAGGAATAAATTTTTCCTGAAAAATTTATGGCTGATTTGGCGGACCCGTTCGGCTGCGCTCAGGGGGACACGAGGGCTGTGGGTTGCGAAATGATGCGGAATGGGGACGGATGGTTTTGGGGTGACATTTTTGGGGGTGGGGTTTAACAAGTGCCAGGCCTATTTGCTGGTTTTGTTTTTTCAGGCTAACTTAGCCTTTCATACGAGCTTTGCCTTTCGGCTGTCTCAATTTTGTAAGAACCTAACGAAATAGGCCTGACATTTATTATTTTGGTGTTGTGCAACGGTAAAGTAGAGGGTGAGGGGGGAAATATAAAAACTTTTTTTTGGTTTGAAAGTTGACTTTAACACAATGTTGCTTATTATTAACGCTTTCTTGTTATCTATTAAGGAGAAAAGCAGTTGAAAAGCAATAAAAGGACAGGTGAATTTGTTTTTGCAGAGGCTCAAGGCGAGCCTGCGAAGAGCGTGCTTTATGAAAAACACCTCAAATTAACTCAAAAAAGCCAGATGGCAGAGTTTGCGGGGTATATTATGCCTTTGTGGTACAGCTCGATCAAGGATGAGCATAATGCGGTGCGGCAAAAGGCGGGGGTTTTTGACTGCAGCCATATGTCTACGGTTGAGGTTGGGGGCGAATGTGCTGGGGAGTTTCTTGATATCGTTACTACCAACAAAATAAGCAATATGGCTGTCGGGCTGGCGAGGTACAGTTATATTCTGGATGCGGCGGGCAAGATTCTTGATGATATATTCGTATATCGCAGGGAAGAAAAGAATTTCATGGTGGTTGTCAATGCGGGAAATGAAAAGAAAATAAGGGCATATTTCAAGGCTCTTCTGGATGATGAAATTATCATAGATATTAAACAGCCTGGGAAGAGGCTGGAGTGCAAGCCTGTTATCAGAGATATGAAAGATTGCAGCCTGGGCGGTGATCGCAGGGTTGATATTGCGATTCAGGGGCCTGGGGCGATGGATATTGTTTTGAAGCTCGCTACGACAAAGGGTAAACAGGAAGAGATAATAAGTATGCGGCCTTTCCATTTTATCGAGGCGGAGCTTGCGGGGATAAACTGTATTGTTGCTAAGACGGGGTATACGGGGGCGAGTGTGTGTTTTGAGCTGTTTGCTGCTCCGGAAAATGCGGGTCGGCTTTGGGATCTGCTGTTAGAGACAGGCGGGGTTGCGTGCGGGCTTGGGGCGAGGGACAGTTTGCGGATAGAGGCTGGATTGCCTTTGTATGGGCATGAGCTTGCGGGGAAATTTAATATTTCTCCTTTCGAGGCTGGGTACGGCTGGGCGGTGAAGCTTGATAAGGGGTTCTTTATCGGAAAGGCTGCGATGGAGGCGGTTAGTGAGAATCATACGATGAAAGTTGTTCGACTTGGGCTGGATGGTCAGAGAGGTGTGCGGCCAGTACGGGGACATGATGCTGTTTTAGACGCCGAGGGCAAATGTATCGGAGAGATATTAAGCTGTGCGAAAATTGAAGACAATCAGATTGCATTGGCGTATGTAAATAAAAACGCAAATGAGTCGGATGAGGTCGGAGTGTACTATCTTGCTAGAAATGCAAGGCAGGTGCAGGAGGGAAGAAAAGAATCAATCGCTGTCGGGGAAAAATGCGATGGTGATATAACGGGCAAAATAATAAGCAGGTTTCAAAAGTTTTAATCGGAGAAAGATATAAGATGATTATCGAAGGGTTGCTTTACACAAAAGACCATGAGTGGCTGAAGATCGAGGGCGATGAGGCTTTAATCGGAATTACGGATTATGCACAGCAGATGCTTGGTGAAGTTATTTTTGTCGAATTGCCGGCGGTTGGTACGAAATATAGTCAGCATGGCGAGTTGGCGGTAGCGGAAAGTACCAAGGCAGCGAGTGACATTTACAGTCCGGTTGCGGGTAAGGTTACAGAGATTAATGACGCAGTGGAAGCGACGCCTGAATTAATCAACCAGGACTGCTACGGCGACGGGTGGATATGCAGAATCGCTATTGCCGACAAGAAAGAAACAAAAACGCTGATGGATTGGAAACAATACGGCGATTATCTTAAGGGATTATAAAAATGCCATTTATATCTAATACGGCTGAGCAACGTGAACAGATGCTTGCTGAAATCGGGCTGACAATGGAAGATTTGTTTTCTGATATTCCTGCGGGGATGATGTGCAAGGAATTTAATCTTCCTAAGGGAATGAGTGAACAGCAGGTGAGAAGTTATCTGGCTGAGCTGGCGAGTAAGAATTCTACGGATCTGACGTGTTTTCTGGGGGGCGGATTTTATGACCATTTTATTCCGTCGGCGGTTTATTCGCTTATTTCGCGGAGTGAGTTTTATACGGCGTATACGCCTTATCAGCCGGAGCTGGCACAGGGAACATTGCAGGCGGTATATGAATATCAGTCGGCGATTTGCAGACTTACGGATATGGAAGTATCGAATGCTTCGCTGTATGACGGGGGGACGGCTATTTATGAAGCGATGAAGATGGCGATGAGGCAGACAGGCAGGAACAAAGTTATTGTGGATGACAGCGTTAATCCTATTTACAGGGTGATGTTGAAATCATATTCGAGCAATCTGAATATCGGATTTGAAAGAACGGAGAATCTGAACGGGCTTGCTAATCGTGAGCAGATACTTTCAAAAATGGATAGTGACACGGCGGCGGTGATTTTGCAGAATCCGAATTTTTTCGGGTGCATAGATGACTTCAGTGACATTGCAAAGGCTGCACATGAAAAGGGAGTTATGCTGATAGTTTCATGTTATCCGATAGCGATGGGGATATTGAAAACGCCGGGGCAGATGGATGCTGATATTGTTGTGGGTGAGGGGCAGAGTCTGGGGATGCCGATGTCATTTGGCGGGCCTTACCTGGGGTTTATGGCGACGAGAAAGAAATTTATCCGGAAAATGCCGGGCAGGATTGTCGGCAAGACTACGGATGTAAATGGTAAAGAAGCGTTTGTGCTGACATTGCAGGCAAGGGAGCAACATATCAGAAGGGACAAGGCGACATCGAATATCTGTTCCAATGAGGCGCTGTGTGCGTTGACGGCGTTGATTTATTTGTCGCTTATGGGCAAAGATGGGCTGAGAGAAACGGCGAGGCTTTGCGCGGATAAGGCGAGTTATGCATATCAAAGACTGACGGCGATTCCATTGGTTAGGCCTCACTTTAAGTCAAAATGGTTCTTCAATGAGTTTGTTATCGATTTGCCCTGCGAGGCGGCTGAGGTTATCGCAAAACTTATTGAAAAGGGTTTTGCGGCTGGGTTTCCTTTGAGCAGATACTACAAGGGGATGGACAATTCGATGTTGATCTGTGTGACGGAAAAAAGAAGCAAGCAGGAAATCGGAATGCTGGCTGAAGCGCTGGAGGCGGTACTATGAGTTTGATATTTGATAAGAGTGTTAAAAACAGAAGAGGCGTAAGGACGTCGGAAAGTGATGTGCCTACTTCGATTAATATTAATCCGGAGCTTATGAGAGAAAAAGCTGCGGAGATGCCGGAGCTGAGTGAGCTTGATGTTGTGAGACATTTTACGGAGCTATCGCGAAGAAATTTCGGGGTTGATACTAACTTTTATCCGCTTGGTTCGTGTACGATGAAATATAATCCGAAGGTGTGTGAGCGTATTGCGGCGTATCCTGGTTTTACACATATACACCCCCTGCTGCCTCAATTGCGAATCGGCGGGATGCTGACGCAGGGCGCATTGCAGGTGATATATGAGACGGATATGCTGCTGAGGGAAATAACGGGGATGGCTGGTTTTACGATGCAGCCTATGGCGGGTGCGCATGGTGAACTGACGGGGATTATGATAATGGCGGCATATCATAAAGATAAGGGGAACAAAAAAACCAAGGTTTTGATTCCGGACAGCGGGCATGGAACAAATCCGGCGAGTGCGGCGATCGCGGGGTATACGGTTGTGCCGATGAAAAGTAATGAGCAGGGCTTTATGGATGTCGAGGCGGTTAAAAAGGTGCTCGATGAGGATGTTGCGGGGCTTATGCTGACTTGTCCGAATACGCTGGGGCTTTTTAATCCGCAGATTAAAGAACTTTGTGATCTGATTCATAGTGTCGATGGGCTGGCGTATTATGATGGTGCTAATATGAATGCGATAGTAGGCAAGGCGCGGCCTGGGGATTTCGGATTCGATATTGTCCATTTGAATCTGCATAAGACATTTGCAACGCCTCATGGGGGAGGCGGACCTGGGGCTGGGCCAGTTGGAGTTAAAAAACATCTTACGGATTTTCTGCCTATTGCGGTGGTGGTAAAAAGAAATGATGGGAC
>CAZBKA010000148.1:0-6206 GCA_964492365.1 uncultured Pirellulales bacterium | reverse complement strand
TTTCTCAGCCTGAATAGCCAGGAAAATTTCTTTGCGGTGGACAGGTACGTCTTTCGGGGCATTTATTGCCAGGCGGACTTTTCGACCTGCAATTTCAGCAATTTTGACCTCGAATCGGTCGGCAATTATTATTGATTCACCCACTTTTCTTGTCAGTACAAGCATTTTTGACTCCTTCAAAATTTAAATTATCATTGAAATAATAAATACTGCCTTTGAAGGGGTATAAACAGTAAAAGAAAAGTAAAAGATATCATCCATTGTGTGATTGGTATTTTTCACTGATCAGGTGAAAAACAGATTGACCAGTCTTTTAATATTGGTACAATGGCTGCACCAATTGGTTTTTAGTGCAGGTCCGTGATATGGATAGAGAATTATTAAATACAAAAGTTGTCAGAGAAGTAATTGCTATGATTGCATCGGGGCAATTTGGCGATGGAGACCGTCTGCCCGCAGAGCGCAAGTTGTGTGAGCAGTTCGGGGTAAGCAGGGGAACTTTGCGGGAGGCACTGGCTGATCTTGAAAAAATGGGAGCGATTATTACCAAACCAGGCAGTGGGGCCTATGTACAGAAATTCAAAACTAAGAGGATACCCAAACAGGTTTTGCCCAGAGATTTCGATAATGTAACAATGGGCGATGTGATATTTGCCCGTAAGGCAATAGAGGTTGCTGCGATAGAAAGTGCCTGCGATAGAATGACACAGGTACAGATTGCCGAAGCGGAAAAACTTATTGCGACAATGGAAAACTCACTGGAGAATTTGCCGGAGTTTATAAAGGCCGATATCGCTTTTCATGAGCTTATATTAACAGCAAGCGGCAATGCGGTTTTGATAACTGCGTTTGAAGCGATTTTTGAATATCACAGGTATTCGCAGGTATTTACGAGTTCACTGGATAAATGTGAAGATACCGCTTTGGAACATCACAAGAAAATATTGAATGCATTAAAACAACGCGACAAAAAAGCAGCAGTTAAAGAGATTTCAGAGCATTTTGATAATATGCGAAATTAAGAGTTGGGGTTTGAGCCTGATTAAAGGGATTTTATAATGAGCAGTAAAGCTGAAGTTTGTGTAGTTGGTGGTGGGATGATAACGCAGGTGCAGATATTGCCTTCGCTGTATCAACTGCAGAGACTTGGACTTATTGGTGACATTAGCGTCTGTGCGTTGAATAGTGGGCCTTTAAAGTGTTTGGCTGGTGACAAGACATTAAAAGAAGGTTTTGCTGGGCATAATTTCAAGGCTTATCCGTCGCTTGATACAGATGAGAGTGAAAAATTTCCCCAGCTGTATGAAGAAGTTATTGCGGGCATGGGCAAGGGTAATATTGTGGTTGTTGCTGTTCCAGACCAGACGCATTATCCTGTTATTAAAACAGCTTTGGAAAATAATCAGCATATATGTTGCGTTAAGCCTTTGGTGCTGAAACATAAGCAGTCAGTTGAGATTGAAAAAGCGGCGTATGAAAAGGGGCTGGTTGTCGGAGTTGAGTATCATAAGAGGCTCGATGATCGTGCATTGATTGCCCGCAAACAGTATCGCGATGGTAAGTTTGGTCAGTTTCGCATCGGTCATGCAGAAATGAACGAGCCTTACTACTACCGCTATTCTAATTTTCAGAATTGGTGTACCTGTGAGAATACCGATATGTTTACTTATGTCGGATGTCATTATATTGATCAGTTGCACTTCATAACTGGTCTTTTGCCGGTTTCGGTTTCTGTTTATGGGATCAAGGATAAATACCCTAACGGCAATGAGGGCTATTTGTGGACCGATGCCAGAGTGCTTTGGGACAATGGCGGCGTTTTGCATGTCACCGATGTTATGGGCTATCCGGACGAAGGCCCCGGAGGTAATTATCAGGGCATCAGAATGTATTGCGCCGGTGACGGAAAGAGCGGCATGCTCAGGCATAATGACCAGTATCGCGGCATAGAGTATTGCTATATTGAAAAAGGCAATGACCCAGGTGACACTTATTATTCTGAACCAAGTCCTGATTATTTCAAATTTATTGACTTAGGTTCGGGCCAATTAACGCCCGTCGGATATGGTTATCGTTCAATTGAGTTTATAATAAAGAATATTTGTAAAGCCTTTGAACTTGGTGACGATTTGCCAGCAAGGCAGAAGCTTATTGAGCAGTTAGATAGTCAGGCTGTAATGGCTACGCCTAAGAACAGCTCTTATAATGAGCTGGTAATAGAGGCGGCAAGGCTCTCTATCCTTAACAACGGTAGGGAAGTTGAAATTAAATATGGAAAAGATGCAGGCGTGTGTCTGAAAAATTTTTAGAACATTGATTTATTGAAAGAGATTCACTTAAAATGGCAAAGGAATTCCCGCTTGAGCCTGTAAAGGTAAAAGATGTTAACACAAAGTATCGTCATATTTCCGGTTATCTGCCGAATGAAGAGACGGTACAGCAGATTAAAAGGCTCCGTGCAGCAGAAGCCAAGAGTATGCGTGGTCAGTTGCCTTTGATATGGGACAGGGCAAAAGGTATCAATGTTTATGACAGCTTCGGGAATAAGTGGCTTGATTTTTCTTCCGGTGTTTTGATTACCAATGCAGGTCACGGCAGGGATGAGATTGTTAAGGCTATTCTGGAGCAGGTAACAAAGCCGTTGTTGACTACTTATTGTTTTGCAAATCAGCCGAGAATTGATTTAACCAATAAAATCATTGAAATTGCCCCGGATGGGCTTGATAAGGTTTTTTTGCTTAGTACCGGCGCAGAAGCAACTGAATGTGCGCTTAAGCTGATGCGGACTCATGGCAGGAAAGTTGGCGGCGATGTTAAGAGTGTCGTTGTATCATTTTATGATTCTTTTCATGGCAGAACTGTTGGTGCCCAGGAGATGGGCGGAATGCCTGGCGGTAAAGCCTGGATAAAGAATCTGGACCCTGAGATTGTTCATGTGCCTTTTCCAGATGGTTTCAGAAATGAAGATGTAAGCTTTGAGCTTTTTGAAAAGACGTTAGCTGAATTAAGAATTCATGCTGATAATGTTGCTGGTGTTATCAGTGAAACTTATCAGGGGGTTGGTCCCAATTTCATGCCGGTCGAATATGCAAAATCACTTCGCAAATGGTGTGATGAGCATGGTGCGCTGTTATGTTATGATGAAGTGCAGGCAGGTTTTGGCAGGTGCGGAACAATGTGGGGTTTTGAGCTTTATGGAGTTGTTCCGGATTTGTTCTGTATGGGTAAGGGTTTTAGCAGTTCACTGCCTATCAGTGGCGTTGTTGGCAGGGGGGAAGTGATGGATTTATATGGCCCAAATGAAATGACGAGTACTCATTCCGCCAATCCGGTTTGTTGTGCTGCTGCACTTGCTAATATCTGTATTATCGAAAAAGAAAAGCTGGTTGAAAACGCAGCAAAGCTCGAACCGATATTGCAGGGCGAATTAGCTTCGATCAAAAATGAGTTTGCAGATGTTATAGGTTTTGCTCCCGCAAGGGGCTTGGTAGGCGGATTGCTCGCGGTGAATAAGGGCACAAAAGAACCGAATTATGATCTGGCGTGGCAAGTTATTCTTCGCTGTTACCAGAAAGGGCTTTTAATGTTTGCACCGGTTGGCATCGGCGGAGGTTGCATAAAGATTGCACCGCCTCTTTGCATTACCGAAGATGCCTTAAAAGAAGCATGTTCGGTAATCAGAGAAACATTTAAAGAATTATCCATAATTTAGTTTTTTGGCTTGTAATCAAGACCAACTATCTTAGCCAAATAGGGCGAAAGCTCATCAGCAAGCATTTTGAACCCAAGGTCTGATAAGTGGACACCATCTACCGATGGGTGATCCCCTTTTTCACCAATGACTTTTGCGCTGTCGAAAAAATAAATATTTTTGTCACCATCGGCTTTGAACTTATTATAGCTGTCAAGAACCATTTGGTTTATGCTTTTGAGATAGTCGGAGCCTTCTATATTTTCACTTGCATAATGAATCTTTGTCATAAGAACAATTGGTTTTTCAGGCCAGGATTTGCGTATGATTTTGATAAAGTTATCGTAACGTTCTGCCATCGTTTTGGGGTCCATATTTGCGACAGAGTCAATTACATAGCAGGCGGCATCTATCTCGGCTATAACCTCAGCCATTTCAGGTTCACTGCACCCGCTGCCAGAGAATCCGAGGTTAATAACATTAACACCAAGTTGTCGGCCTACAACGGGAACGAAACCATTAGAACCCCTGCATGGACAGCCGCTTTGCGTAATAGATGTGCCATAAAAAACTATCGGTTTATCGAGTCTGTATTTGCTTGGCGGGGCTATCTGGGCATCTTTATCCAGACCAATTTCCAAGGCCTCAAGGTTATTATAAACGGGTAGATAGAGAGTGAACTCTCTCATCTTTTTTTCGATTCCTGTAAAATAAGTATGGCTGTAAAAATTTTCCTGATCTGTGGGGCCTGTTATTGCCCAGAAATCCATATCACCGACAGGTCCTTCGTATAGATCAATGCCGCTGGCACCTACGGAACACATGTGGTACATTGAAAGATTACTTTTGTTTCCGGCATTTCCTGTGCCATGTTTAATTTTCAGTTGTAATGAGGTGCTGTCTGTTTTAAATCTGATTCTTGCGCCGCTTGGATTGTAAGAGAGCCATTTGACCCAAGGTGTCATTTTATCTAAAGACTTTACGGGCAGCCTGCAATAGCTTCCGCCATTTTCGGCAAACCAGTATAAGCCGTCAACAGTGAAAACTTTATCGCCGCCGTCGCGAAAAATAACATCATTAGGCTCGGCAATTACATCCGCCACAAGAAAACTAACTGCCAAAACACATAAAATCACCATCTTTTTCATTTTCATATCTCCATTACTTTACCATGTACGGTTAGAATTGCCCCTTGCCGCCTCGACTAATGCCGCGATATTTTCAGGCGGAATATCATCCTGCATATTATGTGCGCCGGCTATTACATATCCGCCATCTTTTCCCAGTGTTTTTATCAGATAATCGACATGTTCTTTAACCTGCTGTGGTTTTGCATTGGGCAGAAACTGCTGAACATCGACGCCGCCCCAGAAAACAATTTTATCACCGAATGTCGCTTTGAGTTTTTCAGGTTCCATATTATCAGCGGACAACTGCACCGGATTCAATATATCAACTCCGCATTTTATCAGGCTGTCAAGCAGATCGTACACCGAGCCGCAACTGTGGTGCCAATAGTAGCATTGCCCAAGTTCTTTTGTGCGGGCGATTCTTTCTGTAAAAAATGGCGATATAAGCTCCTCGAACATCTTAGGTGACATCATCGGGGCCCTCTGCGTTCCAAAATCGTCGCCGCTGGTGGTCAAATCAATATAAGGGCCTAGTTCACTGTAATACTGCTCCGCAACTTTTAGCTGCAGATTGGTTATGATTTCAAAAAAAGTTTTTACCAGGTCGGTATTCAGTGCTAAATTCATTAAAAAACTGTCGTATCCACAAAGCCACATGCCAAGTTCGAGTATTCCATAATACGGGTGCTCTGCTATGACGACATATTTGTTTTCTTCCTTGAGCTTGCGGGCTTGCTGGAGCCACTTGGCCAGGAGCTTTTCGTCAATTACTGGTTTGGGCCAGGGATATGATTTAATATCTTCTCTTGTTGCATTTCTAAGCGGTGAATTGACAATTTGCCACTGGTGGTCGACGAGTTTTTGCTGAATGCCCCAGCAGTCAACATATTCGGTCTCAGAAATTTTGCGAGAATGTTTGCTTGGCAATTCGACAATGTTGCCGACAGCACGAAAATCGGTACCTGCCCATTGCAATATGCGTTCATCAGTTCTGTTATTATCCTGTTTAGGCTGGTGTTTGAAGCCTAGAAAATCGCACAAGGCAGCTTCACAGTTTTTTGACATTGATGTTAATGTTGTTGCACCTATATCGATTGGTACGGTATCGGATTTTTTGTGAGACATAGTCTGAGCAAAGAGCGTTCGGCTGTTCATAGGCTATTCCCGTATATTCATCGTTGAGCAATTTAACATTTCAGCATCGTATAATATGTTAGTTTTATGTCAAAATAAATGTTTTGTTTTTGTAATTTGGTGAACGGCATATGCAGGATACGAAGGGTGTTTTTGTGTGACGCAAAATGACAGGTGGGTGATTTTTGGGGGGGTAAAAAGTGGGGGATGGGGGATGAAATGGGCGAAATTTGGCTAATAATCGGGGTAGA
>CAZBKA010000147.1:696-6381 GCA_964492365.1 uncultured Pirellulales bacterium | reverse complement strand
GGGATTGTCATTATTGCTGCAGTACTGTCATTTCGCACAATTCTTATTGACCAATTTGTACCATCAAACCAATTGCCCGTAAGCACTCCTGTTCCCAATATTGTTTTACCATCAATGTCCCACAAAAGCCCATCACCGAGTTTGAAGCCATAGCCATCAAAAATTACAGTTCCTCTGGAGAAAACGGCGAGACTAGCAGTTATATTGCCGCCAGAGATGTTGAAAATGCTATCGTCGTAGGCACGGATACGGCCAGCTATACTGCCGTCAGAGATGTTTATAATGCTGTTGTTACTTGCGTGGAAATTGCTGGTTATACTACCGCCGGATAGATTTACCGTCGAACTTATGGTAGTCTCAAATTCCATCACGCTACCATTTGACATGTTCACAATGCTGTTTCCAGATGAATTAAAATAGGGTACATAACCACCTGACATATTCACCGTACCTTTCTGACTGACCAAAATATAGACACTGCCGCCAGAAATATTCGCGATGCTGTTGTTGTAGGTAGTGAGTAAATCTACAGAACCACCAGACTCATTCACAGTGCTGTTATTTCGGGCATCAAGACGCTTTACGCTTCCGCCCTCTATGATATTAGCCGTACTGAAGTCACAGAGATCACCATCATCATAACTCGTCGTAACGTCCAGATGATCATTACCTGTCAGAGTAAAGTTTCCTGCATGAGCTACTGTTGCTATCACCAATATCGCAATTTTCAATAAAATTGCGGTTTTTGTTCTTCTCATTACTCCTACTCCTTAAAAAAAGTTATTAAATGCCTCTTTTTTGTGCAAATGACAAACTAATTTCTGGAGAAATATAAGAATTGAATAACCTCTTCGTTCTCTCTTTTCTCTCCTTTTTTACTGATAAAAACCATAAAACTGGTTGTATTATATTGTTAAATCTATAAAAAGCAAGTAAAAACAATTTAAAGATGTCTTAAGGCCTAAGTGTGTTAAACGGATAAACATCAATATTTCTCGCGACCCAATATAAAATAATTATCGATAGCATTCCCCATATCCATACGGCCTTAATGAAAGGCATCGCAATTTTATAAGAAAATACTGAATAGCAAAATTGTGCAACTAAGCCATAGACTAAAAAAGGTAAAGTAATGATCATCAGTGGATTTAAGCCGAGAGCCTCAAGAAATCGGCCATGCAATAGCCTGTTTATCGCACGCAACGAACCACAGCCGGGGCAGTAAAATCCTGTCAACTTGTGAAAAGGGCAGGGTGGAAAAATATTTGAAGAAGCAGGATCAAATCTATAAAGCACAACGACCAAGATTATCCCAACTACGAACAAAAATATATATTTAAAAACTTCCAATCGGTGATTGTCCATCAAACTGACCTACTGTAGTTCCAAAAAAACCATAGAAAAACAAAGCTGCCCAATAGATCGCTGGAATAAGACCAAGCCCAAATGCTATCCAGCACCACATTGTTGCTTTCTTACGGTCCTCCATCGCTCCCTGATAATTTCCCCCCGTAAGCTTACCGTTTGCCTGCGCAGCATAAACAATGGCAACGATACCAAAAGGCATACAGCAAAAAAGAGTTGCAAGTATTGCCGGAATCAGTCTTGAAGGAACTTTTTGCCAATCGCCCTTTTGGCAGGTATCTACTATAGGGACCATAACCTTTCCGCAATTTACACATTTGCAGGTGTTGGCCTCATTTTCTGTTCCGCAATCTCTACAGTACATTTAACAACCCTTTCATTTTAGTAATTAGGCAATAGGACAAGAGTGAATATGATAAGAATAACTGTAAAAAAGGTTCCCACGATAATAGCAAAGATCGCTCTGCCCATACCGTGTCTTTGTGGATGTTTTCGGATATCTTTCACAGCAATGATACCTGTTACTAATGCCAATGGAGCGGGGATCAGCAGCAGACTGAACAAGCCAAGGTAGCCGGCAATGATCGCCCAAACAGACCTGCCCACAGGAAGTATCATTCGAATTGACGCGTTATCGTCTATGGGTGGTGGCACCGGTATATCCAATACCTGAATTATTGAATTGCAATTAGTACATCGAAAATTATTATTGTCATTCTGGGTTCCGCAATTTTGACAGTACACTTCATGCTCCTTTTTTAAACATTGTAGTTAAATAAAAGATATCCCGAATTTAGCTAAAGTCAAGAGCTTTTACTCCTTTTTGGAGATATAATACCATTACTCTTGAAATCCCTGTTGGGCAAGAAATATCACCTTGAATTCACTCCTCGAAATCAAAGATCCTCTAATGTCCAAAAACTCAGAAACAACCAATTTTACATCATTTATTTGTGCCCAAAAACCGTTATATTTTGTTATTTTCCGTAAAAAGCCTGATTTATAGTTTCTTTAGATACATCATTGACATTATAACAGCTATTGAAGTTGGGATTATTATCGTCAAAATAGTAATTACTCCGGTGCATATACATGCTGCGGTTTTTATAAATGTTAGTAATATGCCAGTTGTTAAAATTACAGCACCGGCGATGATAAGGCATTTTGCCATAAAGCGGTTGGCTTTATACCATATCTCTTTGTTGCTGAGAGTTTTTTTATTTCTGAAGCCGTAAAAGTAGTTAGGCCCGATTTTGTTAAAAAGCATTGGAATCGAAATGATGATAAAAACAGACCCTGTTATCAGTAATGTAAAGGCGTCTACTCCCATATTAAAATCCTCTGAATAATTTAAGCTTTTTGAGTATTATCTTTTTCCTGTTCGGAGGTAAGTGTTGTTGGTATTTCAAGCCAGAAAGTTGAACCTTTTTCTGGTTCGCTTTGGATTCCTATTTCTCCTGCGAGCATTGCAGCTAATTCCCTACTTATTGCGAGACCGAGTCCGCTGCCAGTTGATTGGCGTGTTAAGGAGCCGTCAGCCTGTCTGAATTTTTCAAATATAACTTTCTGGTCGGCAGGTGAAATGCCGCATCCGTTGTCGGTGACTGAAATTCTAACGACTTTTTCTTTTGCCATGTTTACTTTAATTTCAATCCGTCCAGATTCCTCAGTAAATTTAATTGCATTGCTGAGAAAGTTGTACAATATTTGTTGTACTTTTCCGGCGTCAGTGACCAGCGTAGGTAATGTATCATCAATTACAAGCCTGGTTTTTATTTTTTTTTCTTTTGTCATTGGCGAAAATTCTGCCAGGGAAGATTTGCATAAAGTCTGCAGATCAAATTGCTCGATATGGAGCTTCATTTTTCCAGCTTCGGTTTTTGCCAGGTCGAGCAGATCATTTATCATGTTCAGAAGTCTTTTGCCTCCTGTGATGATATTTTCTGCGTAGCGTTGTCCCTTTTCCTCTTTGAGTGTCCCCGGTTTTTCACGAAGTATTTGCGCAAAACCAAGTATTGCATTTAAAGGTGTTTTGAACTCGTGAGAAATATTAGCAAGAAATTCGCTTTTGAGCTTATTGGCTTTAAACAGTTCAATATTTCTTTCGGAAAGCTCAACTATTTTTTTGTCAAGCTGTTGATTTGTGTCGCGCTGTTTTTGCTGTGCAGCCTGGAGACCGTCAAGCATGTGGTTGAAAGCATCCGAAAGTTTCTCATATTCGTCACGAGTTTTAATTGCACTTCTGACATCAAGGTTTCCCTCGGCCACATTATTTGCCAAAGCTCTGAGCTGACGGATAGGCTTTAGTATCACGCGCTGGGTTATCATGTAAAATGCAATGATGGCACCGGCACCTCCGATAAGCCCGGCAGCAATTATCCAAACCCTGTTCATGATCGCTGTTTTGGTGAGTTCATTTGCATGTCTGCTGACGACTACAGCACCGATAGGCTCGTTGAGGGAAAACTCACTGGCTGTGCCTCGTGCGTTGTGACAGCTGATACAATTTTCGTTTGTTCTGAATATTCTTACATAATTGCTTGTTAATGTTTTGTCTTTTTGTGTTATGAGGAGTCCCTCATCGCGATCCATATTGTCCTTGAGCGACTCGATCATTCTTCTTTGATGTTTCGGTAAATTTTCAAGCGACAGAGAATTATCTTTGGTGAACCTGAACCATGTTATCTCAGGATTTTTAGCATCGACCTCTCCACCGGTATTATTCAAAGGTATAAGAGTACCCTCGGTTGGGTCAGTCATCTTGAAATGCTTTTCAAAAAGCAATTCTGACTTTGCTCTGCTGGCATCGAGATATGCTTTTGTGGTCAACTTTCCCATCCAGATGTATGGAACAAGAAGCGCGAGGCTGAGCATTAATATTACGGCTGTGCCGAATGTGATTCTGCACTTTTCCGCCAGGGAAAGGGGCGACAAGTGTAAAAACACTAAAATCCTGTGCCAGATTTTACTGATAGTTTTTGGCATAAGCGATCAGATTTCTGTCAGTTATTATTAAAGCTCTTTATTTTTTTCAACAGGGTCAAGAATTTTATTCGTCTTGAGATTCAATTCGTCAAGTTGTTTGGTGTCGACTTCACTTGGTGCATTGCTCATGAGACATTGGCCTTTCTGAGTCTTTGGAAAAGCGATAACGTCCCTGATGTTTTCAGTACCAGTAAGAAGCATTACCATTCTATCCAAACCAAAAGCGATACCGCCGTGAGGGGGTGCACCATATTCGAGAGCATCAAGAAAGAAACCGAACTGCATCCTTGCCTGTTCCTGTGAAATATTCAGAAGTTTAAAAACTTTCTCCTGTGTTCTTGGGTTATGTATACGGATACTTCCGCCGCCCATTTCTGAACCATTGACTACGAGGTCGTATGCCTGTGAAATAATATTGGCAGGGTCAGTGTCAATTTTGCAGAGGTGTTCTTCTATGGGTGCGGTAAACGGATGGTGCAACGAGTCGTATCTTTTCTCATCCTGGTTCCATTCAAACAAGGGGAAATCTGTTACCCAGACAAATTCGAAGGTATTTGGTTCGTAGAGACCAAGTTCTCTACCAAGTCTGCATCGAAGCGGAGCGAGAGCCTTGTCAGCGATTTTCCTTGTGTCTGAGACAAATAACAATATATCATTTTCTTTTGCATTAAATGTTTCAATCAGTTTGCTAATCTGCTGCTGAGTAAAGAATTTAGCGATACTGCCGGTGCATGTGAGTTTGCCATCTTCATTAGAGACTTTCAGCCATGCCAATCCCTTTGCGTCATAGTCGCCAACGAAGGTAGTTAATGTTTTTTCGATGTAATTTCTGGTTACTATATAATTGCCAGCTTTGTCAGAGGAAGGAGTGCAAAGCCCCTTAACAACGCCACCTTTTTCTATAGTTGAGGTGAATACTTTAAAAGTAGAATCCTTCATTATGTCTGAGACATCTTTAAGTTTCATATCGAAGCGTAAATCAGGTCTGTCGATGCCGTAATCCTGAACTGCCTGGCTGTAAACCATTCTTCTAATCGGCAGTTTAATGTCAACGCCTAGAATCTCTTTCCATATTTTAGCAATCAGTTTTTCATGTACGCTGATAATATCATTGGTGTCAACGAAACTCATCTCGACATCTATCTGAGTAAACTCCGCCTGGCGATCAGCTCTTGGGTCCTCATCGCGGAAACAACGTACAATCTGGAAATATTTATCTATTCCGCTGACCATAAGTATCTGTTTGAACAACTGCGGCGATTGCGGAATAGATAAATATTTCCAGATTGTACGTTGTTTCCGCGATGAGGACCCAACGTACAATCTGGAAATATT
>CAZBKA010000147.1:0-686 GCA_964492365.1 uncultured Pirellulales bacterium | reverse complement strand
GCGGCGATTGCGGCAGGGCGTAAAAGCTGTTTTTTACAAGCCTGCTTGGTACAAGAAAATCCCTTGCTCCTTCGGGAGTGCTCTTGGCAAGCATAGGGGTTTCGATTTCCCAGAAACCCATCTCATCAAAAAAGCGACGCGCCAGCATTGTGACTTTATGACGTGTATGCAGCTTACTTTGCATCACAGGTCTTCTGAGGTCAATATAACGGTTTGTAAGTCTCAGCTCTTCAGTTGTTTTTTCAGCCTCTGCAAATTCAAAAGGTGGTGTTCTTGAGATATTGAATACCTCAATATTATCAACAGCAACTTCTATCTCACCTGTTGCGAGCTTAGGGTTTGTCATTCCGTCAGATCTTGGCTGAACAACTCCCTGAATTCCTATTACCCATTCGCAGCGTGCACTTTTTCCTATTTTATGTTCTTCCGGGTGCAATTCAGGATTAAATACTAATTGTGTGAGTCCTTCTCTGTCTCGCAAGTCAATGAAAACGAGGTTTCCATGATTTCGATAAGAGTGAACCCATCCAGATAGAACTACTTTTTTACCAGCATCTTTCAGACGAAGATCTGCAAAAGTAACTGTTCTTTTTAATAACTTAAAAACTTTCAAAAAGCAATAAATGTAAAGCATATAAACGTATTTTTATCAAAAAATAGCACGAAACATTTAAAATAGCTTAAAA
>CAZBKA010000146.1:0-6383 GCA_964492365.1 uncultured Pirellulales bacterium | reverse complement strand
ACTGGCCTGCAGGGACTCGAACCCCGACTGAGTGATCCAGAGACACTTGTGCTACCATTACACTACAGGCCAACAACGCGGACATATAAGTCCGCTCTGGATTAAAACGTAGGTCACAATCTAATATTACAAGCAATTATTTGCAAGGATAAACTTCTTGTTTACACAAAATATGTCATTTTAACCTAAAAACAGCCTTCATTGAACCTTCCAATTGACATCAGCGTAAATAAAAGCTAATCTGAAGCTCTATGGTTCGATTTTTATCTATATTATTGTGCATATTGCTGATTCTTGGATTGTGCAGTTGTCAGGATCAAAAAAAAATACAGAAAAAACCCATCTGGGAAGATACGAAGATAACTGATCTGATGCCAACGAACAGCGGCTCTGCTATGGTTATCAAAGAGGCGACTTTCGAAGTTTCTATAATTGAGGTTCCCGCTGACGACAAAAACACAATTAGAGATATCCAAAGGCTTCTCTACGACAAACCACTTAATATCAACAACCCCCAGGTATTTGCAAAAAATAATTTCTCTGTGGGCTTTAACCGGATAGATATAAAGGACAGGATCAATCAGATACTCCGTAATACAAACAGCACAAATTTAGAAAATATTTCGATACTTATCCCGACCGACCAGCAAAGCCAGATATATGCAAAGCGAATCCTTAAAAAACAAAACATATATTACAGTTCAGAAGACGGCACTACCGAAGCGATAACCGCAGGGCCAGGCGATATAGTCCTTGAATTGGAAGTCAAGGCAATTGAGGCTCAAAGGGGTATTTGTAAACTTTATGCAAAACCTGCATTTCTATCTCCACTGGGTAACAGGATAGCTGAACTTTCTGAAAATACGTTAGATGGTAACTTGAATTTTCCATCAGTCGGTTTTAATGTCAACATGGGGCCTGGTGACCTTATTATCCTGACTCCTGTTGCGTACATCAACAATCAGGACTCATTGGGAAGCCTGTTTTTCTGCTATAACAAACCTGCAGCTGTTCAGAGAATTTTCATTATCACCTGTTCACGAGTAAACTTCTAAGGCTTTTTCATGGCTTTAACTTCTGCTACATTAATAAAATGTCCCGATTATGACCGGTCACGAATTGCAAAGGCTATCGAACAGCAATTTGTTAATTCAGAAGTATTAGGTAAAGCTATCAAACCAGGCGATAAGGTTCTGGTTAAGCCTAACCTCATCGCACCAAAATCAAAAAGATGTGCAACCCAAACCGACCCAATGGTTATTTATGAAACTGTAAAATTTCTGAAAGATTTCGGAGCAAAGCCATTTGTAGCGGATTCGCCGGCATGGTCTGATACTATAAATTGTATAAATAAACTTAAACTAACCAAACCTTTAAAAAAACTCGGCGTTGAAGTCAAACAACTGAACCAGCCCATAAAGGTTGCTCTGCCAAATACCTCTATTAAAGTTAACATAAGCTCCGTTGCGATTGAAGCCGACGCAATCGTAAATTTGCCGAAATTTAAAAGCCATCAGCAGCTTGTTGCTACATTTGCTGTAAAAAACATGTTCGGCTGTGTCAGCGGAAAACAAAAAGCATTCTGGCACTTTGCAAAGGGCAATGATCAGCACGAGTTCTGCCGGCTGCTCATAGAGATTTATAAATATATGAACCCAGTATTGACCATCATAGACGGCGTTATTGCAATGGATGGTCCAGGGCCTATAAGAGGACGCGCAAGGCCTTTGGGGTGGATCATTGGCTCTACGGACCCGATTAGCTGTGAACTGCTATGTGCTAAACTTATTGGGTTAGATCCAGCAAAACTACCGATAGTACAAACAGCCAAAAGCCTCGGCTGGGGTCAGCAGAATTTTGAAAACATAAAAATCCTCGGCGATCCCACGCCGACAACCGTCTGCACGGATTTTCAGCCGGCAGATCTGATACCCATACGATTTTCATTGTTTAGAGTCTGTAAGAGCATAATTAAACAAATGCTTTTGAAGACAAAAAGCAATTCTTCCTCGCAACATTGACTTTTTGATACATATAAGCTACTATCGGAACATGCAGAAAGATGAAAAACAAATCAATATTTTAGCTATAGAAACAAGCTGTGACGAAACAGCCGCTGCAGTGGTTACCAATGGTAAATTAGTACGCTCTTCTGTTGTGTCTTCGCAAATCAAACTACATGAGATGTATGGTGGAGTCGTCCCTGAAATCGCTTCCAGGGCACATATTGAAAAAATTTACCCTGTCGTCCAGCAAGCTTTAAATCAGGCTAATATGACCCACGATAACATTGACGCAATTACAATCGCCAATCAACCAGGATTAGCAGTCGCTCTCATTGTAGGAGTTACCGCGGCTAAGACACTGGCTTTTACATGGGGTAAACCCCTTATCGCCATTAACCATATTCATGCACACATGCAAGCGGCTTTGCTGGAAAACAATGAAACTGAACTGCCCGCTGTTGCTCTTATAGTTTCAGGCGGCCATACAAGTATTTATGATTGTCATGACCTGCTGGCACCAAAACTTTTAGGTCATACGATTGATGATGCCGCGGGTGAAGCCTTTGACAAGGTTGCTTCGATGTTGAAGCTGTCCTACCCAGGTGGACCAAGTATTGAAAAAGCAGCCCAACCGGGAAATCCCAAAGCAATCCGGTTTCCCCGAACTATGCTTGAAAAAGACTCGCTTAATTTTTCATTCAGTGGAATTAAAACCGCTGTGCTATACCACTGTCAGGGACATGACATGAAAGGTAAAAGTCTCGTCGATGAGATGACCAGCCAACAGATAGCCGATGTCGCAGCATCATTTCAAACTGCAGTTGTCGATGTTCTTGTTAAAAAAACAAAACGAGCTATCCAAAAAACAAATGCGAAAACTGTTTTGATCGGCGGAGGTGTGGCAGCCAATTCACTCCTTAGACAGCAGCTTCAGCAAATGTGCGATAACTACAGGCCTGCTGTCAAATTGCTCATCGCACCTAAAAAATACTGTACCGACAATGCTGTGATGGTGGCATCACTGGCTTATTATAAGTATCTTAAAAATATGTTCTCGGATTTGTCACTCGAACCAAAAGCAACCGGGTAAATTTTATGAAAGGCTGGCAGAATTGAACACTGAAAGTATAAAAAAATTACTCCAGCAGGTAAAAGATAATCAAATTGATATTGAACGGGCAGTGCAAAAACTCAGGTCGCTTCCGTTTGAGGACCTCGGTTTTGCATGTATCGACCATCATCGTAGTATCCGCAGGGGATTCGCAGAAGCCATCTACTGCCCCGGCAAAACTGACCAGCAGATAGTCGATATCTTTGAAAACCTTGCATCCAAGGGAAATAATGTCCTGGCAACCAGGGCAAAAGCTGAAACGTTTGAAAAGCTCCAACAGAGTGGAAAATTTCCAACTGCTGTTTATGATGTCCTTGCCAGAACTATCACACTAAAACAAACTGAGGTTAAACCAAGGATAAAAACTGTGCTGCCTATTATTACCGCTGGTACTTCTGATCTTCCAGTTGCAAAAGAAGCACAAAACACCGCTGAAATAATGGGCCAGCCAACAGATTTGATCTGCGATGTTGGAGTCGCAGGCCTCCACAGGCTTGCTGCTCATCTCGAAAAACTCCAAAAGGCTTCTGTCATTATAGTAGTTGCAGGAATGGAGGGTGCTCTGGCCTCCGTTATCGGCGGACTGGTCAGCTGCCCTGTTATCGCCGTACCGACCAGCACCGGATACGGCAGTAGTTTTGAGGGGCTGGCAGCATTACTTGCGATGCTAAACAGCTGTGCTTCCGGAATAAGCGTCGTTAATATCGATAATGGTTTTTCTGCAGCAGTCACAGCTGTTCTCATAAACAAAAAAATTGAGGCATTGAAGAATGAAAATAACTGACAGCGTTACCAAGTTGCCCCCAAGAAATGCCGATTCGCACAAAGGTGACTTCGGAAAGGTTTGCATAATTGCCGGCAGTACAGGCATGGCCGGGGCAGCCGCTCTTGCCGGACGTGCATGTTTGCGAGCCGGCGCAGGTCTGGTAAGGGTTGCAGTTGCTAAATCTACACTTCCAATAGTTGCCGCTATCGAACCGTCGTATACCACTATTGCCCTGCCTGAGGATGAATATGGGCAAATATCATTTGATGCACTGCCAGTAATATTAAATGCAACCAAAGAAAATGATGTTATCGCTTTCGGTCCAGGTGTCGGCGTCAGCGATGATCTGAAAAAAATACTCGAATACCTAATAAAAATACCTGAGTTGGCTTTGATTATTGATGCTGATGGGCTCAACAACCTTAGTAAGCTCCGCAACTGGCATGAAATTTCCAAGGCATCCTTAATTCTTACACCACATCCGGGTGAAATGAAAAGGCTTTGGGCATCGGTATTCAGAGAAAAAATACCTGATGATCGGCAGCAAATAGCAGGGAAATTTGCTGAACTTACGAATACAACAGTCGTACTAAAAGGAGCCGGCACCATTGTTACAGACGGTAAAAGGCTTTTTTTAAATACTACGGGTAATGCCGGAATGGCTACTGCAGGGGCCGGTGACTGTTTAACCGGAACAATAACAGCTTTAAAGGCTCAAAAGATGAGCTTTTTTGATTCTGCCGTTCTTGGTGTTTATATACACGGACTCGCAGGTGACATAGCAGCAAAAAAGAAAGGGCAAATAAGTTTAATAGCAACGGACATAATCGATTGTCTTTCCGATGCTTTTATGAAAATATGATTTTTTATGGAAGGGGCAGAAAAATGGCTAATCATGTTAATGAATTTTACGCAAAATTTCAAAAAGATGTGGAAAAAATGAAATCCCTGTGCCCTGAAACAGTGAGCAGTTTTATGGGAATGTTCGCAAAAGTTATGGGGCAGGGGCATCTTTCAATAAAACAAAAAGAACTAATTGCCCTTGCAATCGCCGTTGCAAAAAGCTGTAACCCATGTATCAGACTTCACGTTCAAAAATGTAAAGCTTCTGGTGCAACAAAGGAAGAGATAATTGAAGCTGCATCTGTTGCTGTAATGATGGCTGGTGGACCGGCTTTTACACATATGCCCGAAGTAATAGACTCAATAGAAGCTCTCGAAGTTTAATTAAGTAACAAACCTTAAAAATCCCCCAGGCTGACCTGAATTTCATTCATGTCAGCCTTTTTTTTCAATAATCTGGCAAAAAATGTGAAATAATTAATAAAATAAATAATAAAATAAGTCGTTTTTTCAAGAAAACACACCTCAAAGGCCGATAACAACTAAAACTTTGTTGTTGTATTAAGGTATTAAGATGGAAACTACAAAAAAAGTTACTAATATCACAGACCTTAAAGCGGTTCCGTTTAAGATGAAAAAAACGCTCATTCCAATTGATCGTTATGCACAGAGAGAGTCGCTTTCGATGGATATTATTGAGCAATGTGGAAAAATAGGGTTACTGCAAATACGAAAATGTAAAGGGGAAGTATTCGTTGTAGATACCCCATTTGATGCCTTTGGTTCAAGAGATGAGATACTGGCTGACGTTAATAGCCAAATCAAAGAGCAAAAACAGGCCGCTGAACTTAAAAAACAGCCATCGAAACAGAATCCCGTAGAAAATATTACAAAACCAACTGTAAAAGCTACGTCCGCTCAGGCAAGTAAACCAGTGGCGGCTGTTCAAAAAACAGCTGCACCAGCAGTTAAACCACAAAATACTTCTCAACCTTACAAGGCTGTCGCAAACTGTATAGCTGAAAAGGAATTGCAGAAAAATACTACAAAGCCTAAAAAAACATCATGCATTGAAGATGATGAACCTATTGAAATTGATGAGATAATTAATACTGAAATACTTTCAGGACCAAAATCTGACATAAAACCAGAAGATTTTGGAATCAATATCAATGAAATTGATGAGCTTATAAATGAAAAAAATTCACTGCTTGATTACCAGCAGTCTTATTACGAAAAAAGTCGCAATGCGGCAATACCCCAGAAAAACTGGACTACTGCTGCAATTATTTCTGCCCTGTGTCTAAGCTTTTCACTGATGTGCTGTTTTTGGCTCTATCTTGATAGCCAGATGCAAAAAGAAAAGACACTCAACCTGAGAATAGATAATGCAAGACTACAAAAAAGCATCAGCAATGCTAACCTGCAGACTGCTGGCATAAGAAATGAATTTACCGAAGCCAATAGAAAAATATCTGAACTTACTGAGCAGATAAATAATTTACAAATAGAGCTTACCAATACGAAAAATCAGTTGGAATTGGCAACCGAACAAATCCGTCAAACAACCCTGCCGCCCCAACCACAATACGTAAAGTAAACAAAAAGCGGCCTTTGATAATTTATTCTCATAAATTTTCTGCTATGCCGTACGGGG
>CAZBKA010000145.1:0-6421 GCA_964492365.1 uncultured Pirellulales bacterium | reverse complement strand
CAGGCTGCAAAAGAGCCGATTGCAGGCAGCCAAGGTTTTTGGGATAGGTTCTAGTTAAACCACTTCTGTCGCAATCTTCTATTAGCTCTCTTTTTTTAACTTCAGACATTGGTAGAAACCCCCTCTCCATAATAAATCGACCACGAATTTCAAATTTAATCCAATTAGCAAGTTCCGCTCGCCTCCATAAAAGTTTTCCTCTATTACCACAAGGAGTGGGAATGAGACCTAGTTTCATATAATTTCTAACCGTACTTTTTCCAATATTTAAGCATTTTTGCAATCTCATTAATATCGATCAAGTAAGAATTAGACTCATCCGTTTTGCTATTATTTTGTGGTGGTACGGCTGCAAGCCAGACCGTGTTATAATTGAACTTGCCAGTGATGCAAAGTTGACGGCAAACGACGCAGCCAAGATGTACACCGCTAATAAAGACTGCCGGGACGAACGCGAAAAAATCAAGAAAGAATTTACCAATGTCTTTGAAGGCAAAACCAATACTCAGATTGAAAAAGCAATTGACAGGGTTCTGTTGTGTCAGGCTCAAGGTAATAAATGTGCCTACAGCAATCGTAGCAAAGGCAATCAGACGCCCAAAGAATGGCTTGGCGAAACGAATTCGCCATAATGCTCCAGAGATTTGCCCACTGGAACGCAACCAATGCCTCAAAACAAGACCGCAGCCGATGGGCAATTCTGAACAAAGACGCTGCGGAATTTGACATCAAGGAATTCATCCAGTCGCAGCTTACCGATATCAGTTCGTGGCTCGAACGTCTCAATAATAACAGCCTTTTGGTAGTAACCGCCAGGACCCAGGCTCAAAAAGCTGCGGATTACATTCTCGGCCCTAGTGAAGAAAAGTGCGAATCCTAAAAGTCTTCCACAAAAATCAGATTTATATTTGATGAATCTGCCATTGTCTGCCATGCATAATTTTCGCCGGATTCATCCCAGCGACTTAAATAAATTGAGCGGAGTTTCGGCCAATCTGTCTCATCAATAAGAAATTTGGGCTTGAAAAGGTTTGCTTGTTGTTGTCTGCATTGCGGAACGTAATATGAATTTTGTCCGCAAAGAAGCATTTGTTTATTCGACGAGGTATTCTTTATAATTTCACCTATTTGAGATGGCATTGTCAGCGGCAAATTATAATTTCTGTTTGTGTAGTATTTCTTGACAAATTTTTTCAATGACTTCAAATTCTGCATGTTTTCAGGAAAGATAACAAGGTCGGCATTATCACGTTTTGATTCTACTTTTACCCATGTGCTGTTGTCGACTTCGCGATAAATGAAAAGACTGGGCCTGTCTTGTATTGAGTTCAGAATCAGGCCTGTTATATAGCAAAAGGCCAATATGCAAAAACTTATTCCCAATGATATCAGAATGGACTTGACGCATTTTGGGGTGAAAAGGAATCGTGGTTTGTAAAACAGGCCGATGATTATTATTGCAATAAAAAATATCAAAAACCACCGCTGCATCCTGTCGTTCATCACACCATAAAAACTGCGGGATGGATTTAAAAGAATTTCAAAGTCAAAACAGGTTGAACCCATAGCCGAGATAAAACCAGATAAAAGCATAATCAGAATCATTGCAGAAAATCGTTGCTGAAATAATAAACCATCCCTTTTCCCATTTCGATATGTGCGGGTGTTTTTGATTGCGGCAAAAGTGAATATGAATAATACCAAAAAACTCCAGAATATCCCGCGTTCAACCATAAATGTCAAAAAGCTGTTTATTAAGGTGCGGTATGACACATTTGAAATTTTGTTGAAAAACAGGTCATACACCTGTCCGGATAACCCCTCGCCGATACCTATTGGATTATCCGCAAAAATTTGGGCCGAACCGGCAAGAACGCTGAATCGATTCAATACAGACTTGTCAGGGTTGACTACCCATGAAAACAATCGCGGCCAATGTACCAATAACGGCAGCTGAGCCTAAGACAAAAATTACAATGCTTGAAATAAGCACAGTTTTTGAAGACAGAATTATGGCCTTGAAATTGTATGTTTTGGATAAATAGGCAGTGCGTTTTTTTTGATTCAAAAATTCCCAAGCTATAAGGCATATCAAAAATGTAATGAACCCTGTCCTTGAGTATGTAAGCAGTAGCCCTATATAGAGTGGAAGTTCAAGAAGGAATACCAGTACTTTGAAAATTTTCCGCTTAATTATGCTTCGTACAAACCAGAATATCGGAAGTATCAACACTATGCAGGCTGCAGCATGATTCGGATTATAAAACCCGAAACCCCACCGTACCATTCCATGGTATGTAAATTCCATCATTCTGCAGCCTCGTTACAATTAGACCAGAGAGTTGCCATTTTAAGTGAAAAGAATTTGTTGCACAATTCAGGGTCGATTCTTTTTGCCTCATCGGAATCCGCCGACAGAATCTTGTCGTCAAAATCCTCCGATACATATTTTACATCTGTATATTTGGAAATGATTTCCTGAAAAAACTGTCTTGCTATTGCAAGAGCATGGGGAATCAATTCATGGCCGCCGGCATCATAATTTCGCCATATTACCGGATGACCTGCTTCACGCAGAGATTGTACCATGCTGTAACTGTATGAAAATCTGCCCTTGTCTTCCATTCCGCATGTTATCAATACAGGGATTTTTTCCCATGACGGATTTACATTATTAAACCAAACTCCACAGGCGTGTATGCCTAAGGCTGATACTACTTTTGGTTTCCATGCATAAAAAAGATTTGCACATTGTCCGCCGGCTGAATAACCATAATAAAAAATTTTCAGATTTTTAAGATTATATTTCTGTTCAATTTTATTGATAGCCGTAAACAACGCTTCACCGGACCAATTTTCAGGATACCAATAATCATCATTAACGAATGAAGGGGAAATAAGGTAAATTCCATAGCGGTCGGCTAATTTTTCAAATCCATAAGTATCAATAGTTTTGTCGCCGGGCCAATTCCTGCCGCCGAAAAGTACCAGCAAGTAGTTTTCTTTTGTTTCAGTTGGGCTGCATTCGGGAACGCGTATTGAAATTTCCAGATTGCGATTCTGTCCGGCAGACGTATTGACAATCAGATGTTCATATTTGTGTTGAGTTTTATTTCTGTTGATAGAACCGGATGTAATAACTTTCTTTTTCGGCCATTTTGTAGGTTCGAATTTGCCCCACGCTTCAGCCAGTTCTTTGGTTGGAAAGCAAACCTTATCTGAAGGGTCGATAAAATCAACTTCACGACTGGAAATATCCCAGAATTTATTTTCCTGATCATCACCAATATAAAGAACAGGGATTTTCTTTACATCACTTTTGAATGAAGACTGGATCAAGTCATGGATATTCCTGTAATGATGATACAATAGAAATGACTTTGCCAAGACTACGGACTCAGGCGGCACGTTATGCGGACTGTTCGGAAAAGATTTGAAAATTATATTTATACCTAATTTGCGGCATTGTGCGGTAAATTTACGGGAAAGTATGTAACGATTCACATCGGCATCGCCGCATGTTACGAGGCCAGGTATTTTTCGCATTGCCGGCCCTGGATTATGCCATACTCCGCATCCGTGAGATACCCACGCCACGCAATTCTCCGGTTTCCATGCAGCAAAAAGATTTGAACATTGCGAACCTGCGGAAAGGCCGTAATATAATATTCGGTTTGTACTGATTTTATATTTTTGAGCAATTTCTTGTAAAGCACGTTCAAGAATTTTCCCTGACCACTTTGCAGGCTGCCAGTATTCATCATCTTTGAAACCTGGCCCTACCAGAAAAATGTCATTATCATCCGCCCATTGTGCGAATCCGAGATATCCGTTTGCGGCGTCTTCTCCTGTAGAATTTCTTCCGCCGAATATCGCGAGCACCCTATATAGCTTTTTCGACTTTGGCGAATAATTTTTAGGTACCCTGTAATAAATGTTGACGATAGGATTATTGGGTAACTTCGTATGAAATGTAACGCATTCTGTGGCCAAAGAAGTTTGGAGACTTTCAGGCAAGAGCAGACATATATATGTGAGAAGAAATATTATTGTTTTGTTTAAATTCATTTTAAAACTGAAGTAGTCAGTAAAAAATATCTTGACTTCCCTTTCAAAAACATTACCATGCTCGCGGAATGTAATGCCAAGGGTATGTATTTTCAAGGTATTTTTGGGAATTCTGTGCAATCAAAATAAATAGATACGCGGAAGTTCTTTCTTTGTAGATAGTGAAAGGGTTTTAAAATGACAAAAATGTATTTTCGTAGGCACTTTGTATTGCCATTAATAGTTCTTGCCATAACGTCATCGTGGCTGTATGCGTGGGAAAAAATTTCTTGGCAGTCTAGAAACCGTGATGCACGAAAAACCACGTTAGCTACACAGTTTTGTGCCGAAAAGGTAAATATTGTAACACAATCGTACGCATATCAAACAGTTCTTGGAATAGCTAATTTTTCGCCCGAGTTCGCATTTCCGTTGGAAGTGAACTACGACTCAGGTTCAGAACAGACCGGTATGCTTGGATACCGTTGGCATCTTCCGCAATTGGAAAGTCGGATGCTTCCTCTTGCAAATGGTGCCGATTGGGTAACGCCGTGGGGTGAAATGATAAATTTTTATACGAAAGAAAAACCCACTGCAGAGATGTTGGAGGTATTTCGCAATCAGATGAAAGGTAAAGGTTGCTTCAGTCCATATTCTGACTGGCAGGCTCTCGGTGAAAAAGGGAATTGGGTTATCAGTGGTACTAAAAATTACCAAGGCTGGACTTTCGTCTATAAAAATGCACAACTCAGTATGGTAACTGCGCCAACCGGACGGAGCCTGAAATTCAATTATACCGCAGATAAGCTTGTTTCCGTTGAGCAGAATGGCGTAAAATTCATCGAGTTGAATTATGGTAAAAACAGGCAACTTTCAAGCATAACCATTAACGGCGTAAAAGTTTCACTGGATTTTACCATTGTCAATACGCTCTGGCTGCCGGAAAAGACAGATCAAAAATCTGCTATACAACGTCGGCCAGAGTTGGTGAGCATTACTCGCGGCACGCTTACGCCTCTTGAATTCGGATATGACAAATGTGGGTATCTTTCTTCGATAACTAAGGGTAAATCAGTCGAACGGTTCGACGTTGAGCATGAGACATGTGCCGAACGGCTATCATACTTACAAACCGTCGAAAACGCGATAAAAGCAAAAAAACGCGAAGATGAAATTAAAAAACTTCGTACTAAAGTCGCAGGCAGGCTGCTTGCCGATGGCAAATTCGTGTATTCATATCCGGTGGAAAATACGGTTGTCGTCAAAAATTCTGACGGCCAGCAAGCCACTTACAAATACGATATCAATACTGGCATACTTAACATAGTGAATTTCGCAGGCCTTAGCCAGACAGTATATTATTTCCGTCGTTATGACGTTGCCTATAACGGACACTTACGACAAATCAAGGACGCTAAGGGGCGTATAGTTGCCAATTATCGCTATGACCACAAGAGCGGAAACCTCGTGCGTGTACGTGATATGATGGATAACGAAATCCATTATTCATATGACAAACAGAATCGTCTTGAACTTATATCGCGCATGGAAGAATCCACGACCAACCCGATGCGTCCCCTGGTACGGTTTGGCTATGACGCGCAGGGTAATCCGGATAGTGTTTCAATGCTTGCCACAGACGGCAAGGCCGTCAGCACCGTCAAGTATTTTTATGACAAAAATCGCGATGTGACCAAAATAGATTCCGGCGCGAATTTTACGCGGTTCAGCTATACGCCGTTCGGCCTGCCCGACCGCATAAGCGATACTTTTGACCGGACGCAGAAACTCAAGTACGACACTTACAACAGGGTCGTAGAAGCCACCAATTTTTACGGTGTTCGCACAACGTACTGTTACGACAACAATGGCCTGCTT
Organism: uncultured Pirellulales bacterium; assembly: GCA_964492365.1. GTDB lineage: Bacteria > Planctomycetota > Phycisphaerae > Sedimentisphaerales > Anaerobacaceae > JAGLTN01. The sequence continues at coordinate 496 of CAZBKA010000145.1, read as the reverse complement.
TCGGAAATAGTCCGTTACACGCCAGGTAAGGAGAAACAGGCCGTAGCTTCCGTAACACTCACCCGCAATCAAGCCGGTGAAGTTATCAGCGTTACTGACCACGCTAACCGAACCAAAAAATTCGACCGCAATGCCGAAGGCCGGATAATCGCGGAATATTTCCCCAACCAGACGTCGGTTCATTACCAGTACACTGATCTCGGTCAGCTTTCGAATGTTCAGGACGCTAACCGCAATCCGATTGATTTTGCGTACAGCAAATTCGGTAGCGTGGCTTCCACGGTGACTGCTGCAGGCCAAAAGACTGCGTATGATTACGACCAGTACGGCCTGCTTACAGGCGTAAAGAGCGGGTTTGAGAAATCCCGCAAGGCTGACCGCAATGTGAAATACACATATGACCAGTACGACCGTCTTACGAAAGCCGATTACGGCAACGGTTTTTATACGGAATACAGTTACGACCGGTTCGGGAAGATTTTGCAGACGAAGGCTG
>CAZBKA010000144.1:0-6427 GCA_964492365.1 uncultured Pirellulales bacterium | reverse complement strand
AGCCAAAAATTGACTCTTAGCAACATTAGCCGACTCAGCCTGCTGCTTCGCCTCTCTCAACTGTTCCTCCTCCAGCTTACGCGCAGTAATGTCTTCATAAGTTCCTAAAACACCAATTATATTTCCCTGAAAATCCGTCAGAGGTATCTTGCTTGTTTTTAACCATATTTTATCTCCATTCGGAGTAGTCTGGGACTCTTCGAAGTCAAGCTTGGGTTTTCCCGACTCCATGACACTTTGATCGTCGTTACGATAATTTTCAGCCTGCTCCTTCCAGTTCATCTGAAAGTCATCCTTGCCAATCATGTCTTCAGGTTTGTTTTTACCAGCATCTTTAGCAAGAATTTCATTGCAACCAAGAAACCTTAAATTTTTATCTTTCCAGAATACCCTTACCGGAAGAATATTAATTATTCTCTGTAACAACGCTTGGGAATTCTTTATTTCTTCCTCCACCTGCTTGCGCTCGGTGATATCCCAGATGATACCGTTTATTGCTTGAGGATTACCATTATCATCACATCTTAATTTGCCTCGAGCAGAGATATAATGAATACTCTCGTCAGGCCAGACAGTACGATATTCAATTTCGTATGGAGTGTCATGCTCAATAGTTAGTTTCAAAGCCGCTTTGACCATTTCTCGGTCATCCGGATGCACTGCGGAAAAGAACTCACCTGGCGTTCCGCCAAATGTTGCTGGGTTAATCCCCAGAAGAGCACATGCCTGATTATCATAATTACGTTTGTTTTCTACGATATTATATTGCCACACACCCATTTGGGATGATTGCAATGCTAATTCGAGTTTCGTTTTGACAAAATTTATCTCTTCTTCTGCCCGCTTCCGCTCGGTTATATCGCGGAACGTCCAGATTCGACCATAATATTGTCCATCCTTACCCAGAACTGGAGCTGAATACCTATCAATAACCATCTCGTTTTTAAACTCAATCTCATCACGACCAACCTCATCATGGTGATTGTAGAGGTATGTAACCCTCTCAATAAATTTCTCAGGATATTTGACTAAATCTACAATATGCGCAAGCAGCTTTGTACCGTCTTCATCTTCCATAATACTTTTTGGAATATTGAACAAATCAGCAAAGCGTTGATTAGCCACAATCTTTTTTTGATTATCATCGACCACTAATATTCCATCAATAGAAGCATTTATCTGTGCTTCGAGAACAGCCGTCTTTCCCCGCAATTCATCCTCTGCCCGCTTACGTTCGGTGATATTGCGACCAATACCAAGCACACCGATAAGCGTCCCCTTGGCATCGTACATTGGTGCCTTTATAGTATCAAGAAATGCACAATGGCCATCATCTGCAAAAGTAACAAATTCTTCGTTACTAGTGGGTTTGCCTGCTGCCATAGCTTTACAGTCGTTCTGTCGGAAAAAGTCAGCCAGCTCACGGTTTACTATTTCGTAATCTGTCTTTCCAACAATGTCAGCTTCTTTGAAACCCACAAAACGCTCGAACATTGTGTTGCATGTTAAATAGACACCATTGGTATCTTTCAGCCAGATTAAATCTGGGATAGTTTGCACCAACGTGCGTAAACGGGTTTCGCTGGTGAACAGCATCTCTTGTGCCAGCTTGCGTTCAGTAATGTCGGAAAAAAAACCTAAAAGACAATCATGTCCGCCCATAGATATACCAGAGGCACTTATAGAAGCAGCAAATATAGTGCCGTCTTTACGCAGGCACTGAACTTCTGAGAATTTACTTTCACCACACACCATGGTCTCGAACCTGGTCAGCACTTGATCTAAATAATCTTTGGGATGAATATCAAACACACTTAGATGCAGTAACTCCTCTTCCGTGTACCCCAGCATATCGCACATGGCCTGATTACAATATAAGAATTTCTTCTCCTTCACATCTGCAACAAGTATTCCCTCTGCAGCAGTAGAAAGCAGCATCTTATATCTGGCTTCTGAATCCTGTAAAGCCTTCTCGGTTCGTCTGCGTTCGGTGTCATCATGAAGAAGCACGATAATCTTTTCTGGTTGGCCTTCTTTATCCATCAGCAGGCTTAAATTGCAATTAATAGGAAATTTTTCCCCGGAATGACGAATGCCAGTAATGTTTAGATTTCGTACAGTATCTTTTTGGGTAATAATTTCCTGAAGAGCTGTAAATATCGCGGGAAGGTCTTCCTTTAAAATAAAATTATAGCTGAACTGTCCAACCATTTCATCTTTTGGATGTCCCCACATATCTATAGCAGTCTTGTTAAATTGCAGGATGCGTAATTCCATATCAAGAATAACAAGACCATCAGCCATTCTGTCAAGAATAACTGCCGCAAGTCTGTTTTCTGCTTCTACTGTCCCGCTGATTTTATCTATTTCTTCCGTCATGTCTTTTCTATTATAGACCACCCCATTTTGGTATATATGTGTACGATCGGCAAGATGCTTCCACAATGCTACTCCGTAATATTTCGCAACTTTTCCCCACAAATATAAAAAAGCGAAACTGCACTGACAGATGTATCGACTTCAATAACTTATGAAAAAAGTTAAATAAATCAAAAACATGCCGATATTTCTTATATCTTTCTCAAAACACCATAACTGCTAATATAAACAGCCGTATCTCTGTCGCCATTTTTTGAAGTAATTCCCTCCCATCAGGCATATAATCGTTTATCGGACGAAATAATCATCCCACATATTTTCCACCAAAGTATAGTTTTTCACTCTGCCACACTTAGCCTGTATAGACCATTTTGTGCGGTTGCGTAAAATGGTCTCCAGAATTAAACTCTTTAAAATGTTTATTCTCTGGTGAATGCAGACTCCCGCTTGAAAAATATGGTTACTTATAGTTGGAATTACAGCTTTGAATATGTTCTACTAAGGTGTGTATTTGAGGTTAGTATAGATGAGTTGCACGATACTTCTTTGGGTATATTTATCGCATTAAAATGAAAGCGAGGTATTTATGCTAAAAAGCTTTTGGAAAACCATAAAGACTGTGTTGATTGCTATTGGACTACTATTTTCTTTCTTTGCAGTGGTCGAACTCCTGCGAGTATATCAAACCCTTTATGAATTTCATCATCTTGCGGGGAATATCTTTCTTTTCATTTTATGTTGCGGCATCTTATGGTTATTAGGATATTTTATCATTACAATAATTTTGCGACCATCTGCTCTAACTCCGCCTACCATTATCAATCCAAACAATCCTACGAACAAGGAACTTCGTCGCTACGGCAAGTATCTTGTCAAATATATCAGCAGACTTTCCAAAAATAAATCTTTGTCTCCAGAAGAAATGTGTATTGCTAACAAAGGGATAAAGCAGTTGGTCGATGTTTTGAAAAATAACAATGATAATGAGAATCTTCTGTCAGCAGTCAAAAATGCCGAAGAACTGACACTAAAACCAGTATTCGACAATCTAAGCCAACAGGCAGAAAAACAAGTACGTAATTCGACTCGTGATGTTATGGCTGCAGTAGCTTTCAGCCCATATAAATCTATCGATCTTATAGTAGTAATCTACCGTAATCTTATCATGATATCACGAATCATCAGTATTTATAATAGTCGGCCTCGTTTGCGAGAATTTATGCATATTCTGTTAGATGTAGTTAATGTCATAGCTGTAGTAAATTACTTGAATATGGGGAATAACCTGGTCGAAAAACTGGGGGCAAATCTACCTTTTGCAGGCAAGTATATGGATGAAATTGCACAGGGAATCGGTGCTGGATTTATGACCTCTGTTGCAGGACATGCAACCATAGATCGCTGTCAGGCCTTCAAAGGTTGGAATGCCGCGGAAGCCAGGGCAAGGATACGAAATCTTGCAGGAAACTTTTATTCTGATGTGAGGGATATATTCTTCAAGGATACCTTCCCATTAATCAAGAGCAAGCTCGGTGATGTCTCGGCAAAGCAGTGGGAAAATCTTAAAACTGGTTTAGGTTCTGCTCTGGATGAAACGGGCAATGTAGTTGAAAAATTTATTACGGAACCGATCATCAATGCAGGAAACAGTTTTGCTAAAGCAGGTACAACCAGCGGGCAGGCAGTACTAAAAACAGTATTAAGCATTGGTAAAACAATTATAGGAAGAAAATGAGGAAATTGGCATCTTGATTATTTTTTTAAAAGCAACTCTTTCCATTTTATTTAGAAAACAAAAATCCTTGATAGTTAAAGATGATTTTCATAAGATTATTAATATCTTAAGGGCTGAATTATGTTTTCAAGTATTAAAATGGGAATTATGAGATGATGAATTTAAAATATTTGTTTTGTATACTTAAAAACCCTTCCTGGATTCCTTCAATGCGTCTTACCCGCTTTTTCAATAATAAAAATGGAATTGTAATCGGTGGACATTTGCGATGGTTTTTTAAATCGCTATTATGCACACCACGAAAAATTATAAACGTAGATAACTGCCAAGCTGATAATGTTGATTATGTTACAGATGCTGCAAATCTTCATTTTGCGGCAGATGAAACTATGGATTTTGTGTGTTCATCACATGTCCTGGAACACCTCGCAAACCCTTTAAAAGCTATAGCCGAATGGAAAAGAGTGATAAAAAAAGGTGGTATTATATATGCCGGAGTACCTGATAAAAGACATACTTTTGACAGCAAAAGAAACAGAACACCATTGAGTCATCTGATTGAAGATTTTGAAAGAAATACAGAACAAACTGACAAAACACATGTATCTGAATTTTTAGAAAATTTTTATGAAAGTGACATTTGTAAAAAAAATACAGAACTACGCAAAAATAGTATCAATTTGGAATCCAATATACATCATCACGTTTGGGTTTTAGATGATGTAAAAGAAATATTTGAATACATGGACTTGAAAATAATTTACGGGCCTTTTTTACGTCATGACACAATTCATATTATAGGCCAGAAATAAAACAAAACCCAATTCTATTCATCACCACTATAAAAAACACTGCTAATACTATGTGAATCGCCAGAATATTAGCAGTGTCAAAAAACATAAACTATTTTTCAGGTTATCGAAAATCCACGTCTAAACACGTTCTTTACGAATAATAGAATTAACCTTTCTATGCCATTTCACATCATTCCAGTAACCAGGAAATTGTGGATGTATGAAATTACTCGTACAATTAAACATATAATTATGTTTAGCCCCCAGCTCTGCACAAATCTCAGCAGTCTCTTTTACCCAATCCCAGTCAAGATTAGGATTATCCATCCACCCGATAGGCCCCCAACCCTCGGTATTGCCAACCGGAATATTAAATTTCCTGCCATACTCTGCAGCTAAAGCGATCCTGCCGTCCATCCAGCTTATAAGCTCGTCTTTTTTCTCTGCCCACCTAGCTTTGATAGCCTTATAAATCTTCGCATAGTTCATATCATTATCGCCCATCATTTCCCAAAAACCGGTACTGTCGCTCAATAATCCGTTATGCACGAACCACACATGTGAATCCAGAAGACCAAATTCACTAAAATCAAGATCAGTCCAAGGCGCATTGCCGTTTTCTGTGAAACAGAACGTATAATCCAACTGCGGATATTTTTCTTTCATCTTCTTAATTGCATTGGTTGCAAAGTCACGATAGAAAACCTTCTGTGCAAGATTATAGGTTTTACTCTTAGGAAGTTCCTGCAAAAGCCTTTCATAGTCCTTTACCGACTCATCAGGAACATTTACCAGCTCCCTGTCCAGTTTTTTGCTAAGCCATACGAACCCATGGAAAAGTGGATACTCATTCAGCATATCAACATAAATAACATTATCCATCAGACCATTTTCTTTAAGAAAATCTATTGTCTCGGTCCAGACCCGCGTAAATCCTTCAACGCCTTGAGGCATATCATGCCTTCCCGTAGAATCCTCTCTGAACCACGTCGATAGCCCGACATATATCCCATACTTTTTGCACAAAGGTAAAAACTTCATCAAAGCCTCTCGAGGCCGAACATAAACTGATGCATCATTACCCCAAAGCGCAGGCTTCCAGTTATTCTTAGTATAATAAAATTCCTCAACGATCTTACCTTCATTATCAGCCGCCACTAAATGCGGGAAACAATCAATACGGATTGCATTATACCCCCTTTTTGCCAGCTCAGATAAAACCTTATCCCAATCCTCAAACCCACCCCCTTGATAATGTCGCAACAACCACGAAAAATCCCACATCGCTATAGCTAATGGCTTCTTAAACGTACTTATAGGCTTACCAAGCTGCTTTATACCACCGCCAAAAGACATACTACTCATCCCACCCATTGCCAATGCCCCAATCGCTCCCGACGAAACCTTCAAAAAATCCCTGCGATCCATAAAAAACATCTCCAAAGAACAAAATAATGAAAAAACAAATCAAACCTAATATACACTAAAGCCCAATTTAGGTTCAACCTTTTTCCTAACC
>CAZBKA010000143.1:0-6485 GCA_964492365.1 uncultured Pirellulales bacterium | reverse complement strand
CTTTAATTGCCTTGATAGCAATATCGGGTTCTATCACACCGCTAATCTTGAAAAACGCGGTCTGCATGATAACATTGATCCTTGCGCCAAGCCCCAGCTCTTCTGCAATATTAATAGCATCAATGCAGTAGAATCTCAGCTTCTTGTTAATTATCTGCTTTTGAACCTCTACCGGCAAAGTATCCCAGACTTCATCTTTTGAATGATTGCTCGTCAGTAGGAATGTTCCTCCTTTTTTAGCATTTGAGAGCATGTCATATTTTTCAAGGAAGCTTGGATTATGACAAGCTATAAAGTCCGCCTGTTTGATAAGGTAAGGACTCCTGATAAACTCCTTGCCGAACCTAAGGTGTGACACGGTAATGGCGCCGGCTTTTTTGGAGTCATAAACGAAATACCCCTGGGCATAATTATCCGTCAGTGTTCCGATGATCTTAATCGAATTCTTGTTAGCACCAACGGTTCCATCTGAACCCAAACCATAGAACATAGCTGAATAAACATTTGATTCGAGATTGAATGAATCATCAACATCAAGGCTGTTGTTAGTAACATCATCAATAATACCAACTGTAAAGCTGTTCTTTGGCTCAGCGGCATCAAGATTGTCAAATACAGCCTTGACCATTGCAGGTGTAAATTCTTTGCTGCCCAGACCGTAACGACCACCAACTATCAGTGGATAATTCTTGAATGGAGCCTTGCCTCTACCCATAGCATCACCAATAGCGGTCCTTACATCCATATATAAAGGCTCACCAGGGCCGCCTGGCTCTTTTGTCCTGTCAAGAACTGCAATTTTCTTAACAGTTGCCGGCAATGCATTAACAAAGCGATCAATGCTGAAAGGTCTGAAAAGATGAACCTTCAAAACACCAACCTTTTCACCCTTAGCAAGCAAAGCATTAACTGTATCATGAGCAGTATCAGAACCGCTGCCCATAATAACAAGAACCTTTTCAGCATTCTTTGCACCAACATATTCAAAGAGTTTATAATCTCTGCCAACGATCTTATTGAATTTTTTCATTGTATCTTCAACAATCGAAGGCACTGCTTCGTAATATTTATTTACTGTTTCACGACCCTGGAAATAAACATCAGGATTCTGTGCTGTACCGCATATCATTGGACGATCCGGGCTCAATGCTCTTGCCTTATGAGCAGCAACCAGGTCATTATCTATCATAGCCCGCATATCATCAAAAGTCAGCTCTTCAACTTTCTGTATTTCGTGACTTGTGCGGAAACCGTCAAAGAAATGAACAAATGGAATTCTCGATGCTAATGTTGCCTGCTGAGCAATGAGAGCAAAATCCATTACTTCCTGAACATTGCTTGAACAAAGCATTGCAAAACCGGTCTGACGGCAAGCCATCACGTCACTGTGATCGCCGAAAATCGAAAGGGCCTGACATGCCAGAGACCTTGCGGTAACGTGGAACACCGTCGGAGTAAGCTCACCTGCTATCTTATACATGTTCGGGATCATCAAAAGCAATCCCTGTGAAGCTGTAAATGTCGTTGTTAAAGCACCAGCAGCCAAAGCACCGTGAACAGCACCTGACGCACCGCCTTCTGACTGCATCTCAGTAACAGAAGGAACCGTTCCCCAGATATTGGCCAAAGATGCCGCCGATTTGGCATCAGATATCTCACCCATTGTTGAACTCGGCGTAATCGGGTAAATCGCGATAACCTCATTCGTGGCGTGCGCCACATGAGCCGCTGCGGTGTTACCGTCAATTGTAACCATTTTGCGTGTCATAATTTTTACCTTTTTCTAATAAAAAAACCAATAAATAACCCAACTGACTGTATTAAGTCTTAACGTAGCCAATGCAGACCACACATATTCTCTATCAATCTACCTCTCCCCGAGAATCACGAATATACAACTTTTCTGTTAAATAAGCAATTCATTTTTTTTGCCATATTTAATGCAATTCCCAATAAAAATGTGATTATTTTCGTCAACAAACACAAAAAAACAGGCACTTGGTTGGTTTTCCAGCCAAATGCCCTGTTTAAATACGATAAAGCTTCTTATCAGCCAATAATCCTCAGCCGATTATAAAAAACACACTAAATATACTCGTTTAGCAGATTTTCAAACATTTCCTGCTTACCGCTTTGAATCTCAGGTTCACCATTTTTGAGGGTATAGGCTTCAAGTTTTTCGAAATTATATCCGCCTGCCTCGATTTTTTTACCAAAATCGCTATCCCAGCCGGCATACCTAGCTTTCACTGCCGACTCGAAAGTTTTATCTTTTATCATCTTGGCCGCATTTTTCAGACCTCTGGCAAAGCAGTCCATCGCCCCGACATGAGCATGAAAAAGATCAACACCGTCAATTGACTGCCTTCTGACTTTAGCATCAAAGTTAAGACCGCCAGTTTTAAAACCGCCGCCTCTTAATATTGTATACATCGCAAGAGTTGTATCGTAAATATTTGTTGGGAACTGGTCCGTATCCCAACCTAAAAGCAAATCGCCTCGGTTAGCATCAACCGAACCCAATATGCCGTTGACAACACAGTATTCCAGCTCATGTTGAAAATCGTGACCAGCCAAAGTGGCATGATTTGCCTCAATGTTCATTTTGAAATGGTCAGCCAGACCATACTTTTGCAAAAATGCAAAGCAGTTAGCTGCATCAAAATCATATTGGTGTTTTGTTGGTTCCTTAGGCTTGGGTTCTATAAGAAACTGTCCCTTGAAACCAATCTTCTTTTTATAATCAACTGCCATGCTGAAAAGTTTTGCAAGATGGTCAAGCTCTCTGCCCATGTCCGTATTCAAAATAGTATCATAACCTTCTCTGCCGCCCCAGAAAACATAACCCTCTCCGCCAAGCTCGTGGGTAATTTCCATTGCCTTTTTAACCTGACTTGCAGCGTAAGCAAAGACCTGAGGCGAAGGATTCGTTCCAGCACCAGCCATGAACCTGCGATGGCTAAACATGTTGCTCGTACCCCAAAGCAATTTTACCCCTGTTTGCGATTGAAGCTTCTTAGCTTTGGCAACGATCTTATCAAGTCTTTTATTGGTCTCAGCAAGATTATCAGCTTCCGGACTGATGTCCCTGTCATGAAAACACCAGAACCCCACTCCGAGCTTTGCAAAAAACTCAAAAGCAGCATCCATCGTCATCCCAGCAACCTTCATTGGATCGGAAGAATTATTATATTCCCTGATCATCGTCCCTGGTCCAAACGGATCGCCGCCCAGGCCTTTAAAAGTATGCCAGTAACATACCGCAAAACGTAAATGCTCTGCCATTGTTTTGCCTGCGATCATTTCATCCGGATTATAATGCTTAAAAGCCAGTGAATTCTTGCTTTCAGGTCCTTCATATTTAATTTTTTTAACTTCTGGAAAAAATTCTGTCATCTTTCGATTCCTTTCCTGTGAACCGCTATATTTTTAAATAACTTAACCATTTTTCATATGCATTTTCATAATCTTCTCCCAACCCCTTGTCAGGCTCTATAACCTGCTTGCACTCCAGACCGGTAAAAGCTTCTTTGTAATTTTTGTATATGCCCGCTCCAATCCCAGCTCCTCTTGCTGCACCTTGGGCACCATCGGTATTGTAAAGTTCAACCACACAATCAGCGGTGGTAGCAAAAGCCTTTGCAAATAATGGACTGAGGAACATGTTAGCCCTGCCCGCACGGAGATTATCCGCTTTGACCCCGACTGACCTCATTATTTCAAGACCATAATTTAACGCAAAGACAATTCCCTCCTGCCCAGCACGAAGGAATTGAGCTTTTTTATGAATATTAAAGTGCCACCCATGAACAGAAGCACCAATATCTTTATTACCAAGCGTTCTTTCTGCACCGTTGCCGTAAGGATGTATAACCAGCCCGTCACTGCCTACGCCAACCGTGGCCGCTAATTTATTCATCTCTTCATAACTCATATTGTCACCAGCTAAATTACTCTTTAGCCAGCTGTTTAAAATCCCCGTGCCGTTAAGACAAAGCAACACGCCGTATCGATTCTCTTTTTTGCTGTGATTCACATGAACAAAAGTATTAACTCTTGATTGTCTGTCGTAATCTTTTTTGTCACTGACACCATAGACAACTCCGGAAGTCCCCGCAGTTACTGCAACCTGACCAGGTTCAAGAACACCAAGCGACAAAGCATTATTAGGTTGATCTCCGCCTCGGTATGTTACCTGGATGCCTTCGCATAAACCAAGCTCATTCGCAGCCGCCGCAGTTAATTGTCCCTGATTTGAAAATGTAGGATTTACCTTCGGCAAAAGATCTTTTGATATGCCGTAATTATCAAGAACGAAATCAGCTAACCTGTCTCGTTCAAAATCCCACATTATACCCTCTGAAAGACCTGACGCCGTCGTGGAAATCTCGCCGGTCATTTTCATTGCGATAAAATCACCTGGCAGCATTGCCTTATCGATTTTTGAATAAACCTCAGGCTCGTTATCCTTAACCCATTTAAGTTTTGATGCCGTAAAATTGCCGGGCAGATTAAATAGACTTTTCAGGCATTTCTCTTTGCCCATATCCGCTGCCGCTTTTTCACCGATCTCAACTGCCCTGCTGTCGCACCATATTATCGCAGGTCTTAGAACCTTCTTTTGCTTATCGACCACCACCAAACCATGCATCTGGTAGGAAATACCGATAGCCTTAATATCTTCAGCTGCAAATTTTGCTTTTTCTTTTATCATCGCAGTTGCCAAAACAACATGCTGCCACCATGTCTGGGGGTGCTGTTCTGCAAAACCGACTCTCTGAGCGATTATCTCCAGTTCTTTGTCAGGTGACGTAGCACCTGCGATGACTTTACCAGTCTGTGAGTCAATCAAAGAAGCCTTTATCGAAGAACTGCCAACATCGTACCCAAGTAACAACGCCATCAAATACCTTTCATTATACAAAATTCCATGGACTTCGCATGGTTCTTCTCACCATACTGTTGGCAGCATCATCATTGATTATCTGCTCTGTATGTGGATCCCATTTTAGTTTTCTATTTGTCAGCATTGCAATATTAAGCAGGTGACATATTGTCCCTGTCCTATGCCCGATCTCAGCACAGGCAAAAGGCTTTTGTCTGGTTTTGACGCAGTCAAGAAAATTGCGATGATGATCGGGACTTCTGCCGAGATGTCTTTCGTTTGGCCCGATATATTCAGTTAAAAGCGATGCTGGTTCAGCTTCAAGTCTTCCGCCATGAATATGAATAAATATCCACCCCTTATCACCTTCAAGCTTTAAACCTCTTACGCCGGAATGTTGCCCAACCATCCGAACCCCGTTAGCATATTTACATTCGAATTCAAACTTGTCAAATGTATCGAATAAACCATCTGCCGGAGCCTGCCCTTTCGCTAATATCTCCACCGGCCCCGTGTCATCTGTGTCATTAGCCATCTGCGCAAGGTCAATAATATGTGCCCCGCGGTCGGTCATTTCTCCGCCGCCATAAGCAAGCTGATACCGCCAGTAAAAATGACACCGTCTCCTGGTGTAAGGCTTGTATTCTGTTGGTCCAAGCCAGAAATCATAATCAAACCCATCAGGCACTTTCATAACAGGCTGAGCAGAAATTGCTATCTGATTGTCAACCGGCATATTAATTCTGATTGTGTGCAACTTTCCTATTCGACCGTTAAGCACAAGCTCAGCAGCAAAACGTGTGCTGTTGTTGCTTCTTTCATGGCTGCCTGTCTGCAAAACCCTCTGGTATTTTTCAACCGCGTCACAAACCGCTCGCCCTTCTGCAATAGTATTGGTCAAAGGCTTCTCACAATAAATATCCTTACCTGCCTTCGCCGCCGCTATAGAAACACCGCCATGCCAGTGGTCAGGCGTACAGATCGAAACAGCATCAATATCATTGCGGGCAAGCAGATCCCTGAAATCGTGGTAGCAATCTATGCCTTCATAACTGCCCGATCTTTTCTGAGTTGCCAGATAAGCCAAAGCTCTTTGCTTGGCTGGTTCCAGACCGGCAGATGAACTGTCTTTGAATTGATAAAGCATGTCATAATCATCACTGCCTTTATTAACATCGCACAAAGCAGCAAGCTCAACACCTTCTTGACGCAAAAAGGCATTCATGTTTTGTGTTCCCTGTCCGCCAAGGCCGATACAGCCCATAACTATCCTGTCACTTGGTACAACTGAACCTTCTTTGCCCAGAGCTGACGAAGAAACAATATAAGGAAATGCAACCACCGATGCTGCCGCATTAAAAGAACCTCTTAAAAATTCTCTCCTGTTATAATTTTTACCACCTGCCATAATGCACTTCTCTTTAATTTAGTTATTACTACAAGCTCCAGCCCTGACGATATTGCCTCTGAACAAACCTATTTGCTTCCTGGCAATTGGTCACTTTCATATTTTCACTGTCCCAGTAAATCTTTTTGCCTGCTCTTATTGCAAGATTACCCAGTAAAACAGTCTCTGTCAATGGTCCGGCATAATCAAAAT
>CAZBKA010000142.1:4335-6550 GCA_964492365.1 uncultured Pirellulales bacterium | reverse complement strand
ATTTAGAAAGTGAAGATGGATAGTATGATTTTTGTAACGCCCATTTTAATTCTTTATTAGTGGATAATTCTTCTGTGAATAACAAAGGCACCAACAGATGTCTATCCGACAATTCTTCAAAGGGGATATCCTCGAGTGCAAAATTAGTCGGAAAAGTGCTTATGGGAGAAAATGTTCATGTTGATGCAAATGCGGTAATTGTAGGTCCGACGATTATTTGTAATGACAGTAAGGTAGGCAGCGGTGCTGTTATAAAATCATCAATCATTGGCTCAAATGTTTCAGTTCCGGATAATCAGCTATTATTCAACAGGGTTATAAAAGAACAGAAAAATGACTGGAAAATATTATCTACTGCCAAAAAGCGGAAATCAGACCAACAGTCCTTTGTTGATTTGAAACGCCTCTCTTGTGCCAATAATGAATTTAAAAGCTGGCCGAGATTTTCTTATGTTAGTTTTTTCAAAAGAATGGCTGATTTTATTGTTTCACTGGCGGTAATTATTCTATTTGCTCCAATATTTCCTGTTATTGCATTGGTAATTAAATTAACTTCTCCTGGGCCGGTGTTTTTTAAAGACAGACGTCAGGGGCTTCACGGCAAAGAATTTAATTGTATAAAATTCAGATCGATGATGGTCGGTGCTGATAAAATACAGGATAAGCTGAGATTTGTTAACCAGTTGGATGGCCCACAATTTAAAATTGATGACGATCCAAGAATAAGCATCTTCGGTAAATTCCTCAGGGACACTTGTATTGATGAAATACCGCAATTTTTTAATGTTCTGCTTGGCCAGATGAGTGTTGTCGGGCCCAGACCATCACCAAAATCAGAAAATACAATTCGTCCTTCCTGGCGATACGCCCGCCTTTCGGTCAGACCTGGAATCACAGGGCTTTGGCAGATTTGCAGGACACGTGAGGCATCGAAAGATTTTCAGGAATGGATTTATTATGACACACAATATGTCCGTATTTTGTCATTGAAAACGGATTTGTGGATATGCTGGCAGACAACTAAACATCTGATAGGAAGCTTTTTAAAACAATTCTAAATTAAGAGAAAAGGATATCTGAAAATGGCCAAAAGGTACTTTAACTGGAAACTTGCACTTGTTCTGATAATTGGTTTGGTTATTGTTGCTTCAACTGCATACGGACTGCGTCAGTGGAGAAGAACCAACAGGGCTGGTAATGCACTTGAAATTGGTAATAAAGCATACGAGGAAAAACAATGGCAAAAAGCTGCAGAAAACCTTGGACGTTATATTGCAATTAATTCAAATGATATTTCTGCTCTTCTTAAATATGCAGAGTCACAGCTTAACATCAGACCCTTAAAAAGTGGTAATATACAGCAAGCAACGGGAGCTTATCGAAACGTTTTAAGAATAGAAACAGGCAATCTTGATGCAGCTAAAAAACTTGCGGAATTATATGTAAAAATGGCTATGCCAGGCGAAGCAGAACTGATTGCAAAAAGGGCACTTGAGATAAATCAGGATACTGAATTACGCATGATTTTGGTCTCTTCTTACGCAAGTCAGCGAAAATTTGATGAAGCAGATTCTGAATTGAAAGACATTATAAAAAACCATCCAGACTATGTTTTAGCTTACGAAGCTATATGGCAATTAACCAGACAAAGGCCCGATGCGTCTTCTCAAACACCTCGGGATTGGCTCAATCTGGCGGTAAAGAATAATCCGTCTTCTGCTATGGCGTATATAATACGAGCAAATTCTTATTTGATGGACGGAGATTCTGAAAACGCATTAGCTGATTTGGCCCAGGCAGAAAAGCAAGATGTCAATGATACTAAAGTTCGACTTAGCCTTGCAATTACACTTATAAATGCAAATGTTATGGACAGAGCTGAAGAACACCTGAGAGCTTTGCAGGCTGTTGATCCAACAAATCAATCTCTGTGGCAGGTATGGGCAAGGTTTGCACAGAAATCTGGTTCACAGGAAAAAATGTTTGAAATAGCTGACACCGGATTGAAAGAACTGTCTAATCAGCCTTGGGATTTTATGCTTGTTGCTGCAGAATTGTTTATTCGTAGCAATAATATGGATCGTGCTGAGGACTGTCTTTCAAAACTGCGTCAAAAGGATATTTCTCTGCCGACGGTTGCTTATTATGAAGGTCTTATTGCCGAGCAAAGAGGCCGTCATCTTGAAGCGATAAAATGCTGGAATCAGGCAATAGA
>CAZBKA010000142.1:0-4235 GCA_964492365.1 uncultured Pirellulales bacterium | reverse complement strand
CAGCCTCAATCAGTGAAGGCCATAGAAGATCAATTGGCTAAATTTAAAACAACTCCCAATCAGGTTGTTGGAGTTAATCTTCTCAAACTAAGACTTGCAATGAAGCTGAATAATTTCAGTAAAGCAGCAAGCTTGATAGCGGAGTTAAAAAATGAGGATCCTAACAATGTAAGAATTGCTCTGACTGAAGTCGAGTTGCTTTTTGCTCAGGATAAAAAGGATGAAGCTGTATCAGTTGCAAATACTATAGTGGGGCAGTTCCCAGATGCAGTGGAACCGGTAATGACATTGTCTTCTCTTCTTGATCAGCAGAATAACAGAGAAAAGTGTAAGGCCGTTATTGAGGATGCATTGACTTGCATTAAAGCTCCGCAATCTCAACGGCAGCTAAGTTTAATGCTTGTTAAATTTTATGAGAAGTGGCAGCAACAGGAAAATGCGTATAATTTGTTAGATGAACTCACAAATAAGTTTACTGATGATATTGCTATCAAACGGCAGATTTTGGGAGTTGAGTTAAAAGAGAAAAAGTTAGAAAAAGCTCAACAGAGAATTAATGAAATAAAAACTCTCGAAGGTGAAAAAGGATGGCAATGGCGTTATGAGCAGGCAAGGCTTTGGTTTGACAGTGATGATTTCCAAAATCGTCAAGTTCAGATTATTTCACTTTTAAAGGAAAACCTGTTGGAAAATCAAACCGACCAGGCGAGCAGGCTGTTACTTGCGGCAACATATGAGAAGGCAAAAGATTCACAATCCGCATTATCAACTTACAGGCAGGCACTGGAAATGTCACCTCAGGATGTTCGTGTGATCATCCCTGTGATTTCGGCATTATACAGGGCTGGGGAATATGATGAAGCGGATGCGATTTTGAGTCGCGCTGAAGCTGAGAAGATATCTCACCCCGATCTTCAGGAGTTTCAATTACAGAGTTATTTAAGAGAAGGGCAATTGGACTCTGCCTCAGAACTTATGAACGAGGTATTGACTAAAGACCCTAATGACCAGGATGTTGCGTTGTCTCTTGCACTTGTTAGGATGAGACAAAATAAGTTTGCCCAGGCGGATGAGTTGCTTGGCAAACTTATAGCAAAGACCCCTGATTCATTTTCTGTAATATATGCTCAAGTCCAATCGTATGTTCTTCAGGGAAAAGGTGAAGAGGCCGTTAAACTTTGTGATGAAACAGTAGCCAAATTTAACAATGCAGAATCCTACATAATGCGGTCAAAAACTTTCGTTTCATTAAACCAGCCTGACAAGGCAATGCAAGATTTGGATTGTATAGCTGGAAAGGACCCCAATAACATTGCGGTTTGGATTGCCAGAAGCGACTTCAATATCTCTACAAACCAGTACAGCAAAGCAGTGGATGATATTAATCATGCTC
Source organism: uncultured Pirellulales bacterium (assembly GCA_964492365.1). GTDB lineage: Bacteria > Planctomycetota > Phycisphaerae > Sedimentisphaerales > Anaerobacaceae > JAGLTN01. Next base: position 2,842 of record CAZBKA010000142.1, on the reverse strand, counting down.
TGGCTTTGGCACCGAATGATTTGCAAATACAAAGGCGAGCAATTGCTCTGTTTTTAATGTCAAGTAATCCAGAGACAATTCAGCAAGGAAAAGATATTTTAAACAAAGCTTTGGAAGCCAATCCGCAAGATATCGAGCTTTTAATATATAGATCAAGGCTGCTTATTGCTGAAGGAACCGCTCCATCGCTGGTTGAAGCATCTGATATTCTGCAAAAGATGACGGAAAACCAACCGAAGTCTGATAAGGCTTATGTTTTATTAGCAAATCTTTTGTTAAGCCAAAACCAATCTTCAAAAGCTATGGATGCTGTTTTGAGGGGTTTGGCTAATAATCCTAACAGTGAACAACTGCTTCTATTGAAGGCCAATGTTGAAGCAGGGCAGTCACCAGTTCTGGCGATTCCTACCCTCAGTGCTTTGCATGCGATGGATCCCAATAATCTTGAAATTACTATGAAGCTGGCAAATGTTTATGTTGATGCAAATGAAAATGCAAAAGCGATTAGTTTGCTAAGACAGCAGTTGAAGATTTGTAAAGATGATGTGAGCCGTCAAAGATGTAATGCGACCCTTGCTGTTGCATTGTTCAAAGATGGTAAAAAAGAAGAATCAGAAAAAATTCTTAATTCTCTCTCAGAATCAGATCCCAATAACAGCAATATATTACTAATACAGACAGGTTTATTGAGTGAAGATGGTCGATATGAAGACATAATGGCCAAAACAAATGATTGGTCTCAGCGGCAACCTCAGGATCAGTATACCTTAATAGCTATTGCAGAAGGATTGGCAGCAACACCGGATAAGAATAAAGAAGCATTAGAAACAGCTGAAAAAATTCTTCGTTCGGTTATTGCTAAAAGTCCTGATAATACCAGGGCCGTTCAGTCGCTTGCTATTTTGCTGCAAGTTGCCAATCGTGAGAGTGAAGCATCTGATCTTAATCAGCAAATTCTAAATGCTGACCCTAATAATGTAGTTGCATTGAATAATCTTGCCTGGGCATTATGTGAGGAAGAGGGAAAACATCAGGAGGCAGTTGATCTTGCCAATAAAGGGCTTAAAATAGCGCCGCAGTATGTCGACCTTATTGATACAAGGGGAGTAGCGTATTATCGACTTAAAGAATATGATAAAGCAATTGAGGACTTTAGTACCTGTGTTAAACTTTATCCAGAAGGTACGCCTGGGCGTGTCAGTGCGTTTTTCCATTTGGCAAGAACATTTGCAGCCGCTGGTGACAAGAGCAAAGCCATTGAATACATAAATAATACATTAGATATTCAAAAACGTTCTGGCGGATTGTCGCCAAGTGATTTGGAGCAAGCCAATAGTCTGCTCAGTACATTATCAAAATAGAAACTAAAAACGACCATTCATTAGAAGCTCATGGAGAAATCCGTGAGCTTTTTTTTTAACAATAATTATGGTTAATTTTCTAAAACGGCATAATTTGTTTAGAAAAGGCAGTTAATTATTGTTATTTGGTCAACGACATCAAATACTGGCCATATGAGTTTTTGTTCAACGGCTCAGCCAGCTTAATAAGCTGTTTTTCATCAATAAATCCCTTGTGAAAGGCGATTTCCTCCGGACAGGCAATCATCAATCCTTGACGTTCCTGGACAGTCTGGACGAAATTCGCAGCTTGCAGCATGGACTCAGGGGTACCTGTGTCAAGCCATGCGATGCCTCTGCCCATAATCTCAACCAGCAACTGCCCCTTGCTCATATAAGCGTTGTTAACCGATGTAATTTCAAGCTCACCTCTTGCGGAAGGTTTAATACTCTCTGCGATATCGGTTATTTGTGAGTCATAAAAATAAAGCCCTACTGCTGCATAGTTTGACTTAGGTTTTTTTGGTTTTTCTTCTATCGAGATTGCTTTTCCAGATTTATCAAATTCAACAACGCCATACCTTTCCGGGTCCTTGACATGGTAGCCAAAAATAGTAGCTCCGGCTTCCTGTTTGATTGCGTTATCGAGCAAATCGATTAAACCATGGCCGTAGAATACGTTATCACCAAGTATAAGACAGGTTTTGCTGCCGTTTAGGAACTTTTTCCCGAGAATAAAAGCCTGTGCAAGGCCCTCAGGTTTAGGTTGCTCTATGTATTGGATATCAATTCCCCATTGGTGACCATTGCCGAGTAAATCTTTATATTGGGGTAAGTCTCTGGGGGTCGAAATTAGCAATATTTCGCGGATTCCAGCGAGCATTAGGGTGCTCAGGGGGTAATAAACCATTGGTTTATCGTATAATGGCAGGAGCTGTTTGCTTACTGCCTGGGTTATGGGGTATAACCTTGTTCCGCTTCCGCCAGCTAATATAATCCCTTTAAAGCCCATAAGTTACCTTTCAAATGGTTCCGAAACATTTTTCATACGAAGGTCAAGTGTTATAAATCAGCATAATTTATGAAAAACTTGACTTTAAAATGTCTTTTCCAGCTATAAAGATTATACCTACAATAATCTTATTTGTATATCAAGTCTTTTTCTGGTCTATAGTTACATTCTTTTTTTCGGATGAATATCTGGAGTGTAAATTATTGCGGTGCCTGGCAAATGGGTGAGATAATTTGGTTTTTTTTGAGGCGAAAAGGGAAGGATGGAAAATAGCGTTATAATCGTTATAATCGTTACAGGTGGGGGTTTTTAGTGGTTGAAAATCGACTCTCAGACGCGCGTAGTGGGGGTTTTGGGAGGAATTTTTTTGCTTTTTTTATGGTTTTTGATGGTTTTTTACCCATTTTTTCACCTTTTTGATCAACAATTAACGGTTTTTTATATGGTAAAATTGGGGATACTTGCGTGTTTGATTGATCTTTTTGGGTTT
>CAZBKA010000141.1:0-6594 GCA_964492365.1 uncultured Pirellulales bacterium | reverse complement strand
ACGGCGGTACGAAAACTCCAGACCCGCTCAATCCGCTTCAGCCCATCGCATGGCGCGAACACCGCGACAGTACCCAGTTCTGGTTGCAGTCCACGTGCAACTGGTACGAGTCCCTGCGTCAGGAATATTCCTAAGAAAGATCAGGTATACAAAATGAGAGATAAACATCTACTCCACGGTTTTACCCATGAGAATCCGGTTCCCGGCACATGCGAATGGTTTACGCCGCCGTGGCTTTTTGAGGCATTGGATATCAAATTTGACCTCGATCCGGCGAGTCCTGGAAAAGCTGCCGTCCCGTGGATACCTGCAAAAGAGCATTTTACGCTCACTGAAAACGGTCTGATTCAGCCGTGGCAGGGTAACGTATGGCTGAACCCGCCGTATGGTCGCCAGACCCCGGTATGGCTCAGAAAGATTCTTTCACACGGCAGAGGCGTAGCACTAGTCTTCGCCCGCACCGATACGAGGTGGTTCCATGAGACGGCGGTAAAATTTGACGCGATATGTTTTCTGCGCAAAAGAATCAAATTTATTCGTTCTGACGGAAGCGAGGGTTCTAGTCCGGGCTGCGGTTCGATGCTGCTCGTCTGCGGCAGGGATAATCTCAAAGCAGTCAAGAGAATGAAATCTGGAATTACGGTCGAACCTCAAAAAGGTTTTTGAAAAATGCTTAACGAAAATTACAGGATATCGCCTTTTAACTCGAGGTGGGTGACTCTCAGCTGGACGTGCAGTGATGCAAGTCTGTTCAGCTGGATAATCATTAATGGCGCTAACTTATATGGACCGGTAATAAGCGAGTCTTCGGAAAGAACCGTCCGCGTTCCGTTCAAGTCCGGGGCCATAGTTACGCTGGAAGTTCACGACCTTTGCGAAGCCGACGTTCCAGAAGCCATTTATCCTCCAGTCAATACCTCTCCGACGCTGCGCTGGAATTTTTCAGACGGTGCAGTACGCTACAAGATATACCATCGCGCAGGCGGCACCGCTGATAAAAAGGTGTACGACTCGGTCGCATATGTAAACCAGATTGTTTCTCCGGTCGAACTCGAAGGCAGCGGCGGGCTGGAAAACTCTCAGTATCATTTCCTGCGCGTTGAGGCGGTTGACTGCTACGGCAATGAATCGACGCGCCAATCCTGGAGATTTTTCAGCAAAGATTTACCGGTGAGCGATGTTTCATTAAACATCTCGCAGGGTTCATCATCCGGAATTTTTGACATCACTTTGGAGTAAAACAATGGCTACACCTACTGCCGATAAATTGAGGACGTATTTCCCGAGCCGTTATATTGCAGCCGACGGCAATGCGCTGACTGAATATGTCGTCGATTCAGCTACGTTGCGGAATATAACCGATGCCGCATTGAATGAGGCCGACGATTACTGGAACGGCGCGCTGGGCTGGTTTGCAGGCGATACGCTGACAGCCGACCTGCGAGGCTGCTTTTTTCACGTAAAGGATTTTGACTCTGTCAGTGATACGCTTGCGCTCAGCAAGGATTTGCCAGCCCAGCCCGCAGCCGGCGATAAGTTTTATATGGTGATTGGCGGCAATCGACGTAGCAACTGCGAGACTTTTGGGCTCATGGTTGCGTCTAATCAACCGGAACTCCAACCTTATCACTGTAGCAGTATTACCGGCGTAACAGTTAAAAAAATATCGGGCCAGCTCGGCGAAGGCGACGTTACGTTAAAATACGACCCGGCTGCCGGTGAAATTTATCTGAAAAAAGCTGACGAAGCATACGGTGTAGGTGTTGACGTAACTGCGTCACTGACCGACGCGATAGTGTTCGCCGCTGACGGCCAAAGTTATCTGCAGTTCGACGTTACTTCAACCAGTCTGCCTGCTATTGAAAAAACCGAAGTATTAACGCTTGCGATAAATCAGGGCGTATTCACTCCCGACTTCGAGGGCTACGAAACATCTGCCGTAGGCGGCAAAGTGCGCTATCGTCTGGAAGTCCTGCGCAATGAAGATACAGCCGATACGATGATAGACCTCATCGTCTATCTTCAAAAGCCATCAGGCGTAGCAACTACGATAACTTCCGAAACCGACCTCACGTCCGACGAAGGCAAATTCGATATTGACGATTCCACCGAATGGCCGACCAATTCGTTCTGGGTCTACAATAAAACCCGCGACGACTGCCGTTATATCAAATACCGCAGCGGAAAGACGCTTTATACCACTGACGTCGGGGCTGGACTTCGGGATTTTGCCGCCGTCAATTGGATTGAGGGCGATGAAGTGGAAGTTATGGGCGATATTGATATAGCACTGGAATTGCCAGACGGCAGCGGGATTTTCAGCAATCCGGCTGATGAATCCACCGCTCCGGGCGGGCTTAACTTCGCTACTCACTGCGGGATCAATAATGCCATCTATTACGGCGATCTCGACCCCGGCGAAATCATAGGAATATGGCGGCGCGAAACCGTGGTCGAAAACCACCGCGCCAGAAGCTTGATACGGACAGACACGATAACCGTCTGGAGTTAGTTTATAGAGAATTAGCTATTCAATAAGGGATGTTAGGTGACTGTGTATGAAAAGACATGTGATAAAATTATAGATATAACTTGGGCAATTGCCCCAGAGAATCCGTTTTTGTAAGTTCCAAGTCGATTAAAATGGCTATTAGTACAGGAATCAATCGTAAGTAATAATCTCGCGGGATGGATATTCAAACTCAGTGTCGTCTATCAAAAATATGTTCAATAACACGTTATTGGTAACTAAAACCGAATGAATATCTTGCTGTGCCAATTTGGAATTTCCGATTGCGATATAGCATAGAACACGCTGTAAATAAGAATAAATTTTGATATCCATGTCTTCTGCAATTTTAATACTTTCTGTAAAATCTGTTATGGCATTATCAAATTCCCCTCTTGTCCTGAAGCTGTCGCCACGATTAAAATATGCTTGAGTTCTTAATTTTTTCGAATAAGAAGAGTCAGAAATCACAGTATAATAATCTCGAAAAGCATAATTCTGATATTGTTCACCTAGTTTTCTAAAATATGTTGCCCCTCTGTTGAGTAACGCTTTTCCTGTAAGTTCAGGTGGAATACCATTCATCTTATACACTGCATTAAAATCAGTTATTGCTTTATCTAATGCTTGAGTATTCATATAAAGAATACCACGGTTAATCAGAGATTTAGCTTTTTCAGAAAGCGGAATATTATCCATGTTAATTACCGTAGAATAATCATCCATGGCCTTATCGATATTATTATTTACGAAGATACTAGCGCGATTGTGATAAGCTTTACATTGTTGTTCTGGTATCTGATTACCAATAGCTATTGCAACTGTATAATCCTCCATGGCTAAAGTTATTAAATTTTTCTTTTCGTATAAAATGCCTCTATTTACGAGAGCTATAGTTTTCTGCTCTTGAGAAATATCTTTTAAATCTATTGCCGCAGTAAAATCTTTCAAAGCTTTATCCAATTTGTTAAAGCGGGTAAAAATATCTCCGCGGTTAATCAGTGCTTTTGCTTTGTAGTGTAAAAATGCTGCAGGCATTTCAATGGCCTTGCTATAATCTGATTCCGACAATAGCAAAGACAAAATAAAATCATTGGTGTGATTCTGGCAATATGACATTGCGCGAAAAAGATATGCTTCACTTACCAATGTTGCAGGTATATTCGAAAGTTCAATTATTTGTGAAAAATCCAATATTGCTTTGTCAAATTGATTATTTTTAAAATATATAAGTCCTCTTTCAAATAACATTCCTGCCTTCAGAAAATTTGTGACTTCTGAGTTAAGAATTACGGCTGTAGAGTCCGCAATCATTTGCTTGTCTGTATTGAGATATTTATAGCACATAGCGCGTTCATAAAGCATTAGAGAGTCTTTAAAAGCTGAAGCATCTAAATTTCTAATTAATACCAGTTTTAATGATTCTGTTAAATCAAGATTAGTATCCCAACATTTTGCAAGAAACACATGATATGCTCTTAAGTGTTCTTCAGTCTGTAATGAATAATTCAGAAATTCAGATAAGAAGCAATCACCTGAATTCCAATATTCTTGGAAATCTACTATTATGCGAGAGAGAAAATTCGATAATTGTATAGGGCAATACATAAGCAGCCAGGTTTTAAATTTTGAAGTTAATATTCTATTTTCTTTGAGATGATGATATACGAAATATTCACCTAGTATATCTGGTTCAAGTCCTAATAGTGGGGAGTTATTGTCTGGCCGTCTGAAGATGTTTCTTTGCTTCTCATCCATGCATATAATTTGCTCTGGCAAATAATCACTAATTGGTGAATGAAGCAAAGAATGTATTAAATTTGATTCTTGATTCTGCTTTTCGTTCAAAACAGATAATAAACCAATAATAGTAGTAAGGCACAAAAGGTTTTTTGTTTTTAAGGAATCTTCCTTATCTCCCCATATCCGTTCTTCATGATCGAGAATGGATTTTAAAATTTTTTCTTTTGTGGTATAAATTTCCTCTATATTATGACAAACCAATTTAGCATAAAAAATGGCAAACAAAGGTCTTTTGAGCGGATCGATGACATCACAAAAATGCTGAACCATATTGTCGAAGTAAGAGCTTATATTTTGACCGCTTTTCTCCGCAATTTGTGAAAAAATAGCGATTATGTCGTATTTTTGTAATGCAGTTAAAGATAGACTTTCACCATAAGTTGAATGGATATACAACAGTTTTTCAATATTAATATCAGCGGTTAATTCTTTGAACCATTTAGCACAACAATCCAAGTCGATACTATCCGATGTGCTCTGGTCAAAAGTGCTATATTCTGCATTGCCGTGCCTCTGATGTGTAACAGTCCTATCAATTAGTAAAAAACGAATTTTACATACGTAAGTTTTGCTTTTGTTATACAATTCAAGTATACAATGTTTTAATTTCTTAATATTCCGGTTACTTGCATAATCAATGATTATCAAAGTATTTTTCTTGGGATACCAACCGGAAAAGTTAAATTCATCTCCATTGAGATTGGAAAGAAATCCGGCTTCCCATTTTTGCGTTCTAGCTTCATTACATAAATCAAGCGATAATCTACTTTTGCCTATGCCCCCTGTGCCTTCTATAGTCCACAATAATATTTGTTTATCAATGTCTAGAAATTCTTTTAATGCAATGCGTTCATGGTTGCGTCCATAGATATCAGTGTATTCAACTCTATACTCTGCAATGTGAGCAATTGAAGAAGACTTTGATATATCGATATTTCTATTACCAGGGTCAAGCGAAGGTTTGATTGAGTTGGTTAATATTTGAAGAGCATCCTCATGTTCAATAATTTTATCATTTGCCCAAGTTTTCCAACGTTCCCATCCACTAATTTTGGATTGAAATTCTTGTATTCTATTTTCATTGTCAAAGATTGTCGAAATTTTTGCAATTTTTTGTCTCTGTAATTCCGTCAAGCCATCAGGATTTTCTTGGGCTTGAATCAATAAATCAAGATTTTCGTAATTTTCTTTAGAAACAGGAATAGCGTTAAGTATAGCTTTCGTTAAGCGTTCTTCTCCATGAAGTCGAGCATCGAGACAAGCTAGTAGTTGCTGGATTTCTTCAATTTTAGTATCTGTAAGGCTGGCTCCTATGCTACAGACTGCTGACAAAAAACAACCAATTCCAGGAATCAAATTGACTGGGTATTTCAGTGCATTTAATATTTTATTAATTGCATTTTTGGCCAATTAACTTTTTCTCATTTCTTAGAATATTTTTTTGCGTTACAAGTAATATTTAACTTGTAATAGCCCCCGAATTGTTTCTGGCATCTTACGGTGTAATGTCGCCAACAATTTTTCGGGAATTGCCCATATGGGTATTTCATTTATACAAACTTTCGCTTTTCATAGCAAGTTATGACCCAAAGATATGCCTAAAAACTAAATATGTCTTCTTTGGTTTATACTTTGCGAAATACGATGAAATTATCAAAAAATCGTCTATTTTGCTGGCTTGGGTTAAGCATACTTAGGTGGGCATGCATCCGAAGGATTCTTTATGAGTACAAAACTTTTACTCCAATTCAACAATTCTTTCCATGACGGCAGCGGCAATGACCATGCCGTAACTACGCCTGGATATTTTGCATTCACCGATTCCGGGCCATTCGGTTACGGTCTGGACCCCAAAATCGGCAAAGTCGAAGTTGCAGATTCCGCCGACTGGCAGATAGGCAGCGGCGATTTTACCGTAGATTTCTGGGCGAAGGTGCAGTCGTCTGCCGGACGCGACCAGTACGCATTCGAACTCGGCGATAACCGCGAACTTTCTCTGAGGTTCCTGGACTATTACGGCAGAATCTACATATACATGAACGGCTCATACGTTTACGCGACTGACAACGTCTTTTTAAATGATACGTGGTTCCACGTGGCTCTCATCCGCTCGAGCGGAGTCGTCCGCCTGTTCATCAACGGTTCGCAAGTTTACGAATACAATAACACCGTCGATATTCTGCCAGTCGGCGGATTTGCGGTAGGCAACCGCATAAGCGGCAGCTATTGGATGGGCGGCATAGCTGAATTCCGGGTGTGCGATACCGCCGAAATGTCCTGGT
>CAZBKA010000140.1:0-6780 GCA_964492365.1 uncultured Pirellulales bacterium | reverse complement strand
CCTGAAGATCGAAACGATGCCAGGATGTATCGGAAATATTAGAAAAGGATGGTACCTCCGAACCGAAGTGCCACCAGAGATCAATCATGCCGGTCTGGTCATCTGTGTAGTCATTCGATATGTTGTACCTCAGTGGGTCAACACGGGCAACTACCGCCTCTTTTTTATTAGGGTTATAATTCTTGGGAACACATAAAACGAATTCTGAAACATCATCAGCTCTGAACCTTTTCAACCTGATCTTTGTCACACCAGGCGTAACAAAATCAGGAATTTTCCCATCATCAAAATCACCCCTGGCTTTGATAGCGTTCCTTAAAGCGACAAATATTTCAACAGAAGGTTTTTCTGTCGAAACTGCCAGTTCCATTACATTATCAAAGTGTGAAACCGCTATAGTTGAACGCAATAGTTCCGCATCACTGTTGATTTCCAGATAGTCTTTAATGCTCCTGCAAAAACTAAAAATCAGTTTTTTCCAGCCATCACAAATAATTGCATAAGCCGCGCTTTCATTATTCGAGATTTTAAACTGCAGCTTATATAAACCCTCCTGACTCATCCTGCTGGTAATTTCAAGTTGCTCGCCTGATAAATTTCCATTTCTCAGACCATACTCCTGCCATGAGTCATTTTCCCACCTTGAAATTTTTACCTCTACACTGTTGCTTTCAGTTTTTTGGTTTACTGGTAAGATTATTGTCTCAGATGTGCGGAAAACATAATTACCCTCTGAAGATTTGCAGAACAAATCAGCCGAGCCGAAAACTTCCGCAGATTTTATAAGAGCTTCAAAACCAAAAACTCCCTGACTTTTCTCATAAGCATTAGCCACTATAGGACGCACTGCCAATGCCGCGAGAACATACATGACTATCTGCTTTATTTTCACTTATAAGCTTCCAATATTAATATAGCTGCCGCTGGAATATATCCAAATACAAATAAAAAGCGAAGCCGGCACCGCAATGTTGACTTTGTAAAATAAAACCGCTTAAAAAATCTTGACTTGACAATTTAATGTGAATTTAGTCTATTATTAAAATTGTGAACGGCCGCTTTAGCCTTTAACGAAAGGACACTCAAAATGGCACAAAGGAAGACATTAAGTTTTAACATCGTACTTGCTGCATTATTTATATTAGTTAATGTTTTGTTTATATGGAACACAAACGCATCATTGGCATCTGCACCACCAACAATACATACAACCGACCTCTGGCGTCCCCATGGTGACCCTGACGACCATTGGGACCTGGCAACACAATATGCTCTGGCTTATCAGGGGCAGATAGACTTAAAAGGCATCCTCATTGATTATCCGTTTGCTGCACCCGTGATAGAACAGGGTAAACGCAAATTAGGTGATCCAGGTGATCCTGATATTATCAGCGTAACCATGATGAATATGATCACCGCTCTGGCAGTACCGGTTATGATAGGATCGAGACCTCCAATGAAAACAGATGACATCAAACCTGATGTATCAATAGCTGACCACAGCGGCATTGATCAACTATTGATGATTTTAAAGTCATCTGCTCAACCTGTCATAATTCATATTACCGGCAGCAGTCGGGATGTCGCTGCCGCTGGAAAAAAAGAACCCAAACTTTTCGCTGAAAAGTGTAAAGCCATATATTTGAATGCAGGATGGGTCTATGGAACAAATTGGGAGTGTAATGTTAATTACGATCCTGCGGCTTTCGCAGCTATCTTTGAATTACCCTGCCCGATCTACTGGATGCCGTGTAATATGGAATATGATAGCAGCAAAAAGGCTGTAATATCAAAGGGTCAGTTTGCTTCAGAATATTCTCTAAAGCAAAAAGAGGTATTACCCTTCCTTTCGCCTCGCATCCAGAATTATTTTGCGTATATGTACAGGGACGGATTATATCAAAAAGAGAAAAAACAGCATGACATCTATTGGCTCTCTTACCTAAATAGCCCAGTCGAACAAGATGTCATAGATTATCACTCTCAGCAAATAAGAGGTATGTGGTGTACAGCCGGTTTTATTCATGCCGCAGGCAAAACCGTTACAAAAGATGGAAAGATTGTCCCGCTCAGCCAAACCTCAGAACAAGCAGTATTTACATTTGATCCTATAGAAATAGAGTTTAAGGACCCAAGAAATTTCACATGGAAACATAGCCCCGAATCGAATAACCGATTTATTTTCCATGTCAAGGACCAGGAACATTATGAACAGGCAATGACCAAAGCAATCAAAACACTACTGCAATCATTACCTTAAAATGCTTTTGCCCATATATCTGAACTTTTAGTTAGGATCATTTCTCAGATTCTTCCAATCAACATCTCTGCAATGTGAAACGCTGATACTTTCAAGTCGGCATTTTATTTTATGGAGACAGTCTGAATGTTGAATGCAAAAATCAACGAAAAAGCGATTCTTTCAGTCATTACTGCAGATCAGCTCACCAATGCCGAACAACTCGCCATGGAGCGAAACATCAGTTTGCATAAGTGCATTTATCAGCTAGGCTTTACAGATGAAGATAGTTTTTTAAGAAAAATCAGCCAGGCCACTGGCGTAGGTTTTATCGATCTTACCTCTGCCGATATCCAGCCCCAGGCAATAGAAGCCGTAACCGCCAATATCGTGACACATTACAACATAATCCCAGTTGCCCTTAGCGAAAATATCCTAACCGCTGCGACCTGTGAGCCTTTTTTTGATGAGCTGGCAAGGGAACTAACACTCGTCCTCGATAGCAAATTTAAGATAAACTTCGTACTTGCAACCGAAGGTGCAATACAAAAGTCCATACGCAAACATTATGGCCTTGGCGCCGCTACCGTTGAGCAAATGGCTCTGGTCGAAAATTTACAGCCCTCCGCTGAGGGTTCCGGCGACCTGCTCGATAGCGACGAAAAACAGGATGCCTCGGTAATTAAACTTGTCAACCAGATATTGGCAGACGCGATAAAAGCCGGTGCCACAGACATTCATATTGAGCCTTACGAGAATGAATTGAGAGCCAGATACCGAATTGACGGAATTTTACAGAATGCCCCCCTGCCCCAATCTGCGAGGTTCTTCCGGGAAGGTATAACCAGCAGGGTTAAAATATTTTCAGGCTTGGATATCGCCGAAAAAAGGCTGCCGCAGGATGGTCGCTCACAGGTTAATCTTGGCGGTCAGAGATTTGATCTTCGAATATCAATACTCCCCACAAGGTTCGGCGAGGCCGTCAACATTCGTATCCTGCCGCAAAGTAAATTGATAATGCAGCTAAATTCTTTAGGAATGGAGGAAAAAACCGTCTCTGTGATAAAAAAGCTTATCGAGCGGCCTCATGGAATAATACTTGTCACCGGCCCCACCGGCAGCGGCAAAACCACCACATTATACACCTGCATGCACATGCTGAAAGATTCCAACAGAAAGATAATCACAATTGAGGACCCTATCGAATACGAGATGAAAGGGCTTATGCAGATGCAGACACATAGCGAGATAGGTTTTACATTTGCCCGCGCCTTGCGGTCCATGCTCCGCCACGACCCGGATATTATGCTTGTTGGTGAAATTCGTGATTTTGAAACGGCTGAAACCGCAATACGAACGGCTCTGACGGGCCATCTTGTTTTCAGCACACTGCATACAAATGACGCAGCATCAGCAATAACAAGGCTTTTGGATATGGGCGTTGAGCCTTTCCTTACTGCTTCATCAATAGAGGCTATTTTAGCTCAAAGGCTTGTAAGAATGATTTGCCCGCATTGCAAAGAATTGTACGATGCAGCCGATGAAATAAAAACAGCAGTAAAATCAATAACCCATTCGGACAGGATCGAATCATTTTATCACGGGAAAGGCTGTAGTAAATGCCATTTCACCGGCTACCTCGGCAGAACAGCCATTACCGAAATGCTGACTTTTTCGCAGAGCATCCAGCAAATGACCGTTGAAAAAAGAGACTCAAGCGAGATAAACACCCAAGCCAGAAAAGAAGGCATGACCACGCTTTTTGAGTGCGGCCTAAAAAAGGTTCAGCAAGGGATAACTACATATCAGGAGGTTATCCGCGTAACAAACGCCCTCCCCAACCCGTAACCCAGAAAAAACCTTCAGCCCTGAGCGCAACCGAAAGGAGCATCGCCGAACAGCCAGCCCGTCTGTCCAAAAGGCTTATTTTACTTCCACCCCATGTCCCCCTGAGCGAGGCAAAGCCGAGTCGAACGGGTCCGCCATATCAGCTATAAATTTTTCAGAAAAAAATTTCTTCCATCTCGGTACAAACTGATAACATGGGTTACAGTTTATGCTAAGCACATGGGTAACAGTTGTTGATTATAATTGATTTAGAATTGTATCTTTCCATGGATTTAAATGGTGGCTGTGGGGCTGTCCATGGTTTTCTACGAATCATATTTAAGAAAAACGGCCCCTGGCATTCTATAACCAAGGCTATAAAAAAAACCTGTTGCAGTAAGTTTAGAATCAGCTATTACACCCAACATATTAAGCTCACACCCCCGACTTAACATCTCAGCATGAAGGGCTTGGCCTATACCACGACCTTCGTATTCTTTTAATACCCCAATTTTTCCAAGAAAAACGTGGAATCCATCATATGAAGCCAATAACACGCCCACAATTCTACCATCAAATTCTGCAACGATACAAATACCTTGAGGATTTTCGATCACGGACTTAAGCCTTGCGTCAAGTCCTCTTTTCTCACATACTCTCCGACTAGTTAGAATTTCAACAACATCCTTAACATCACCTACAACAATGTCTCGTATCGTTAAATCACTTGCCATCTTATTTGCCATTTTTCTCTCCTTACCATCTTTTCCATATTTTTGATTATGCAGGAAAATCAGGAACAGCCTATTTTCTATTATCTTTTCCTTTATCACTTGTTGTTTTTCTAAGCCTTCCGACAGACAAAGCTTGACTCTTCAGCCAGGCAGTTTTTTCATTTTACTTATAAAACCGTCGCGACTGCTCTCACTATTCTGGCATAAATAGAATAAATAAGTGACTGTTATTTATTCCCTATTTATTCTATGATTTTTCATTAGACATCTTATCAAGGTATTTAATCATGACATTATACGGATCACCAAACTTCTTGTTTTTCTGATAGAAAATCAAAAATGTCATTGCCTGCACATGGAAAGTCATCATTTGCGAGACGGACAAACTTTCAACAATGCTGTCATACATAGTTTCAGGATTCTCAAGTTCCTTGCAGAAATTAAGCGAAGATGGTCCTCCATGTACAAAAGAGGATAGCTCGGAGTACAATGGGAGTATGGAAATCATTAAGTCAGATTGTTTATACTCCGGCTTACACATTTTCTCATGAATATATTTTGCAGTGTTCTTATACGTAAATTGCAAGGAAGATGCCCGCAATTGAGCATCACTCATATTGTCAAGAAAAGGCTGAAGGTCATTGAGTATATCAATTGGTGAACGAAGTAGTGTTACTCCAAGCATCTCAGCCACAGTCTTCATTGCTTTGATGTAATCTAGCTTCTCCTTAGCGCCGCCAAAAATGGAGTACGCTTTTCCAATGTTATCAGTACGCTCTTCAGCATATCTCATCAATATATACATGAATTTGCAGTAGTGCTCGATAAGAGAACGCAACAGGATACGATAAGAATAGGACTCTTCAATTTCTGCAACTTTGAACATTCCACACCGAATACTCTCAACTTTCGGTATGAAGCTCAGCAAGGCAAAGTGTGAATACGGATGCTCCAGATCCTTCATGGTACGGACATAATCTTCGATGATTGGACGATACTCAACCATTTCTTCAGCAACATCTTCCGCCAAAGATTCTAGCCAATTAAGTTTATTGTGGTAATTGATCATACTTTCCATAATAATGATTATACAATCAGTTTAACAAGTTCCCGTTGGTTCTTTAATATTTATCCGCCTTCCGTCTTCGCTAAAGCTACGCCGTGACAAGTTGGCGGATTCGTCCAATCTCTTTTATTAAATCATTCCACCTTTTTTTGCCTAACGCAATGAATCATGGGCCGGAAGAGGTGCAGCCCCTGAATGTCCCTTTGCATTCATTTGTTAGGTGTTTCTTTTTTATATTTCTCTTTTATATAGTTTGAAAGCAATTCAGCCGCCTGAAGCAATTCTTGTTGCCTGAAAGAAAAAATATCTTTCTCGTGATGATATCTTGCCTCAATAAACTGTCTATTATTTCTTTCAAATATCTCAAGGATGTCTGCTTTCCGACCAACGATAGCAGATTGTATACTCTCGCTACATTTTCCGAATAGATCAGTAAGACTGTGACCTCTAGCCTCTTGACCACTTTCAATGAGGAGGATGTACTTAAGAAAGAGCTCACAGGAAAATGAGGCGCATACTGCTCCAGGGACAGTCAACATTTCAATGCCTTCTTCTACTTTGCAGCCATTAAGGCAACGATCAGCTGCTTTGAGAAAGCTCATAGCTGAATCTAAGAGGTCCTCTTGAGGATTTGCCCATAGCTTAATCACACCACCGCAAAAGGTGCCTGGGCCTTTACCAGTAAAATCAAAAGTGCCGAAGTGGGCGATAACCTTGCCTTCCTCTTGGGATTTGTTTTTGTCTTTGTCCATTCGCACACACCTAACAATAATTATACAGTCTATTTAACAAGTTCCCTTTGGTTTTCAATATTTTATCCACCTGTTTCATCTTTGGAAACCAACAGAACGGCTGCGGTAAATGTGCTAAACTTCTTTCCATAGGGGGTATTATGCGTAACAAAAGCTGGATAG
>CAZBKA010000139.1:0-6888 GCA_964492365.1 uncultured Pirellulales bacterium | reverse complement strand
CAATTGAATGAACACACTAATATCAGCAAGAAAATTACCTGGTTTTTCATTTTCAACCCCTAAATTATTAAGCCAGCTACCACTACATATCAGTTCGATAGTTACCCAATATAACAAAACTGTCTCAAAAAGTCAAATTCCAAAGCAAAAAAGCCCCAAAACAGAAAAATATAGAAAAAAAACGCCGATAAACCACTAATAATCAGCTACGAAACCAATGCCATAGTTAATGACTTTAGAAAACAATAAACAATTGTGTTTTCTAATTATTTATTCTGTATATATAAAGGGCAAAGGAAAATTCAGCAGGCAAAGTGAATTTTATCTCTGACTCTTCGTTTGTTTTGGCATTAAAATTTTTGCCCTGCCCCAGAATCAATTCACATCTTATTTTTTGACCAGGTTTTAGCCATGTTTTAATTTTTGCTGCTTTGTTTTGATTTTTTTCCCGGAAGATAAGGAAATATCCATGATCCTTTTGTATTGACTGAAAACCCGTCCAGCTTAATCCTGAAGGTTCCTGCCCTATCGGGAATATCTGACCACAATGAATATCCCATTGGTATTGACGGTAAGTCTTGACAGCATCGGCAATCTTTAAACCCTCTGATGGTAACCCCGTCGCTTCAAACCATGCCAGTGGTTGCGACATCATTGTAATTGCAAAAGTATATTCGAAGGACATGTTGGCAGGGGCAAAAGGATCGTTCGGATAATTTTCCAACATTCTCCATTTATTCAGGAATTCAAATTGCAGGTTCTGAGTCGGAACATATCGGCTAAGCATCCACAGGTTCCTTAATGTCCAGTGCGGGTAATAATTTTTCCAGTCAGTGTAGCGGTTTTCAACGAAAATATTGCCAAACTGGTTGAAGTAATGATAACCAAAACGCTGATTGTTAGTCATATCTATATTAAAAACCACATTATTTTGCGTTTCTTTCAGAACGGTAGAGAACATTTCATAAAGCCTGATATCTGAAAGCTTGCTGTGCACCTCAATCCCGTCGACTTTGAATGTTGTAATGCCGTACTTTTTATATAGGTCTATGATCGCCGCAGCATCACGTTCGTAATTTATATAATCATCATCTATACAGGGAACAAACCATAATCCGAGTTTTATACCTGTTTTTTTTGCCTGTTCCACTATCGGTGCAAAACCATTTGGAAACCTTTTTTTGTCAGGCGTCCAGAAGTCATCTTTCTTCCAGATATTATCCAGCTCATCAGGCCCGTTTATTGAATCGTCACTGTTTCCATACTGCCAGCCCTCATCAATTTGTAAATGAGTCATTCCGATTTCTTTAGCTGCTTTTATCTCATCAATGATAAATTTTTCGGAAATTTTTGATCCTTTGTTGCGATCTCCCCATGTATTCATGAGCACCATTTCGTCTCTTTCCGGGCTATGTATCCTGATATTCTGCTGGTAAGTTCTCAACGCCGAAAGCTTATCAAATTCGGTTGCATCAGTGACACCAAAAACCATGCCATAGCATTTGATCCACTGCTCCGCAATCATGTCTTTAGCAGTGACACCCAGGCCCACAACTTTATAGGAGCCTATTTTGCAGATAAAATCGTAACCCGGATAATTGAGTTGAACATTCGAACAAGGCGCCTCTTTAAGCCAGAAAAATCCCGAATTATCAACCAGTGAATCTGCAAACAACAAATTACCTTTCAAAAAGCTATCAGATTTGTAGGCAAGAATAGATGACTCTTTGACAAGGGTGTTTGTTCGGTCGGTCATATCAAAAAACTCGACAGCAGTAAGCTTAAAATGCACACCCGGCAGGGAAAGTGTATCTATTACCGTTTGTTTTGAATTATCCAATTCAACAGGACCATCCGCTTTCAAATAGTAATCACAGGCAATCGCAGGACAGTCCGGAAAAATTCTAAATACTCTTTTTAGTTTTAAATTTCCAAAACCCGATACAACCTCAGCCTGCAGTTGAGCTGGTGTAACGGCATCTGCGTCTATTTCAGAGATTTTTAAACTGCCGCAACTTAAATCGATTGGCAACTCAGCAATCTGAACATCGGGAGTTTGGTTTGCAAGGCTGAAAATTTTGTTTGCAGATTTATTAGCAAGAGATGTTGAAATAAGATGCCCAGAATTGAAATTATATGAACGTCCGATTTGGGAATTTTCTAAAGTTAAAATTCCATCTTTAAGCTGAACAGAACAATCTTTAAATGTTAACTGTTGATCATCTGCTGATACTTCTGTAATAATAATCAGCATTACCAATATAATCAGGACTTCTCTGCATTTCATTCGTTGTTTCCTTCATCAATGAGCTAATCTAAATTTTTCCTTTTTCTGTTTCCAGTATTTGCGATGTATCGGTTGGCTGCAGCAGTACAGCAGAATCGAGAGACAGCAACTCAGGAGCCGGCAGCCTGCCTTTGTATTTGAGAGTATCTTCCGGATTCTCCATTGCCCATATCCAAACACTTATATTTGTCGATTTCCCTGAAAGTAAAGCATCGATATCAATTTTGCTTTTGCCTTTTTGCAAATCAACTATTACAAAAGTCCAGAATTCACTATCCTTAAGGTGTGTGGCATCCCAGAAATCAGAATTTTTAATTTGTGTATCAGCAGGTTTGTCATTAATTTTTATATTAGCAATAGGTCTTGCCTTTTCGTCGCCTTCGGAGAGGATAAGCAGCTGGGCTTTTTGTGATTTCACCATGACATCTGCTTTTAATTTCAGTTGGTATGCACTGTTGTCTTCAATCAGCAGTCTTGCATAGTCACTGTTGGGGTCAGTTGGTTTCTCTTCAAATATTATTTTCTTAATCTGCTGATGGTTAACTGTTGTTTGTAATTTTTCTCCAATACATTTCTTTACAAGAGGAATGTCTTTCAGGTTGTTGTTTTTAGATATTTTCAAAACAACGGTTTCATAGGGCGCAAGAGCAATATCGAGACAATCATTAAATTTGATATTTTGAGCGTAAATTCTGACTTGAGGATAGAGACTTACAACTGAGAGGTTTTTAATTTTTCCCGACAATCCGGTGTTTTCATCAAGGCTGACATAATAATGCTGTGAAACTATCCATGGGTTTCTCAAAAGTATAAGCCCTTCGGAATTCTTCCAGTGTGCATAGCCATATGGCTGACGAGGCATTCGCGCATCATTGCTGAACTTTGGCAGCATATCCGATTTCCATGCTTCAGGCAACAGGGGTTGGGTTTGTTGGAGAATATCGGAATTTTCGCGTGCCCATTTTAAAATGTCACCAAGTTGCAGCCAGCGGGATTGGTCCATATATTTGGGGTTTATGTAGAGGGGCAGGAAACTGTGGCCTCTCATTATAGTTGTGATAGCATCATTCACAAATGGCTCTTCGGTTTGATGAACTATTCCCAGAACTTCCTGAGCAGCAATGGGAATGTCGAGCCTGACCGCACCCTGAAGATTGAAGTAATCCCTCGCAGACGTGTAAGTTTCACGGCATACAGGGCATGGAACCCGCCCTTGCGGAGCATCTGTACCGTATGTCCCTATCACTGAGTTTACATAAAAGAGCCACCATGGACTTGGATCCCAGCCCATGCAGGTTGTTTCGAACCAGATATCAGGAGCCTCTTTTCGGACGCCATCGAAAATGGATATCATACCTTGTGCGATTTTTTCATAGGAGAGATATTCAGGATAGTGGCCGTGGTCGGTATCTTTGCACATAAAGCTGATACCGTCGAACTTGATATGCTTAACATCAAAACGTTTTACAATGTCTGAAAGATTTTTCGTAAAAGCAGTTTGATATTTTTCACCGGCAAGGCAGCAATAGAGGTAGTCTTTGCCCTGGTATTGAGTGTGGGTAGTCTCATAGCCATTCTTTTGTGCCCACTCGTTGTCAAGACCTCCATTATAATAGCTTGAAGGAGAGCACCAGAGACCGAGGTTTGCTTTCATCTGTGCCGAAGCTTTCTGAACATTGCAAAATTCATCAGGGAATCTTTCTTTGCTGACCTGCCAGATGCTTTTTCTTTCTGACCAGCCCATATCGAGGCAGAACGTATCGAAAGAGACCCCGCTGCGATCATAAAGCTGAGTTTTGAAAGTATTCATCAGGTCGAGGATGTCTTTTTCGGTAAATGGCGACGGAGCGGTCCACCAGCTGTTATAATTGAAATGAAGTTTGTGCGGCTGGGGTCTGTGTGCATTTATATATTGTTTGAAATTTTCTTTTTGCTTACCTGGTTCAGATATGCCGAAAACAGCTTTTTTCGATTCATACCATACGCCCTGCTTTACATCTATGCCCGGATTATGGCTAATGGTTAAAACATCGTTTTCAATATTGTTATTCGCGACAGGGAACTCCAAACCCATAAAAAAACCATCCATAAAAACAGGATAACTCTGGAGCCAGCCCTGGTGCATTTCGATAATCCGGTCAGCTATGTTTATTTTTTCGAGGATTATCTGCTTTAATAGCATGGGGGCAGAAGCGGTGATGCGGAACTTCACCCATTTCCTTAGCACTGATTCAGATTTATCGAACTGCAGCAGGAGTTTTACTTCGAGCGACGCCTGATCAGAGACTTTTACAGGCGGATAAGTTAATTCTACGATTTGGCCCGTATCCAACTGACCTTCCTTAGTAGTATGACATATATTTTCAGAGGTTGCATCTTTTTCAAAGATAAATTGAGGGGCATCGGTAGAGATTCGCAGAGTTTGGCCGTTATTAATTATTTCAATTGCGTCAGAGCTTTCAATAAATTCTATAGGAGAAGCAAAAATGGAATTGGAAAAAACAAGCAGAATAATCGACAAACAGATAATATTTTTGAAATCAGAATTCATTCTATATTCTCCTCAAAATTAAAATCGTTAACAAAAATATAAAAAACAAAGAGTGGGTGATTTTAAGCGTTCAAATGATGTTTCGATATCAAAATTTTACTAAGAAATAAAAAATACTGGGATAAATTACAGCTTTAGTTAAAAAAATATAACAACAAGTGCCGATAATATAGTCGATTGCAACTTAGATTTAATAGAATAAGGTATCCATGGCAAAAAAAAATAAGAAAACAGCTAACCAAAATAACCACATAGATAATGGTATATCAGCATTAAAAAACACAATTGCTGACCACAGCCTAGGAAATCGTGAGGTATCTGATTCCATTAGCAAAATGATAAATTCTCCAGTTGTCGGGCACTTAAAAAGCCAGAGCAATAGAGCTGGTATTGGTCAATGCAGCAGTGATGCATTGGATGAGCTTCGTGCAAGAGATATTATGCAGAGAGAAATTTGCTGGTGCGGTCTGGATACAAGCATTGAGCAGGCGATGGAAGAATTTAAGCGGTATCAATGCAGCTATATTGCGGTCGGTGAAAATAATAATTTGCAGGGTTTTTTGTCACACAAGGACCTGCTGGAGGCGAAAAGTCCGTATCTTAAACCTGAATTTGCCAAGTGGCGAAGGCCAATAGATTACGCTTCTTTGAAAATAAAAATAAAATGGCTTGTAAAGGACAAACGCCACGAAGTGGTCAGCAGTGATGAGAATCTTAAAACTATTATGCAGAAAATGCTCTGGACAAAATCCAGGTGTATAGCCGTGATTGATAAATTCGAGAAGTTTGTCGGAATTATAACTGTGGAAGATATATTTGATAACTTACTTGCTTATCATCAGAAAATCAGGGAAGAAAGAACCCAAAAAGTGAAAGATGTAGCTGGCAATAGCAATATTAGTAAGGCCATTATGGAATTGCTGGAACACTCCAAATAACAGTTGGGAGAAATATAAGATATCTTGATTTTTGTGTTGTTAAAAAAATGTGTTTTGATATTTGTTTTTTCTCAAAATTTGCCTTAAAAAACCCGCATATAAAGCAATATTCACAAAAAAAAGAAGCAAAATCTCATTTTTTATACTGATACAAGCTGTTTTTATTGGCAAGTCCCATAAAAATCTAAAGTTTCAGATGGTTATCCGCCGATAAAAACGACTAAGTAGACAACCGTGCTGTTGGAAAAATGGAATTTATCAACAGTAAAAATAAGGTTGGAATTTAAAAATGTGCATTAGGAAAATATAACTATGAGGACAATTGCGGTAGTAAACCAAAAAGGCGGATGTGGAAAAACAACTGTATCGATCAACCTTTCGAGTGCTCTTGCGGAGCTTGGGCACAAAACACTACTGATTGACATGGACCCTCAGTCTCATTGTGCGGTTGGTTTGGCGGTACCAGAAGAGCAGGTCGAGCAAAGCATCTATGATGTTCTGATCAGCAATAGCAGAAATGAACCAATACGCCTGTCTGAGATACTATGGCAGATAAGCGATAACCTGGAACTTGCACCTGCAAGTATTGATCTGTCTGCATTTGAACAGCAGATGACAGGCATAATAGATCGGGAGATGTGCCTCAGGAATGTTCTTGAACATGTAAAAAGCACTTATGACTATGTTATTATAGACTGCCCGCCGGCAGTTGGACTTTTAACATTTAATGCTCTTAGAGCAGCTTCAGATGTGATAGTGCCTGTAGAAACAGGTTATTTCGCACTTCATGGTCTGAGCAAACAGCTTGAAACCCTCAATATACTATGCCAGAGATGCGATCACAGCATAAATGTAAATGTTCTGGCAAGCATGTATGACATCAGAACGAAGATGGCCCGCGAAATCCTTTCAGAATTGAGAGCCAACTTCGCAGATAAAATGTTTAAAACTACAGTTAATTTTAATACTAAAATCAAAGAGGCTTCAAGTTTCGGGCAACCAATATGCGAATATGACCCTGCGAGCAAGGGGCAGATGGATTTTGAAATGCTCGCACAGGAAATTCTTCAATACGAAACTAAAAAGCAGAAGCATGAAATAGTGAATTCATT
>CAZBKA010000138.1:2791-6895 GCA_964492365.1 uncultured Pirellulales bacterium | reverse complement strand
AACCCTTACCCATACAAGAATTCCAAAAGGCCAGCATGTCGTCTATCTTGATAATATCGGCACCATGTCCAGCCCTTTTAAAGTTGAGAAATTTGCATCTCATCAGGAAATAGCTCCAATCGAAACATTATTTCCGAATTACAAGGGTTATGCAATTGAAAATTTTGACTCAATTAAAAGCACATCTGGAAATGCCAATAGCATTGATTACAAAGGCCCTTTTGAATCAGCATGGTGTTCACAAAAACGTACCGAATCCACGGGCCTCGGTGGCCAACCAAAATTCAGATGGATCCCTCTGGCAGATGCTTTTGACCAGGCAGGAAACAAAAAAGGCACTGTCGCATGGATGCTGATAAATAGATTAGGCGAATTTGATGGTGCCGCGTTTGCCTGCATAGGTTTGAATGATTTAAACAAATACAAAGATAAGCCTGTAATAGAAATGATTTCCCAGATTGCCGAATCATTTCGTAACGGATTGTTTTTATACCGGGCAGGGGCCGAGCAGTTTTGTTACAACCCCGGACAAAAAGTTAAACTTGGCTGTGAGCTTATCAACAGAACAAAAGATCAGCAGGATGCTGAAGTAAAGATAACAGTTGCCGCAAACGATAAGGTTGTTTTTCAGGATGTAAAAAAAGAAGCAGTCCCCGCCGCAGGTCAAAAAGAGCTGTTTACGGAATATCAGTTGCCTGATGGAAATAATGAGCAGTTTTACGTTAAAGTTGAACTTATCAAAGACGGCAGGGCCATTGACAGTCTTTCTCACGAATTGATGGTTTTTGCGAAAGCCAATGCTTCTAAGGAAGAATTCGTTATGGTCAAAGGCGCAGATTTTTATCTTAAAGGCCAAAAATGGTATCCGGTAGGGGTAAACTATTGGCCTCAATATGTATCGGGGCTGGACCGAACTGTCTACTGGACTAACTGGTTAAAGCCGGGGAACTATGATCCGCAGATAATCGAGGAAGACCTCCAAATAATGCAGCAGTTTGGTATGAATATGGTCAGCATACAGATCAAAGATTACCAAAGCGGCTACAACTTACTTGATTTTTTAAGAAGGTGCGAAAAAAGAAATATAAAAGCCAACCTTGCAATGGTAGAAGGTGTCAGTACCTCTCCGCTTAATTTTAACCCAGCAGAAGCAGAAAAACTTATAAAAGATTTTGGTCTGGCAAACAATCCAGCAATTTTTGCCTATGATATTATCTGGGAACCCGGCAATTATGTATTTTGCAAACCAAACAGGGTTAAATATAACGATAATTGGCACCAATGGGTAATCGAACGTTATGGCTCGGTAGCTAATGCTGAGACCGATTGGAATTACAAAATAACCAATGAAAAAGGCGAAATTACGCATCCAACAGATGAGCAGTTAAAAGAAGACGGTGATTACAGGGTAATGGTAGCAGCCTACAGACGATTTATGGATGATTTTATGAGCAAAACGTGGAATATTGCAACGCAAAAGCTCAGAGAGTTATTACCTAATCAGCTTATAAGTTACAGACAGGGTAATACGCTGCCCCATGATTTTACTATCACCGGGACAGCCAAGCATGTCGATTTCTTTTGCCCCGAAGGCTATGCAATAGGAGGTGGTGAAGATGGTTTTAACTCTGCCTGCTTCCTGAGCAGATACATTGACTTTGTCACAGGAGGAAAACCAATAATATGGTCGGAATTCGGTGTTTCAGTCTGGGACAACATTAAAGATATCCCGACGCAACCGAGAATTGACTACCAAACTTACTATAATGAGATGTTCTACAAAGTTGTCTTAGAAACAGGGTGTAATGGCATTGCTCCATGGTGGTGGCCCGGTGGTTTCAGAGAAGGTGAGCACAGCGACTATGGTCTGTTAAATCTTGACGGCAGCCCAAGGGCTTCTGTTCTGTTGCTGGAAAAATATGCCCCAATGATGAAAGAACTGCGAAATAGACCCCAAGGTGATGAATTTGTTACGATTGACCGTGATGCTCATGCAGGCGGTTACTGGTACCTGGCATTTTACCAAGGCAAAGACCAATATGGTAAACTCAAAAAAGATGGCAAGATGATGGGCATAAAAACTGTTGGAACTGGCACTGATTCGACAAATACTCCATTATTGGCTGTCGGCAACACACAATATAACGGTAATAATCCACCAAAATTCTTAAATGCTGAGTTTAACTATTTTAAGATAAAAGACGTATCAGGCACCTGGGTCGACGTTAAAAAGGGTGATGTTATTGCTGTCACAATAAATCAGCCTGTTTTAGCAAAAGCTTCGGTTGGAAATCTGCAGGAGGCAAAATGGGTATGTCCTCAAAACGCATCATCGAAGCCTGGTGGTGTCTATTTGTCATCTACACCAGCATCATCATTAGAAATAAAAATCCCGATTGCAAATGATGTCAGTTATCTTGAAGATGCTGTCATAGACGAATTTACCCTGACAGAATCACTAACCGGTGAGACTGAGGTCTTTTTGCAGATGGCGGCTGACCAAAGAGCTTGTTTTGGTGAGATTTTAAACTTTACTTTGACTCCTAAATAACAAGTGTCCTTTTGTATTGTGAGTTATAAAGGTGACACATGTCACCATCTATTTTTTTAGTACAATAGTTACGACTGCTTTATTCATTACAACCGAAATTTTTTTTCCTTATCGAGCAGTGAATTGTAATTATCTTGCTATTTTTTCAGTAATCCAATAATTTTTGTGTCATTTTTCTGTTCCATAAACCACTTGTCCTATTCTTTATTTGCATTGTAAAAAGGTTTTAGTCTTGTTATAATGTGTTTATGACAGTTAGGGAAAATAATTGGATAGGGTTGACAAAATGGTAACGACTAATACACTTCCGCCGATTGAACAGTTGCAGGGGAGAACCCTTGGTCGAATTTTAATCAAGATGCAAATTTTGACCAGAGAGCAAGTGCACAAATGTTTGCTTGCTCAAAAAAAACAGAATGGCATGAAAATCGGTGAGATATTTCTCAAAGCAGGTCTTGTTACAGAGAGTCAACTTAGGATAGCATTGGCGGCCCAGCGTGGTATGGAATATGTTAATCTGGATGAAATAGAAATTCCATCAGATGTAGTGAAAAAAGTTCCAACCCAGATGGCCCAAGCGTATCATATAGTACCATTAACATTTAATGAACCTAAAAATGAGCTTGCGGTAGTACTTGATAATCCAGATAATTTTCGTGCAACGGATGACTTGAGCACATTGATGGGTTTTACGGTTACCGCAAAGATCACCAATCCAGAAGCGCTTGACCATGCACTTAGCAAATATTATTCAGAAGATAAAACAGCAGATGATATCAATGATCTGATAGGTGAGATTCAAAACGATAATTTTCTTGCTGAGTATGACGGCAGAAACCAGAGTATAGACATTGGTGAGCTTAAAGAGCTTTCGGATTCTAACCCGGTTAAAAAGCTTTTAAACCTTGTATTACTTCAGGCGATTCGTGATAAGGCATCGGACATTCACTTTGAACCTTTCGAGAAAGAATATAAGATGCGTTATCGTATCGATGGTGTGCTTTACGAGATGCAACCTCCACCAAAACATATTGCAGCAGCTATAAGCAGCCGAATAAAGGTTATGGCAGATCTTGATATTGCTGAGAGGCGTCTGCCTCAGGATGGTCGTATTTCCCTTATGGTTCAGGGCAATCCGGTCGATTTGCGTGTTAGTATTTTGCCGACAATTTTTGGTGAAAGCGTGGTACTTCGTGTTCTGGACAGAAGCCAGGTTAATCTTGACCTGGAAAAGATAGGGCTGAGGCAACGTGATCTTGAGCGAGTTCGCCAGCTTATTAACAGACCTAATGGTATTGTAATTGTAACCGGGCCTACCGGTTGTGGTAAGACAACGACGCTTTATTCAGCATTGAATGAGCTTAATAGTATAGAGACGAAGATTATTACGACAGAGGACCCTGTCGAATACGATATTGACGGGATTATTCAATGCCAGATGAAACCTGATATCGGGCTTACGTTTGCTAAATGTTTGAGGTCCATTTTGCGTCAGGACCCTGATGTGGTCATGGTTGGTGAGGTTCGTGACCTTGAAACCGCAGAGATTGCGG
>CAZBKA010000138.1:0-2781 GCA_964492365.1 uncultured Pirellulales bacterium | reverse complement strand
TCGCTTACGGGCCACCTTGTGTTTACAACGCTTCATACTAATGATGCTCCGAGTACTATCGCACGTCTTCTCGACCTTGGTGTTGAGCCTTTCCTTATTACTGCAACAGTAGAAGGAATTGTCGCACAGAGACTTGTAAGGAAGATATGTCCTAACTGCAGGGTACCTTATGAACCTACAGATGAGCAGTTGTTTGAGCTTCGATTGACACCGGATGATATTAGAGACAAGAAGTTCTTTTACGGCAAAGGGTGCAGCAAGTGTAACAACAGCGGATATAAGGGCAGGCTTGCTCTTTTTGAGATAATGGTTTTCGATGACAATGTTCGTGAACTGATAATGAACAATGCTTCAACAAACATAATCCGTTCGGCTGCACAAAAAATTGGGATGACGCTTCTTCGTGAAAATGGTCTTGCTGCTATTTATGACGGAATTACCACCGTTGATGAGGTAGTAAAAGAAACAATAGGAATTGATTAATATATATTGTTTTAGCTATATGACAGGAGGTATTTTAAATGCCTATTTTTAAATATGAAGCTATGGATTCTCAGGGTGTCGAGATAAAAGATGAGATCGAAGCACTGAGCGAAAAAGAAGCGTTAAGCAAAATACGCAATATGGGTTATTTCCCTACCAAGGTAAATAGCCAAGGCGGAACCCAAAAAACTGCCCGACGAGTAACTAAAACTAAATCGAGACATGGTGCTACAGGCAAGGTCAAGATAAAGGTTATTACTCAATTCGCCAGACAGCTTTCAACTCTTCAGGACGCTGGTCTGCCAATATTGCGTTCCCTTCGTATTCTTGAAGAGCAGCAGAAAAAGGGTGCCTTTAAAAAAGTAGTAGGTTATATTTCAGATGACATTGAGGGTGGTTCTACACTTTCCGAGGCAATGGCGAGGTTTCCGAAGTGTTTTGATCGCCTTTTTGTTGGTATGATCGCGGCAGGCGAAACGGGAGGTGTTCTCGACTTGATCCTTTCCAGAGTAGCTGATTTTATGGAAAAGGCACAGAAGCTCAAAGCCAGGGTAAAAAGTGCGATGGTTTACCCCACAGTTGTTATTTCCGCAGCTTTTTTAATCTTGTTAGGTCTTATGAAATACGTGGTGCCGAGTTTCAGCACTGTTCTTACAGAAATGCTTGACGGTGCAAAGATGAATCCGATAACCACAACTGTTCTTGGTATAAGCGGCTGGATAGCTTATGAGTACGGCTGGGTATATCTGGTAGGTTTTCCATTTGCGATGAAATTTTTTCTTAAAATGGTGAGAAAATTCAAACAAGGCAGATTTATTCTCGACAGCATTAATCTAAGGCTGCCAGTAATCGGACCTTTGGCCACTAAGACATCTATTACCCGCTGGACGAGAACATTGGGAACACTGATAGGTGCTGGTGTGCCGATTCTCGATGCGATCAATGTAACCAGTGAAACTGCGGGCAATGAAGTGTTTTCTCGCATGCTCGATAATGTTCATTCCTCAATTCGTCAGGGTGAAACATTTGCTGAACCATTGAAGAAATCCAAGACAGTTGACCTTCTTGTAACGAACATGGTCGCAGTTGGTGAGGAAACCGGTGATCTTGATAAGATGCTTTTGAAAATAGCAGAAGATTATGATGAACAGGTCGACGTTCTTGTCGCTTCTTTGATGTCGCTGCTTGAACCTATCATGATCATCGTTCTTGGTGCGATAGTAATGGTTATTGTTTTGGCAATATTCTTACCAATGATCCAGATCATCAGTGGTATGGCTGGTTAAAAAGTTAAAATTAAATGTTAAAAGTTTTAAACAGTAATAATACAAGGAGAAAAACGATGAATTTCAGGAAAAGAGAAAACAAACGAGCGTTTACAATTGTTGAATTGCTCACGGTTATGAGTATCATCACAATACTCATAGGTCTTTTGGTGCCCGGTCTGAACCGAGTGCGCAAGTTTGCCAGAAATGTTCGCCAGAAGGCACAGTTTCATAGTATTGAAGTCGGTCTGGATATGTTCTACACCGAAATGCAAGAATACCCCGAGTCGGATGCTATGGATTCACTAGATAAGAAATACTGCGGCGCGATGAAGCTTGCAGAGGCCATGATGGGGCAAGACCTGTTAGGTTTTCACCCGGATTCAGTTTTCAGGCTTGATGGCTTTGACGCCACAGGTAATAACGATCTTTACCCACCTTCTACTATCGGCACTCAGGCGTATGTAATGAATCTTCGAAGCAGAATGGAAGTAGGTTTGCAGCTTGAAAATGCTAATGCGTACCGGATAGGCAATGTTTATGATAAAAATGTAGGTAAAGGTTGGGGGCTTTTTACTGGCGAAGAACTGGTTCTTTGTGATGTTTACTCTAAAAACGTGCACAAAGATTTTACTGTAGGCTCTAATACATATTCTGGTACCGGCAAAAAAATAGGTATGCCTATTCTTTATTACAGGGCACATGAATCCAGAACAATACATGATCCTAATGATGCAGGAGGTGTAGCGGGCGTAAATATGTGTATTTATAACTACCAGGACAATGATGACCTCGTCAATCTTGGTATGCCATGGGATCCAACCTATGCACATCCTATAAATGGTGCTGGCGGAGGTACATCAGATGGTGGTACGGCTGATTATGAGAATTTTTACGCCATGATATTGAATGAAAATATATCTGATAAAAATAAACCACTGTCCAAGAAGCCTTATAGATCTGACTCTTATATATTGATCTCTGCGGGTTTTGACGGCGAGTATGGAACTGAAGATGATATTTTCAATTTCGA
>CAZBKA010000137.1:4757-6989 GCA_964492365.1 uncultured Pirellulales bacterium | reverse complement strand
AACAACAAAAAGTTTTTCAAACTTAAGAGTTTTACTATTAAGCTTTCTTTGCGAAGCCATAAACAGCCATTCATTACATCAGCTCTCCCCTGCCAAAAAACTATATAGAAGAAAAAAGCTTATTCCATTAAATTAAAATCACAATCATAAACAATGATTTTATCGGTCGCTGCCTGTGATCTGAATCTACAGAGCCTAAATATATACAATTTCAGCTTATTCAATTGACTAAAACCGCCGATAAAACAAGTAGCAACTGTTGGGGGATAATACACCAAAAGCTCCTTTGGGAATCTTGCCATAGAACGGCTTGCAGATGCGATAACGCATTATATATTGAGCAATTAAAGAGTATTGGCAATATGGTTCCCATTAACACAGGAGTCCGTGGACGAGATTTTGCCAGTACTTTTTTTGTTGATAACTGATGTGCAGAGATTACATCATGTTGCGGAGCCCTCGATTATACTGCCAAGCCATTTAATTACTTTGAGGTAGTGCTTGAGAAAATCGCACAGATTTTAAAATAAAGGCTTAAATAAGAGCCAAAAATATTATTAGCATGGGGGATACATATGGAGCGGTTTTATTTACTCACCAATAACATAGCTGTCAGCTACCAATAGCACTTCCAAATCACAAAAAAATGATGAGGGCAGAAAAACGATGGCAAAAAATACAAAAGAAAAAAAACAATCTAATCAATGGACTATTATTAGTCTGGTTCTCACAATCTTTGTAGCGATTACTATAAGTACTTACTGTTTTTTCTCAGGATGGTTTATTGTTCATCAAAATCTCTTTTATATTCCCATTATTATCAGTTGTATGTTTTTTGGCAGAAAAGGTTTTGTTTTTTCTGCAATTCTTTCACTCGT
The DNA here is from genome assembly GCA_964492365.1 of uncultured Pirellulales bacterium. Lineage (GTDB taxonomy): Bacteria > Planctomycetota > Phycisphaerae > Sedimentisphaerales > Anaerobacaceae > JAGLTN01. The sequence continues at coordinate 6,111 of CAZBKA010000137.1, read as the reverse complement.
ATATTTTTCTCTCAATCTTTATTTTACAAACGATTATATAATAATTTCACAGGCTTTTGTAAGATGTTTTGTTTTTGTGGTTATCGCGGGAATTATTACATTCCTGTCAACAAAGCAAAAGCGTATAGAGGATAAACTCAGGCTTATGTCCGTACAATTACAAAACGTGATTAACTCGTCATCTCAGGTTTCTATTATCTCCACTGACATTTCCGGCAGGATTATAACATTTAACAGTGGTGCCGAGCATATGCTTGGATATTCATCGCAAGAGATGATGGGCAAAACCCCTGTCTTTTACCATCTTGAATCAGAAATAACAGAGAGAGGCAGAGAACTAACGAAAGAGCTTGGGTATCCTGTTGAAGGATTTGAGGTACTTGTTGCTTATGCCAAAAAAGGCAGTCCTGAAACACGTGAATGGACTTATGTAAGAAAAGACGGGGGACATATAATTGTCAATATTGCGGTAACACCTGTTCAAAATGACGCTGGTCAGATAATAGGTTTTACGGGGGTTGCCAGTAATATTACCGAACGCAAGAAGATGGAAGAAGAACTGCGTGAAAGCAAATTAAAATTTAAAACTATTTTTGACTCCGCAAGAGATGCTGTAATGTTATTAACACCGGAAAGAGGTTTTTTTGAGGCAAATCCTTCTACTATAGAAATCTTTGGTTGCAAGGATAAGTCAGAATTAACCAAGAAGTCCCCAGCTGATTTGTCTCCTCCATATCAGCCTGATGGAAAATTATCAGCTGTAAAAGCAAATGAGATGATGTCAATTGCAATGGAAAAAGGTTCGCATTTCTTCGAATGGGTGCATAAACGTATTGATGGACAAGAATTTTTTGCAGATGTCCTGCTAACTAAAATGAAATGGGAAAATAAAATGGTTCTTCAGGCCAATGTCCGTGATATAACAAAACGCAAGAAGGCAGAAGGTCAGCTTGAGGCAATGACACAGGATTTACAGAAAAAAACAAAATTACTTGAACTATCAAATAAAGAGTTAGAAGCCTTTTCTTATTCCGTTTCTCACGACCTGCGTGCACCACTGCGAAGCATAGATGGATTCAGTAAAGCAATTATGGAAGATTATAGCGATAAATTGGATGAGCAGGGCAGAAACTATCTGGGCCGTGTATGTACAGCCTGTCAACAGATGGCTCAACTTATTGAAGATATGTTAATGCTTTCAAAAATAAATCGTTCTGAAATGCGTTATAAACAACTCAATTTAAGTGATTTAGTTCAAAGCATCGCAAACGAATTCATGCAGAATGAGCCGCAACGTAAAGTTGAATTTATTATAGCTCCTTCTGTAATAGTAAATGGTGACAAACAATTACTT
>CAZBKA010000137.1:0-4657 GCA_964492365.1 uncultured Pirellulales bacterium | reverse complement strand
CGTCATGGTGGGAAGGTCTGGGCTAAAGGTGATGTGGAAAAGGGAGCCTCATTTTATTTTTCTCTTGGTTGAAAGAAAGGATAAAAAATGCAGAAACAATTTTTAGTTTTAGTTGAAGACAGACAGGATGATATTGACCTGACATTACGAGCTTTGAAAAAAAATAACATTGTCAATGAAGTAGTGGTTTTACATGATGGCATCGAAGCATTGGATTTTTTTTTCGCAACGGGAAAATATGCCGGTCGAAATTTAGATGAACGACCGGCTGTGATTCTGCTAGATATAAAACTACCAAAGGTTGATGGCTTAGAAGTACTCAAACATTTACGTGCCAGTGAACAAACCAAATTTATACCGGTAGTAATCCTTACTTCTTCAAAGGAGGAAAGAGACGTGATAAATGGTTATCAATTAGGTTGCAACAGCTATGTATGCAAACCCATTGACTTTAATGAATTTTCCGAAGTTGTAAAAAATATGGGATTGTATTGGTTACTTTTAAATGAACCGACGCCTTAGTCAACGTAAGGATTGTTTTTTTTCTGGAAATAAAATTGCTGACAGGAGCTTTAATATGAATAAACCATTACGGGTTTTGATTGTTGAGGATTCAGAAGATGATGCATTGTTATTAATGCGTGAGTTTCAGCGAGGAGGTTATGAACCTGTATTTGAACGTGTAGCTACCGAAGAATCAATGATAGCCGCGATGAAAAATCAAACCTTGGATTTAATTATTGCTGATTATGTCTTACCTCATTTTAGCGGTTTAGAGGCATTAAGAGTATTGCAGGAAAGCGGCAGAGATATACCTTTTATTGTCGTATCAGGAAAAATTTCAGAAGATTTAGCCGTTGAGGCCATGAAAGCCGGTGCATGTGATTATATGTCAAAAAATAACCTCAAGCGGTTTCTTCCTGCCGTGCAGCGGGAACTATCCGAAGCAAAAAATCGCAGGCAGCATCGGCGGACAGAAGAAGCTTTGCTGGAGAGCGAAGAACATCTAAGGGAAGCACAAAAAATGGCACATCTAGGCCATTGGGTATGGGACATCGCAACAGGCAATGTCAAATGGTCGGAGGAAGTATTCAGAATTTTTTGTCTCAACCCGAAAGAATTCACTCCGCACATTGACTCAATCTTAGCTTTATCACCTTGGCCGGAGGAACGCAATCGCGACAATGAATTAATTCAAAGGGCTATGAAATCTCACGAAATGGGCACTTATGAACAACGGTTTATTCGTCCAGACAAAAGCATCGGATACTATATCTCAACCTTTCAGGGTAAGTATGATGACCAGAACAATCTTACAGCAATTGTCGGAACCATACAGGACATCACTGAACGAAAGCAGGCAGAGGAGGAACTTAAAAAGAGCGAAACCATGCTCAAGACTGTTCTTGCAGCAACACCTATCGGTATAGCTCTTGTAGTAGATAGAAAATTTGCATGGATTAATGATTATATGATGAGGACCATCGGAAGAACATCGGATGAGCTTATCGGTCAAAGTGTACGCATATCTTATGCGAATGACGAAGAATATAATCGTGTTGGAGAATTATACTACAAACAGTTAAAAGAAACCGGCAAAGCTGCAATCGAGACAAAATTGCAGCATAAAGACGGCAGAGTTCTTGACATCTTTCTTACAGGAGTAGTCTTGGATCAGAATGATCCGTCACGCGGGGTTGTTATAGGGGTAATGGATATCACCGAACGTAAGAAGTCGGAGGAGGAACTTAAAAAGAGCGAAAATATGCTCAAGACTGTTGTTGACGCGGTACCAGTCGGTATAGGACTTGCGACTAATAGAAAGATAATATGGGTCAACGATAAATTCACGCAACTTCTGGGAAGATCGCAGGATGAACTAATTGGCAAAGATACACGCATATTGTACGAGAACAATGAAGAATATAATTATTTAGGCAATGTATTGTACAAAGATATAAAAGAAAAACGCAAAGCTGAAACAGAGATAAAATGGCAGCATAAAGATGGCAGAATTCTTGATATCTTTCTCACAGGGGTATCTTTGGATCCCATGGATATATCACGCGGGGTTATTTTGGGGGCACTGGACATTACCAAACGTAAGCAGGCAGAGGAAGAAATCAGAAAGGCGTTGGAGGCAAAATCCGAATTCATATCCGTAGTTTCACACGAACTTCGCACCCCTTTAACAGTTATAAAAGAAGGTATTGCTCTGGTTTTTGACGAAATAGTCGGCAAAATAAACGATGAGCAAAGGGAACTGCTGGATATCTCAAAAAAGAATGTGGATAGACTTGCCAGACTGATAAATAATGTTCTCGATATCCAGAAAATTGATTCCGGTAAGATGAAATTTAATTTAAAAACTGGTGACATAAATGAAGTTGTTAAAGAAGTGTACGATACAATGGGGAACTCAGCAAAAAACGCTGGATTACATTTTGTGCTTGACCTTGATACCGGTCTGCCAAAATGCAGCTTTGAGAGAGATAAAATTATTCAGGTTCTGACGAATCTGATTAATAATGCTATCAAATTTACTGACCATGGGGAGGTTGTAATTAAAACTGCCAAAGCTCAGGATGCTATCCAGGTGTCAGTCTCCGACACAGGGTGCGGCATCAGGAAAAGCGACCTGCCGAAAGTATTTGACAAATTTGAACAACTAGAAACCGGTGGTGATAGAAGAACTGGTGGAACAGGTCTTGGTCTTGCTATTTCAAAAAAAATCATAGAACAGCATGCAGGAGAAATATGGGTTGAATCAACCTATGAAAAAGGATCGAAATTTATATTCACTCTGCCTCTGCAGCAACCAGTTAAAAATGCTGAAACCCAACTAAAACAGGGCATTTAGAGTGTCTAATACAAATTATATAGTCCCCTCTCCGCTGAGAACTCTTACCCAAGGACCTCAAGGTCCAGCATTTTTTGTTTCAGTATTGCCCCTTGCGGCGAGGTAAAATTTCCTGTCTGACCCGTAGATTTGATTACACGGTGACAGGGTATTATCAGCGGCACCGGATTTTTTGACAGCACAGCTCCTGCTGCACGAGCGGCATTGGGGTGTTTTGCCAGCTCAGCAAGTCGGCTGTAACTTATCGTTTGAGCAGGTTTGATTTTATGGCATGCTTTTAAGATGGTTTTGCTGAAATCGGAGAGATTTTCTATTGCATAGGTTATGTCGATATCGAAAATAACCTTTTTGCCTGCAAAGTAATTTTTCACCTGCTGCTGAAGATTTTTCAGCATTGCTGGATTGTATTTTGCGCCAGGGTATAGTTCCAGTATTTGTTTTTTCAACCTGCCTTTATCCATACCCGGCAGATAAGTTCGGATCAGATTGCCGCCTTCTGCTACGATGGCAAAGCAGCCAAATTGCGTGTTAAAAATTGTATATTCAAAACCATCTTCCATATCCTGTCTTTTAGATTTCTCTTAACAGTAAATTAGAAGGTGAATTTCTGAAATCGTTCTTAAACGTTTTCAAACTGGTTCTTATCTTTTTTAATTCTTCTGTCTCCTGGATGGGTATATGTGCATTTCCCCTTTTTTCCAGTGCATCAACTACATACTGGATAGTAAGTTTGTCTATGTCAACGGCCGGTTGATAGGCTGAGTCTTTGTCGCCGTTTTGTTTTATCTCCGAAAGTATTTTCGATTCCACTAATTCGAATAATATTAATCTTACGAGTCTGATGGGTATTTCGAGGCTACGTGATATTTCTACTGCATTTGATGGCGGTTGGCCCATAGAAAAGTCTTTAGCAAACTTTGTTGTTATTAAAATAGCAAGCTGTCTTTTAAATGCCTGATTTGCCGCCAGGCAGTCTGGTTCAAATTCATAGGTTTCGACATTTTGATGAGCAAAAGAAATTTCCGCTCCTAACAATACTACGAGCCAGCTTAACTGCAACCAGAGCAAAAATAACGGCAAAGCGGCGAAACTACCGTAAATTTCGCCGTATTTTGCTGCACCAATCTGGAACGTTATGTACATCCACTGGACAACCTGAAAGGTGGTTCCCGTGATTATAGCGGCGAATAATGCGGATTTGAATTTTACTTTTGTGTTGGGCATAAATATAAAAACAAATGTCAGCACAACCCATATTATGCAATAAGGCATGAATCGCAACAGTAACATTATTAATGGTGCAATATGTTTCAAGGCTTCATATTCATTAATGGTGGTTTCGATCTTGCTGCTGACTGCGACCGTTGCCAAGCTTGATATTACCAGCAGAAATGGACACACGAGTACGATTGAGAGATAGTCGGAGAATTTTCTTCCGAGATTTCTTGGTTTTTTTACGCCCCAGATTTCATTGAATGAATTTTCAATATTGCTCAGAACTTTTATGATACTCCAGAAGAGGAATATTACTCCCATACCTGCAACTAAACCGCCTTGCGTGTTTTCGAGCAGCTTGTTTGAGAAAGCGATTACTTTTTCCGCAACGTCGGGGTAGCCTTGCATTTTCTTTAATATTTCTTTTTCAACTCCCCCCTGGAGACCGAAACCTTTTGCTATGCCGAACATCAATGCAATTATCGGAACGATTGACAGCAGGGAAAAAAATGTCAATGCTGATGCCATGAAATTGCATTTGTCTTCGTTGAAGCGACGTACTGCTAGGACAAATATTCTCAG
>CAZBKA010000136.1:0-7053 GCA_964492365.1 uncultured Pirellulales bacterium | reverse complement strand
TTCACAGGCTCGGGGATAGGCTCGAGTTCTGGTTCCGGGGCAGGTTCTGGTTCATAAGCAGGTTCTGTAACAACCTGCGGTTCTTTTTCCACAGATTCTTCAACTGCCGGCTCTTGCTGACACTTCTCTCCAGATACTTGTGGTTCAACCACTTCGGTAACCTGTTGTTCTTCAACTTCCTGCTCAGTCGGAGTCTCTTCGTTTTCAACTATCTTTGGAGTTTTTCTTTTAACTCTTACTTTTTTCAGGTCAACTTTACTGCTTTGTTCTACTGTTGTTACGTTTTCGCCTTCGCTGAACCATTCGCTTATTGTTGCCGCCAGACCAGCTGAAATTGTGGCCATATGGTTCTTAACATCAAGCCCTTCAGCCTGACATTTTTCCACAATAGCATTGCTTTTAACACCAAGTTCTTTTGCTAAAATATAAACTCTTGTAGCAGCCAAAAAAATCTCCAATTTCTGCGGATATTATTCGCTATCTGCTTGCTTTGCTTCCTGTTGTAAAATACTTTCTGCCTGTTTTTTATAATTCTGAGACGCCAGCTCTTTTGCGTACTTTGCAGCTGATTTGATAAATTTATCTGCCAACTCAGGGGCAATTCCCAATTCGCTCACCAATGGCTCTGGACCTACATCATCAAGGTCAAGCACCGAGATAATACCCAAAGCAATGAACTTATCGACAAAACTCTCATTACCACCTTGTACCTCTCTGACGCATTTTGTCAACTGTTCAATCCCATGATTGTACTCTTTAGGGGTTAATATATCGATATCCCACCTGGTAAGTCTGGCGGCAAGTCTTACATTTTGACCATGTTTTCCGATTGCCAGCGACAACTGGTCATCATCAACAACAACTGTTGCCTTGCCGAGTTCAAAACACAAAGCTATTTCGCTTACCTTGGCGGGCATAAGTGAGTTTGTTATAAGCGATTGCGAAGATTCGTTCCATCTGACAATGTCAATTTTTTCGCCGCTAAGTTCATCAACGATATTTTTTATTCTGCTCCCCCTGACACCAACACAAGCACCAACTGGATCGACTTTATCATCAAGTGATATAACTGCGACTTTCGTTCTGTAGCCTGCTTCTCTTGCCAAAGCCTTTATTTCAATAATGTTTTCACTTATCTCCGGCACTTCCAGTTCAAAAAGCCCCCTGATAAAATCTGGGTGCGTCCTGGAAAGAATAACTTTTACCAGACCCGAAACTTCTTTCACTTCACAAATCAGACATCTGATTCTTTCACCTACTTTGTGACTTTGACCTGTGATCTGCTCTTTTTTAGGCATAAAACCTTCGGTTCTATGGTTTATATTGACAATCAATGTGCCGCTTTCGTACCTTGCAACTGTACCGGTTATGATCTCACCCTTTCTTTCAGCAAACTCTGCAAAAATGCTGTCTCTTTCATCAGCACGAATTCTCTGGATCATTACCTGTTTTGCAGTTTGAGCCGGTATTCTGCCCAAATCACGCATATCAATGGCTTTTTGATCCTTGAAAGCAACAACCTCACCACTATTGCGATCAATCTTCACCGATATATCCGCTTCGAGCTCACCAAAGTGTTTACGGATCGCTGAGATCATAGCCTCTTCTAAATCACCAAAGATATATTCTTTGTCAATTTTTTTATCGCGAGCTATGTTTTCAACAATTCTCACCAGTTCTTGATTCATATATTCATTCTTTCCTGTATAAACAAAAAAAAAGCGAAAACTAATTTCTTAATTTCCACTTCTCAAGTCACAAAACAAACAAAGGTTATAAGCATCAACACTTACATTAGCCGCCTCCAGTTAAACGACCTTTGCTCACCTACTGACTCTGAAGCAGAAAAACTAACTTCCAGCACACCATCTGCGCAAACAGCGCTCGTCCGAAAACTAATCACACGTTCACGCCGCACTTTTTGCAAATCCTGTTAAGACCATCTTACCGTAACCTCATAGTTAAATTGGTAGCTGTTAATCCATTACGAAACAAGCATTATAGTAAAAAACCTTTCCATGTCAATTGCAATAACATTTTTGGGGGATTTTGACAGCTTTTTTTGCACAAATCGCAATAATACGCTCAAAAACGCTGATAACTATGTAAAATATATACCAAAGAAACACTAATAACACCTGCACGGACAAGGAGTTATCAAGGTCTTTGGCTTGCGGCATCTACAGAGGAACCTCCGGAGTTCGTATACCAAATTTAATATATCGAATTGGGATATTACAATACAAATCAAACAAATCCCCCAGTCATGCCGCAATATTTTGTTTCTTGACCTGATTGTAAACCTATGCTATCGTGCGTGCTTACTTTTTTTATAACTGGAGAATATCTTAATGCATGCATTTACCCGTATATTTAAATACGTTAAACCACAATGGCATCGTGTCGTTGGGGTTGTCCTTATATCAATTTTAATTTCTTTTCTTTTTGCAGGCAGTTTCCTTGCTGTTATCCCGCTTTTGAAAGTTATGATGGCCGAAGAAGGTCTGCACGGCTGGGCCAACAGGAAAATCTGTGATTGGCGATACAATGTTAAGTTCTATGTGCCCGAGTTGTCTGATTTTACCGACAGTAACGATTCAAATATCGGAAACTATCTGCTTGTTACCGATGTCAAGAATAAAAGCAAGGCAAAGACAAGCCGGCTGGAAATCCAGGATCACATCATAGGTGTTGGCGAACTAATGCCGGACGACGGAAATAATATAAACCAGTCCCTGCTGCTTAAAGAGCTTGCCAATGCGCCTGAGGAGGAAGATATTTCGCTGCGAATCAGGAAAATAAACGGTTCGACAGAAAATTTAACTTTAAGTACAGGCAAAAATGCATGGTATATCAATATCGCCGTTGATGCCGCACACTGGGCAGTAAGCTTTATCCCTGCAACCAACGACAGAGCAAGCAAAGAGAAAGCTGTTGTATATATCATAATAGTTATGTGCTTTGTCACCATGACCAGGTGTATCGCGACGTTTATACAGGAATATACGGCAACTAAAATTGTGGATGTATCGATTGCAGGCCTGCGAAAAGATGCCTTTGAGCATGTTGTCGATATGCCGGTTGGTTTCTTTGCGCAAAAAGGCACAAGTGACACGACGAGCAGGCTTGTAGGCGATATCAACGGGACCGGTACTGGGATAAAAATTATTCTCGGCAAAGCCCTTAAAGAGCCGCTGAACGCTATTATGTGTTTGGCACTTGCTACGATGAGCAGCTGGCAGCTTGTCCTGATATTCTTTATATGTGCACCCTTTACTGTTGGTTTAGGTGTAATGCTCGGCAAAAGAATAAAAAAACACTCAAAAAAATCCCTGATGAGCGCCGCCCTTATGCTGGGTAAACTCGAAGGGGTAATACACGCTCTCAAAGTAGTGAAAGTTTATAACCGGCAAAGTGATGAGGTTATTTCTTATAACAATATTAATCAGACTTTCCTCAAGCGTGCCCTTCGTGTTGCTAAGGTGGATGCGGCAACGGGGCCTATAATGGAAGTGCTGGGGATGCTCGCAGGTTCAGCAGCTCTTATAGTAGGTGTGCACTGGATAACCAGAGGACATATGGATAAATCTTCATTCTTTGGTCTTTTGATTTATTTGGGAGTGGCAGCGGAGTCAATTCGAAAATCAAGCGACATCTGGAATAAACTTCAGACGGCAAATGCGGCAGCTGAAAGGGTTTTTGCTGTTATAGATGAGCCTGTCGAGCAAGACAGACCGGATGCAAAAGAGCTTCGGCCTTTAAAAAATGAGATCGAATTCAGAGATGTTGTATTCACTTATCCAGGCAGTGAAAAGCCCGTATTAAAAGGTGTCAACCTGAAGGTTAAAGCTGGGCATAACATTGCGGTCGTCGGTTCTAACGGCTCTGGTAAAACAACGCTTCTCAACCTGTTGCCGAGATTTTACAATACTGACAGCGGTATGATCATGATCGATGGTCAGGATATCAGCAAGGCAACTTTAAAAAGCCTGAGAAATCAAATCGGTATGGTGACACAGGATGTTGTAACATTTAATGACACGATAGCAATGAATATAGCTTACGGCAAACCAGATGCAACTAGAGAAGAAATCATCGATGCCGCCAAGAGAGCCTATGCACATGAATTTATCGAACCCCTGCCTAATGGCTATGATACCGTAATCGGCGAACACAGCACGGGTTTGAGCGGCGGACAATTACAGAGGATAGTAATCGCCAGGGCAATTCTGAAGAACCCGGCTATTTTAATATTTGATGAGGCTACAAGTCAGGTCGATGCTAACAGCGAATCAAAAATCCACAAGGCTATCGAAGAGGTAATGAAAGACAGAACGACATTTTTAATCGCTCACAGGTTCAGCACAGTTATTTCTGCCGATGTGATAGTCGTTATGGACAATGGTAAAATCGTAGCACAGGGGCAGCATGATGAATTGATAAAAAACTGTCCGCTATATCACAGCCTTTACGAAACACAGCTTATGGCTCCGACAAAAGATAATTGAAAAAATCGGCTTTTTAAATTCAATGCGGACATAAATATATTGTCTATTCGTCGAAGTTTAATATCTCTATCGGGATGTCAAATTTGATATAGTCAAATTTCAGACCGTCATCAGGCAGCCAAACCCAGTCGAGGTGCTGACGATATGGACTTTGTGTTTTAAACCCGCCGATATCTTTGAGATAAAATTTCTTGTCGTTGACTTTAAAATACCAACTGCCGCCATCGGAGGGGATGTTTCGATCTGTACCCGCGGTCATGAGCAGGTATGCGGTAACTGTTTTCAGCGAGTCTTTATAATTGATGTAAAATTTCTGACGATAACTGTCGGCTGCTGTAATTTTGTAGTCTGCAACTTTTCTTCTTGGCGGGGTAAGATACATTATCGGCTTATCGCCGCATTTGTATGTTACAGGCTCACCCGGATAAAAAGCTGAAAGCTCCTGTGCAGAATTTGTGCTTAGCCAGATACTTTTGTAGCTTTTGTCTTTATAGCCTTCGGGCATGTTGTACATCCAGTTTGAATAAGAGGTCATCCCATAGACAAAGGGATATATTTCGTTTCCATCAGGTATTATTACTTTATAGTTATTCAGCCTAAGGTAGTAGTCACAATTGAAACCCTTGGCTTTCGGGTTTGTGAGCATCTCCTGAAAACTATATGAAAAAAGCGGACCTTTTTCGTAACCATCAGGCATATTCTCCAGCGATTCAACTGTGTTTTCTACAAACCGCCATTTGCCATCGATATAAACCTCACATACACAGTGACAATACATCGAAACCTCACGTGCGGGGATACCCATCGTCGAGCACATTGCAACCATAGTCTTTGCAGCACCGGCACAGTACGAAATCTTGTCAAGAAAATCAATGGGATGCAAATAATAGCCGAAGCCAACTTTGGGTTCTTCGGGGTTGTACCTTCGATGGTTTGCTATAGCAGTTGCGATTGCCTGAACTTTATCCCAATCCCTGCCATCTGAAGGAATATCTGCCGCACGAAGTATTTCATCTCGCTTTTTAACGAGGTATTCGTAATCTTTTTTGTGGTCGCCAAATTTTATTGAAACCGTTGTCAGGGCAGTATCTTCTTTGCATGGCTGATAAAAGACAGGATTGACGGTATAACCCTTTGGAATGTTTCTGTTTTTAAAGAGCGGCTGACAGGTTTCCGGACAATAGCCGTCAACTTTACCGTACTCTGCTTCAATCGGCAGCAATGCGGTACTTGGCAGGGTTTTATCCAGAACAGTATATTCTGGGCAAATCCATTTTCCCTGACCAGCATCATAAATATAAACCGGCGCCGGAAGCTCCACAGCCATTCGGCAAGGCAAAGTTACAAATTGATCAGAGTTTTTGTCATCACAGCCAAACTCAAGAAAATTATCACCGGCAAGTAAAAGAGAACTGACAATCGACAGAATCAAGAAAACACTTTTTTTCATTATTTTCCCCAAACTAAAATTTTCGTTTGTATTCATATTCGTCAAAGGAAAAACACACGAATATTTTCTAATTTATTATCCGGTATTTGTAAAGCAGAAAAAAAGTTCAGAACAGACTATTCATATTTCGCATAAAAAAACCGCCGACCAGTTTGTATGGATCGGCGGCTTGGTTTCTTTTCATTATAGAATTAATATTAGTATTTTTCCCAGTGGTCAAGCAGCCTGAATGCAAGAACAGGTTTACTGCCGTCACTAAAATTGCCTCTCAGCTTGAACCAATTTTCATAGTCTCCAATTCTATTCAAATTAGCCTTAATTGTCGCAGTCGCAGGCAGCTGAACCCTGCCCATAGGTTCTATGACAACATCCCACGTGCCGGGACTAAGTACAAAGCCGGAGGGTATTTCTTCAATAACAACCTGACCGGTCACAGTAGTATCACTGAAATTATATGCCCAGATGTCAATAGCTTTTGCAACATCCGGCGCAATCACATGGTCAGGAACCCCGCTCCATGTAGGCCCGCCAAGTACTGTTGTGGACTTCGGCATCTTAAGTTGGAGCATAACATTATAAGGCTTCTGAGCCCTTTCAGCAAAATGCTCCTGTTTTTCCCATGTAATACTATCCAGTTGACCAGGCTCAAGTATGATAAACACAGCCTGACCTGTCAGTTGTTGAGGAATTTCTGTGCCAAGATACCTGCCAAGATAATCATAAACAGCTTTAACTTCCAAAGGCTGTGTCAAAGGCCAAGCTGCAACTGTTTTGCCCCAATTGTCACCATCACGATATCTCTCAGCCCAGGCAACTATCAAATCGCTTTCAACACCGTCTGGTTTAGCATGAAACCCATAAATATGGCAAGGCTCAGTGATATCTGCTTCATACCTCCTGCCAACCGGTTTCGCCCCTGCCATGAATCTGCCTACCGCCGCCAAAGCAACATAGTCAGCCCGAGGAGTATTATCAAGTCTGAGCAGCCCCATCTGAATATCCGTGCCAAACTGTCCTAAAATAAAATGGAAATGACGACTCGCACCGGCATAAACACTGCTGGCATAAGACTGGGCCATAAACTTCGCTTTTAAG
>CAZBKA010000135.1:0-7219 GCA_964492365.1 uncultured Pirellulales bacterium | reverse complement strand
TGATTGTCTTAAGCAAGGGATAAAATCAGGCTGTTTTGCGTCTGCCCTTAGCCAGCGTGATGTACTTTGCATTGAGGATATGTCGGTGATGTGTGGTGATTGTCCATTTGTTGAACTTGATGAAGAAAATAAGGTTTTGTCCGTCAGGCTCGAACATGTCGGAAGAATTTATGGTGTGATTACCGTTTCTATGGTGAAACAAGCTGGGGAGGGGGAAGAAATCGGGCTTTTTAAGAGTTTTGCAGATGATCTTGCCCTTGCATTGTACATGATAGAACTTGAAGATGCGGAACAGAAATCTAAACAGGCACTTGAACAATCAGAAGCAAGGTTCAGGGATATTGCTCTGAATACATCCGATCTGGTATGGGAAATTGATAAAGATTACAGGTACACTTATTGTTCTGAGCGCGTAATTAAATGCCTTGGTTATCAGCCGCAAGAGCTTATTGGGAATTTACCTTTTGAGCTTATGGAGCCAGAGGAGGGGCAAAGAGTAAAAGAGATTTTCAATAATTATCTTACGAATCGTCAGCCTTTTGTAGATATTGAAAATTGGATCAGGACTAAAGATGGCAGAAGTGCTTGCTTTTTGACGAGTGGGGTGCCAATTTTCAATGGTAAGGGTGAATACCTCGGATATCGCGGAGCGGCTAAGGATATTACTGATTGGAAAATTGCTGTTGAGAAAATTAAACAAAACCAGGAGAGATTTCGTAAGTATTTTGAGCTGGGTTTAATTGGAATGGCTATAACTTCGCCGGAAAAGGGGTGGATAGAAGTAAATCAGATGTTATGTAATACGTTTGGCTATTCCAGGCAGGAGTTATTGAAAAAGACATGGTTTGAAATGACACATCCAGATGATCTCGAACCTGACCTTAAGCAATTTGAAAGGCTCCTTAGTCATGAAATCGACGGTTATGCAATTGAAAAACGTTTTATTCGTAAAGATGGTAAAGTTATCAATACTGTTCTTTCAGTCAAATCCATTTGCAAACCTGATGGTGCCGTTGATTATCTGGTAGTATTGGTTGAAGATATTACACGACAAAAGCAGCTAGTGATTGAAAGAGAAAAACTTAACAAAGATCTTGAACAGAAAAACAAAGAGCTGGAATCTGTTATTTATGTGGCTTCGCATGACTTAAAGTCTCCGCTGCTTAACATACAGGGCTTTTGTAATGAAATGATAATAAATTGCGATAATCTCAAGAATTTGATGGTTCAAGAAAATATTACGTCTGAGGTGATTAAAAAAGCAGCCGAATTGATAAAAACAAAAATTCCTCATTCAATAAATTATATTGTAAAAAGCACCACAAAAATTAACATGGTTCTTGATGGACTTTTAAGATTGTCGAGACTTGGTAGGGCCGCTTTGAAACTCGAATTAATTGATATGAATCAAATGTTATCAGAAATAGCTGATACCATGAAATATCAACTGGAAAAAGCCGAAGTGAACCTTCAAATTACACCTTTGCCGCCTTGTGTTGGTGATAAGATGCAGATGAACCAGGTTTTTTCGAATCTAATTGACAATGCGATAAAATATCTTGACAAATCTATCCCAGCGGAGATAAAGGTATCAGGATACCGAGAAGACCAGCGGATTATTTATTCTGTTATGGATAATGGGATAGGGATTGACGAAAGATATCAGGATATTATCTTTGAAATTTTTCATAGGCTCAATCCTGACAGCACGGATGGAGACGGTTTGGGACTGACAATCGTAAAAAGAATTCTTGACCGGCATAATGCGAAAATATGGGTTGAGTCGGAATTGATGAAAGGCAGTACTTTTTATGTTTCGATGCCTGCAGATTAATTGTTTTTGAAAGCAAAACTATGGAAAAAAATACAGCTATTCTTATTGCTGAAAGTAACCAGGATCATTATCAGATCATAGAGAGAAACATTAAAAGGGCCATCATAGGCGAAGATATAAAAAGATTTGATAACGGCAGGGCACTGGTAGAATTCCTTTTCACATCAGAGAGACACCCTGTTTCATGCGTTCTGGTACTTGATCTGGATATTGAGGGTTTTGACGGGTTAGAGATTCTTAGAAAGATTAAATCGGATTCTTATCTGAAAAAGATGCCTGTTATAATCTTTACTGCTCAGCAGGATCAGAAAAAAATTGACAGATGTCATGAGCTAGGCTGTAGCATTTATATTTCGAAACCCCAGGAAGTTGCGGAGTTTTCTGATACTGTCTATAAAATAGGCAGATTCTTATTAAACGTAAAAGTACCAATACTGAATAGTTTATTGGAAAATTAAAAATGGATGATTTGATTATTGCCATTGCGGAAGATGATGCTGGTCATTTTGAGCTTGTAAGGAAGAATCTCTGGCTTAGTTGCATCGATAATGAAATCCTGCATTTCAAGGATGGTCAGGCTATCCTTGATTTCCTTTTTCAGAAGGGGACCGGCCCAAAACGACTTAATGGGAAAAGCTATATAATACTTCTCGATATCAGAATGCCTAAAGTTGATGGTCATGATGTTTTAGAGTGTATTAAAAAAGACCCCAAACTGAAAAAGATTCCCGTTATCATGTTGACCACTGCCGATGACAGCAGTGAAGTCGATCTGTGCTATGATTTAGGATGCAGCTTTTACATGGTCAAACCAGTAGATTATAACAGTTTTATGGAAGCCGTCGAAAGTCTTGGTAAATTTCTTTCGCTTCAGTATTTAAGAGTACCTAAAGTGTAAAAGAAATAAAAAAAGCACACCTTCGTATAATAGAAAAGTGTGCTTATAAATTTACATCGGGTATAACTAACCCCTGATCATGTCCGCAATCTTCATCAATCTGCTAGTATTGTCGCGTTCGACTTCAGCGAGTTTGCTGAAAATGAATTTAATATTTCCCTGCAATTCCGGTATTACCACGTGTTCAAGAACGTTAACTCTTCGTCTTGTCATCTGAAGTTCGATAGCAAGCAAACGCGCCTGTTTTTCTTTTTCTGCTAATTCGATAATATTATCGAAAGCTCTTTCCAGAGCAAGAAGTGCAATATCCATTTCTCCAGAAGTTGTTGCATATCCGTAACAGATAATATTACCATCCATCTCTTTTGAAAGCTGCGGCACCTTGACGCTCATGATACTTGCAAATTTAATTGCCAAAGAAAACTTCTTGGTTGCGATTTCAAGAGCAGCCTTGGTGTCTTCAGGTTCCATAGTTGCCTTTGCAAGCATGAATCGACGTGATGTTTCAAGCAACTCAGCTTCAACCTTTTTTCTTAAAGGCTGAATATCACGGGCGATCATGATAAGCTGTCGGGATATCTCGTCCCTTTTCTCACTTAGCAAATGATGACCCCTGCTGGCAAGAATCACTCGTTTTCTCAAACCAAGCAGTTCCATTCTTGTTGCATTAACATTGTTTTGCATTTATTCACTTTCCTTCTTAAGCGTTACTTTCAACAGTTTCCTGCTTATTGGTTTTAGTAACCTCTTTGCGGAACATCGGCATATATTTTTCAATTAACTTGATGTCAATACGCTTAAGTTCTGAATTATCAAACATACTAAGGAGTTTCCAACCGAGATTGAGCGTCTCTTCAACGTCTCTGTTCTCATAATAACCCTGTGAAATATATTCAGCTTCAAACCTGTTGGCAAAAGTCATATACTTTTTATCTTCATCTGAGAGGGCAGCCTCACCCATGATTGTCGCCAGTTCCTGAGCCTCTTTACCGCGAGCATATGCTGCATAAAGCTGGTTATAAAGGTCAGCATGGTCCTCACGTGTCTTACCTGCACCAATACCCTTATCTTTAAGTCTTGAAAGGCTTGGCAGAGCGTCGACTGGTGGAGAAACCGCTTTTCTGTGCAGTGATCTGGAAAGGATGATCTGACCTTCGGTAATATAACCTGTAAGGTCAGGTACTGGGTGTGTCTTATCATCTTCTGGCATTGTTAAAACAGGAACCATTGTTATAGAGCCTTTTTTGCCCTTGATCCTGCCAGCACGCTCGTATAATGTTGCAAGGTCAGTATAAAGATAACCCGGATAACCACGTCTTCCTGGAACTTCTTTTCTTGCTGCTGCAATCTCTCTTAATGCGTCGCAATAGTTAGTCATATCATTCATAATAACCAGAACGTGCATGTCACGTTCGAAAGCAAGATACTCAGCAGCAGTAAGTGCAAACCTCGGAGTTGCGATTCGCTCAATGGCCGGGTCGTCAGCAAGGTTAATAAACATAACCGCACGTTCAATAGCACCTGTCTCAGTCAAGTCATTGATAAAGAACTGTGCAGCCTCAAACGTAATACCCATTGCAGCAAAAACAACCGCAAATGCTTCACCTTTACCTCTTACAGTGGCCTGTCTTGCCAACTGAGCGGTAATTTCGTCGTGGGGCAAACCAGCACCGGAGAAGATCGGCAGCTTCTGTCCTCGAACAAGCGGATTGAGTCCGTCGATGCTTGAGATACCAGTCTGAATAAATTCATTTGGGTAATCCCTGCCGTAAGGGTTTATAGGATTTCCGTTAATATCCATCTGCATATCTGGTATGATAGCAGGACCTCCATCTTTCGGATTGCCAAGGCCGTCAAAAACCCTTCCGAGGATATCAGGCGAAACATCCAGCGCCAATGGTTTACCAAGAAAACGAACGGTACTGTTCTTAACGTCAATACCTTCGGTGCCTTCAAAGACCTGAATGAGCACCTTGTCGTTTTCAACCTGAAGAACCTGTCCATGCCTTATTGACCCATCGCCGAGTTCAACGTCGACAATGTGCCCAAACTTTGCTTCGTCGACTTTCTCGACTAACATCAGAGGCCCATAAATACTGCTAACTGTTTGATATTCTTTAAGCATTTCAAACTCCCAATATTACAACCTTGGCTTATACTGCTGAGGTCTGCAAACTTTTTAACTGGTTATCAATTTTGTTTCTAATCGCCATGAACTTAGCTATTTCTTCTTCTGGAATATATTTTGACCTTGCTATATCTTCTCGCACATCCAGCTTGAATATATCAGCAGGTTCAGCTCCGTTATTTACGGCTTCGAGTGCCATTTTGTGGAAGTGAAGGATAGTGACCAGCATTTCATATTGTTTTTCCATAGTTGTAAAAGTATCAACCTTATGGAATGCGTTCTGATGCAGGTAGTCCTCACGTATGCTCCTTGAAGTCTCCAGCGACACACGGTCAGTCGAAGATAAAGCTTCAGCACCAACAAGACGTACGATTTCAAGCAGGTTCGATTCCTGCTCGAGCAACCCCATAGCCTCAACGTTCAGCGCATCCATTGCTATACCCATAGCCTTATCTTTAAAGCATTCTTTCATGTACTGCTTATAGAAGGAATAACTTGTAAGCCAGTCGATAGCTGGGAAGTGTCTCTGTTGAGCAAGTCTTGCCTGTAAAGACCAGAATACCTTTACAACGTGCAATGTTGCCTGAACCACTGAGTCAGAAAGGTCACCACCTGGGGGGCTTACTGCTCCGATTATCGAAAGGGCACCCTCACGCTGGGGGCTGCCAACACAAGCTACTCTTCCGGCTCTTTCATAGAATGATGCGATTCTTGCACCAAGGTAAGCAGGATACCCTTCTTCTGCGGGCATTTCTTCGAGTCTTGTTGAAATTTCACGCATGGCCTCTGCCCAACGGCTTGTACTATCAGCCATCAACGCAACTGTATACCCCATATCGCGGTAGTATTCTGCAATTGTAATTCCAGTATAAACGGATGCTTCACGTGCAGCTACAGGCATGTTCGATGTATTTGCGATAAGTACGCAACGTCTCATCAAAGGCTCGCCTGAGTGCGGATCAATAAGCCTTGGAAACTCGGTCAATACGTCTGTCATCTCATTGCCTCGTTCGCCGCATCCGACATAAACTACAACTTCAGCGTCAACCCACTTGGCCAACTGATGCTGAACAACCGTTTTACCTGTACCGAAAGGACCAGGCACGCAAGCAGTTCCGCCTCTTGCTATCGGGAAGAATGTATCAATAACACGCTGGCCGGTAACAAGTGCTCTGTTCGGTGTAAGTCTGGTTTTATTCTCTCTTGGATTTCTAACTGGGCATTTCTGCATAAGCTGCAGATTAACCTCTTTACCGTCAGATACAACCTTGCCAATCGCATCAACAACAGTGTAATCACCCTCATTGAGGTCCTTCAATTTTCCTGAAACACCAACTGGTACCATTATCTTATGGTTAATAAGCGAAGATTCCTGAACCTCACCGATGATATCGCCTGGGTTAACTTCATTACCGTTCTTAACAGTAGGTTTAAAGTGCCATTTCTTATCACGGTTCAATCCCGGCAAAGACGTACCTCTGCCCATAAATGGACCTTCAACATTGTAAAGATCATTTAGAGGCCTCTGAATTCCGTCATAGATGCTTTCGATAAGCCCAGGCCCAAGTTCTACTGAAAGCGGGTCGCCCGTATTAACAACAGGTTCCCCCGGGCCGATACCAGTAGTTTCCTCATAAACCTGAATCGATGCTGTGTCGCCGTGAAGCTCCACGATTTCGCCGATCAGACTGAGGCTTCCTACACGAACCACATCATACATACGTGCGCCTCGCATACCCTCAGCAACTACAACCGGACCTGCAACTTTTACGATTTTGCCCCTTTGTGTTTCACTCATTTTTTAACCTCGTTTATTAACGAACATTACCATCTGAACCCATCACATAGACTGCTGCCAAGATGGAACTTCTAATAATAATATTAACTATTCTGAAAAATATTTATACCAGTAGCGATTTTAAGTGCATCGCCGAGACTCTTTGTCGCAAAGCCCTCTGGTTCTGTAGTAAAAGGCACTACTACTACACAGGGCATAGTTTTTTTCTGAACCGCAGCAAAAACATCAGCGGTTTTCTTGGCGATATTCTCCGCAACTACAATCAGAGCATATTTGCACTCAATTATAGCCTTGGCATTTTTAATCGCATCATCCGTCGAATCTCCGACAGGATAAGTGTCAAGTCCCAGTGCTGCGAATGGCATCACAAAATCAACACTGCCCAAAACTGCTACGTTACCATTCATCTGTTTTTCCTGTTTATAATCGATTTTTTATTCACCCAAACGGTCCAATATCATCTTGGAATCAAGAAGATTTTTCTTCGCTGTCAAAATTAGTCTGACCTTGCGTATTTCACTTTCTTTAAGAAGCATATATGCAATTAAAGGCTGCAAACCT
>CAZBKA010000134.1:0-7278 GCA_964492365.1 uncultured Pirellulales bacterium | reverse complement strand
TTCACAATTGACTCAACAGGTCTTGCTGTTGGCGATGTGATTACCATATCACAGTGGACAGGTACTAACCCATTTGGTGGTGCTGGATTCCCAGTAAACACAAAGTTTAATGGTCAATCTGCTACTTTAGGTTCTTTTGATGTCACAGTAGTTCCAGAGCCGATTACAGTTGCATTGCTCGGTCTTGGTGGTCTTTTCATTCGTCGTCGTAAATAAGCGGTGATTAGATAGTACTAAGAAGTAAAATATAAAATATTAAAAGAGGCAGGTCTTCGGGCTTGCCTCTTTTTTTTTGTTGGTATATGGCTTAATAATCGTAGTATTTTACGCCTTGATTGTCGGTGCCTGTGGCGTTTAGTTTTACCAGTTTGGAGAAAGGCTGATAAATCCAGCCTTGTTCGCCTGTTGCTTCGGCAGGGAAATCCCCTGTGATCGTCAAAACAGTTTTTTCCTTATTATTGTAAGGATTGAAGGGCATGCTCTGCAAATAAGGACCAAAGCGACACCCTTCGGCACCTGAGCTTTCATATTCTCCCTGGGCATTAGTTTTTTCTGTTAGTTGATGGATGAACGCATCATTAACAAGTTCGCCATTAACATAGCCGGGCGGGATGTTATTATGCTGCAAGGTGTAAAGCAGAACAGTATTTCTTAATGTCCTAAGATTATCTTTGGCTACACTCTGGTCGGCCTGATGCACATAATCCTGGGTAGCTGTGATAACGATAGCGGCAAGAATCCCAAGAATCGTTACTACGATGAGTATTTCTATTAGAGTAAAACCATTTCTGCTTTTAATTTTAGTAACTCCCATAAAATCCTGGAAAACACTAAATCCTGTATAAAAGCCCTATTGTTTTTCGGGATATTTTAAAGAATGGATAAATTTTTAAAAATACCTACTTTAAATTTTTAACATCAGGTGTCATTTATTGCATATAATGAGGTTTTCCAATCAACTAAGGACACAAAAATCAGCTAAAGAGATCTATGTTTTTCGGATTTATTCATATTTAAGCGATTAAATGAGGTTGTTTATGACTTTATGGCTTCAATGGTGATTTTCCTTGGCATTATATATTAAAGTCCCATAACTGTTAGTGAATGTAGATGAAAGTATTTTGGCGGAGCAATTGTATGATGGGATTCGTGAGATGTAAATATAATCAATCGGGGGATATTGGGCTGTTTTTTTATGCATATTTACATGTTGACAAAAACAGAAAGATATCATACATAATTAGCCTGTAAAGAGTTTTGTAGATTGTTTGCGGGCGTAATTCAGTGGTAGAATGTCAGCTTCCCAAGCTGGACGTCGACGGTTCGAATCCGTTCGCCCGCTTTTTTCTAACTTCTTTTGGAATAATCACTTACAAGGGTTTATTTTTTTGCCCTTTACATGTTTTTTCGTGCCGTATAACTTTTTTTATAACTTTTAAATGTTTTACGGAGTACGAACAATGGCACATAGTAAGAAAACAAAAAATAATCTACCGGGTTCGATCTACAAAAACGGCAACAGATACTGGTGGAAGGTCCAGCTGCCGGGTGAAGATAAATTACAAGCCCGTCCACTTAAACCCCTTGGCTCAAAGCAAGCTACCAAAGATTACAATGTGGCAGTGGAATGTGCGAAAATAATGTTAGCCCAAGCTGTATTTAAATCTGGTTCAAAAATATCAGGGACTATTGCAAGCATTGCCCAGCTTGCAAAGGCATACAGTGACTATGCCAATGAGTACTACAAAGATCATAATGGAAGAACTACCAGAGAAGTTGGAAACATAGGTTATGCATTAAAACCCTTGCTGGATGTTTACGCAACAATTTACATTGAAGATTTTGGCCCAATTAAACTTATCGAGGTTAGAAATGAAATGATTAAACAAAATATCTGCCGAAAAACTATTAATCAGCGAATCGGAGTAATCAAAAGAATGTTTAAATGGGCAGCGAGCCAACAAATAATACCGATGATAACCTACCAAGGACTTTTGACAGTTGAAGGATTAAAGCGAAATCGCTCCACTGCAAAGGAATCTATGCCGGTTAAGCCTATTGATGAAAAACATGTTTACATGATTCTGGATTATACCACGCCCGTAGTCGGTGCAATGATACAAATTCAGCTTCTGACCGGAATGAGACCAAGTGAAATGCTTCAGATGAAGCCCAAAGATATAGACCGCTCAGAACAAATCTGGCACTATTACCCTGAAAGACATAAAAATGAATATCGGGGACACGAGCGCATAGTTCCGATAGGCCCGCAAGGACAAAAAATACTTATGCCGTTCCTTTTAAGAAATGAAAACAGCTACTGTTTTTCTCCCGCTGAATCAGAAAAATACAGACGAGAAAAACTTACTGAAAATCGTAAAACACCTTTGTCTTGCGGAAATACTGTCGGCAGCAACCAGAAAGATGATCCGCAACGCAAACCCGGTGAAGTTTATGATTACAAGGGTTACGGCAAAGCAGTTACAAGAGCAATATTTGCCGCCAGAAATGATATTAAATCAAGAGGTGGTGATCCTGATGTCGAAATGCCGAAATGGACACCTTATCAGCTTCGCCATACAGCAGCTACAAAAACAAGGAAACTGTTCAATTATGAAACTGCCGGTGCTTTATTGGGTCATTCAAATATGAGTGCTACCGCCGTTTATGCTGAACGAAATCAAGGACTGGCTGATGAAGCTGCGAGGAAATTAGGATAACGGGCGGATATGAAAGCAAACGCAAATAGAAGCTGTTTTTCTATGGCCAGACCCATAACGCTTGATTCTGCGACAGAGTAGCCATATATGAAATTCTGGCGAAAGAAAAACGTCAGAGGGTAGTTGGATATGGGTTCAATAAGATTATAGCTAAAAGCGTGCTGGGAAGACCTCTGGAGACAAAATCCTACCCGAACATCTTTCTTAGGAACATTTTTTTACATGTTAACTTATAATGTAAAATTATTGCTCTTCAGCACCGATATCAGGATTGCCGTTATACAAAACATTGCCCCAGAAATCATATCCGCCGTTGTTGCTGATACTTGTCCCTGCATTTATGCAAGGCGAAGTTGCACGGAGTTTATAGCCGTCAAGGGTGTTAATGCCATCACCACCTGAGCCGCCGCTGACCAGTTGCGGATCAGATGTTACCTCATTACTTCCGCTCGGTCTTCCATTGGAGTAAATTGTAGAGCCATCCCAAAGTGTTTCTTTCTTCCATGAATTGGCACGCCAGCAGTTATTGCTGAAGTCGTTATTGCTGCTTTTCATCCTGTTGCACAATGATTTTTGAATCCAACCGTTGGATCCGATGGCTATCCGGGACAGACGGCTCAATTCTCTGTTTCCCAGACACCTTTTCTTAACTTTTTATATTGTATCGTGTTTCCGCCAAAAAATCCAGCAAAATTGCACGTCAAATTAATAAAAACAGCCTTTTTCTCAATTCCAACAGGCCTTTCCGCTTCGCCACAACTTCAAAAGGTTATGCGTAGCGCATATCAGCGACCACTCGCCGCGGCATGCATCAATACCTCGTTGCATAAACCGATCAAAGCCGCGAACATCTTTAATCTGGCCAAATACAGGTTCTACAGTCTTGCCTCGAATCTTATATAATTCTCGCCCTCGTTCGGTCAGAAGCTTTCTTTCCATTAATTCTGTCGGCGATAAGTTGTCCGTTATCGGTTCTTCGTTTTCCGGTTGCTCGGCCATTGCCTTTCGCTGTTTATAATCTTTCTGTGTTGCTGCCAACAACTCAATGTTACCAGCAGGCTTCTTTGTAAAATTATCTTCACTGCAATAGCCGGCATCTGCCAAAGCCACACCAATTTCCTCTTCTATTTCAACGGCCTATCGATTTTCTTCTGCCTGCTCAAGCATCGGATGCAACTGTTATTTATCATTTTCTTCCTGAGTAACATCTTCAGCGACAATTATCTGCTGTTCAGTTGTTACCGCCTGGGCATTGAGGCCATGAACAAAACCTTTTCGAGTCTTCATGATCCTGCTGTCAGGATCGGTTACATTGGCTTTGGCATCTGTGTTTCCAGCTTCTTCGGCAGGCTTGGGTTTTCGACCGCGAGACTTTTTACCCGTGCTTTCTTCTTTGGCCTTTCGCTCATCTATTTTATCCTGCTGTTGTTTTTCTGCTTCTGCCCTTTGGCGATCTAAACGCTCTTTACAGGCCTTCAGGCGGTTTATTCGGCTTTTGCGATCCCGCAGATCATCAGGCATTTCATCGCCTCCCTTGTCTGCACCAAAAACCTTATCTTCTTCGGCATCTTTAGCGTCTGCCTCGTATAGCATCTTATCGATTTCTTGCTCTAAGTGCTTCAGTGTTCGATTGGCTGATAGCGAAGCATTGGCTTTAATCTTTGTACCATCCAATGAAACATTGCCGAGTTTGACCAGACCTGCTTCAGCACAAAGCCTGAGAATTTCCAGAAACAACTTCTTTAAATGCGACTGATTATCCTTGCGAAAACGACTGATCGTGCTGTGGTCGGAATACTGATTGGCCGTAACAATCTTATAGGCCACATCCGTCTGGCAGTACTTTTCAATCTTTCTGCTGGACCGCTCACCTGTGCAGTAAGAATATACCAACAAGGCCACCATTATTGACGGATGAAAGGCAGAGTTGCCGACCCCGTCGCTACGGTATTTCTTGTAAACTCAGACAGGTCTATCTGTTCAACCGCATCGAGAACAAACCACGCCAGATGATCCTGGGGCAGCCAGTCCGTCAGGGATGGTGGAAGCAGATACACCTGATTTCGGTCACAAGGCAGAAAATTGTAAGCGGTAAATACCCCCTAAGTTTGAGCATATCAGGCTTGACATAACACATCTTATTTGGTAGAATTACGTTAATATTTCATTAGCCCTTTGTTTGTAGACCGTAGCATCGTTTTGGTAATGGAAAGATAATTGTTTAATGGTTAAAAAAATATTTTACACATCTTTGCTGCTTCTCGCTGCACTGCAAAGTTGTTGTCCGGCCTACAGTTGTCCCCAATTTGATGAACCACGCCAGATCGGAACTGTCCAGAGCAGTAGCGCCGACGAGATTTCAGGCATCGCCGCCAGCAGAAAAAATCCCGACGTCTTCTGGGTCCACAATGACCATAGCAACTCAAGCACTGCTGTAATATATGCTATGACCAGCTCTGGTAAAAACCTCGGAACATTCTACTTAAATGGTGCAGTAAAAAGAGACTATGAAGACATCGCAATAGGCCCAGGCCCAATCTCTGGAACCGATTACATATACGTCGGTGACATCGGCGACAACGACGCAGACTACAACTCAGTGACCATCTACCGCATTGCAGAACCAACCGTTGACGCAAACAGCTACTATGGTTCCGTCAGCCTTACTGGTGTTGATGCAATAAATTTGAAATATACTGCCGGGCCGCGCGACGCTGAAATCCTAATGGTATATCCGAACAACGCAGACATATACATCTTAACAAAACGCATAAACCCGACACAGGTCTATAAAGCCTCGTATCCTCAATCAACAACTCAAACTACAACACTGTCATTAATGACGACTATAAATGCAAGCTGGTTCACAGGCGGAGACATCTCCCCCGACAGCAAATACGTTATTATAACAGACTATTATCAAAATCGACTTTGGCCTATATTACCAGGTCAGCAACCATGGCAGGCTTTCGCAAACCAACCCTGTGCAGTCCCTGCTGTATCTCAGCCACAAAGAGAAGCAATCTGTTTTTCCCCCGACAGCCAGGGCTACTACACAACAAGCGAAGGGTATCAAAAACCCATCTATTATTTTCAGAAATTCCTCGATACTGACTTCAACCTGGACAAAATCGTAAACTTCAAAGACTTCGCACTATTGGCCAATTGCTGGCTTGAGCCAACAACAGATCAATGCATCTTCGCTGATTTACAATCAAGCTCGTTCATAGACTATAACGACCTTCAGCTCTTGGTCGAAGATTGGTTGAAAAACACATACTGATAAAGCCCAATAGTTTTAACAATCAATCCTGTTGACAAAATCCCAGCACACGATACCCTATAGCCATAAATAAAATGATGATAATGCTATCAGGAGAATAAAATGAACAAACTACCCATCTCAAAAGCCTGTATCGTAATAATATCATTAATAATTTCAACACATTGTTTTGCGGAAACAAAACCCATGATCGAGACTATAGAAAATAAATACTTTGCCGTAAAAATTAAAAACCTCGGTGCTGAGCTTACCAGCATAAAAAGTAAAACTACGGACATAGAATACCTCTGGCAAGGCACCCCAGCCGTCAGTGAATACCACCGCTCCCGGGACCACCACATCACGGACAAATGGCAGTAGATGAGTTCCCGACGCATCTGGAATATGCCGCATCCGAATCCTGCCAAAACCCTTAGGCTGTTTAACCTCTACAGCAATCACCACAACACATTTACTGGCACCACGGCCGCGTTTTCCCCCTTTTTCGACACCACCAAGCATCGTTTCGTCAACCTCTACGTCACCTGACAGTCTTTTGCGTTCGGCTCGTACCATTGCCACTCGATAGCGCTGCAGGATTGCCCAAGCAACTCTGTAACGGACACCAAGCGTACGTTCCAGAGTCTTGGCCGATAAACCATTCTTGGCAGTTGTCAAATGCCAACCAGCCTCGAACCATGTTGTCAGCGACGTTCTTGTCTTGTCAAAAATGGTACCTGCACTTACCGATGACTGATGGCGGCAATTTGGACATACCAGCCGACCTCGCGTCTGACGCCACGGTGTGGCAGCAATTCGGCATGATGGGCCGATAAATCCATTTGGCCAGCGAAGTCGCTCCAAATATATGGCGCATGCTTCATCATCAGGAAACATCTCAACGAATTCACGGTATGTGTGTGGATAATCCAGGCCTTTGACCAGAGATGGTTGTGCGGCAATTTGTTCACTTGCGGGCTTCATGCCTCACATTATAGTGCAGGAGGAGCTAACCGTCCACCCCTTTAATTTTATTCAGGACAATCCTGATGCTACTCTTGGAGAGATCAAGGATTATTTTTCTGGTAAAGTAATTGCAGCAGAGTTGCTATCCACAATGCTTTGAAGCATCTGGGCTGGAGTTATAAAAAAAATTGTTACGAGCAAGTGACCAGGACAGAGAAGATGTGAAGCTTAAGCGTTATTCGTGGCAGAAAGCTCAACCTTCAATGAGCCTTGGGAAACTCGTATTTATCGATGAATCCGGTGCTAAGACCAATATGGCGAGATTATATG
>CAZBKA010000133.1:0-7392 GCA_964492365.1 uncultured Pirellulales bacterium | reverse complement strand
GATTTTCCGCAAAGTTGCAGTCGCCGAAGCACGCCATCGCGACCGTTATCTGGCTTTGGAGAAGAATGTTCTTGGAAATAAGGTTTTTAAGCGAGATACCAAAGTTCGCTGGGTATGCAGAAATTGCGGCTATGTACATGAGGGAACTGAAGCCCCATCGGTTTGTCCGGCATGTGCACATCCGCAGGCGTATTTCGAATTAGAACCTAAAAATTACTAATCAGTATTAATAAATTCTTTCCAAACCGGTGTATTTAGAATATATGCAACGGTTTGGATTCAATAATATGATTTTATGTAAAGAAGGGAGATTACTATGGTAGAAAGAACCAATATAGTAACGTTTCAGGGAAACCCGTTAACGCTTATTGGGGACGAGATCAAAGTTGGAGATAAATTGCCGGATTGTCAGCTTGTAGGCAATGATCTTTCACGGGTTCAGTTATCTTCTTTCAAAGGCAAACTATGTATTATTTCCTGCGTTCCGTCGCTGGATACGCCGGTATGTGACTTGCAGACCAGGAGATTTAACGAAGAGGCTGGTAAGTTTGGTGAAAATGTTGCTGTAATAACAGTGAGCATGGATCTGCCTTTTGCTCAGCAAAGATGGTGCGGCAATGCCAGTGCGGAAAATATCATAACACTGTCAGATTATATGACTGCTGGGCTGGCCAAATCATTGGGTGTATTAATAAAAGAGCTGCATCTTTTCGCAAGGGCGGTTTTCGTTGTTGATAAGCAGGGTGTGATAACTTATGTTCAGATAGTCCGTGAAGTGACAAATGAGCCGGATTATGAGGAAGTTTTGAAAGCTTTAAGGAATTGTTATGAGAAAATTGGTTGAGGACATATTTGAAGTTGGTGTGATAAATTTCGATGCAAAGCTTTTCGACAGGCTGATACCTTTGCCGGATGGGACAAGTTACAATGCTTATCTGGTTAAGGGTAGCGAGAAAACTGTATTGATTGATACCGTGGACCCTGATAAGACAGAAGTATTAATCGACAATCTTGTCAAGACAGGCATTACTAAAATAGACTATATAATTGCTCATCATGCTGAACAGGACCACTCAGGTTCATTGCCAGATATACTTTTGCTGTATCCCGAGGCAAAGATAGTAACAAATCCAAAATGCAAATCGATGCTGATGGATCTGCTTAGTCTTGAAGATAATCAATTTCAGATAATAGAGGACGGAAGCACTTTGTCGCTGGGTGATAAAACTTTACAATTTATTTATACGCCCTGGGTGCATTGGCCTGAGACCTTCTCCACATATCTGCCAGAGAATAAAATATTATTTTCGTGTGATTTTTTTGGTTCACATTTTGCGACCAGCAATTTGTTTGTGAAAGATATCGCTGAAATATATGAACCGGCCAAAAGATACTTTGCAGAAATAATGTTGCCTTTCCGGTCGCAGATAAATAAGAACATTGAAAAGATAAAGGACCTGGATATCGAGATGATTGCCCCGAGCCATGGCCCGGTCCATAATGACCCTCAGTTTATCATCGATGCATATAAGGACTGGTCATCTGAGAAGGGGAAAAATCTGGTTATTATCCCGTATGTCTCAATGCACGGCAGCACCTCAAAGATGGTAACATATTTATTAGACGCTCTTATCGAAAGAGGAATTGAAGTCAAGCAGTTCGAGCTTTCAACAGTTGATATCGGTAAACTGGCGATTTCTCTGGTAGATTGTACCACTGTGGTTATAGGCACTTCCACTGTTCTGATGGGGCCACACCCTTGTGCTGCTTACGCTGCATTTTTAGCCAATGCATTGAGGCCTAAATTTAAGTTTGCTTCAGTGATAGGCTCTTATGGCTGGGGCGGTAAAACAGTTGAGACAATAGCATCGATGTTAACAAATTTCAAGGGCCAAATGCTGGATACTGTTCTGGCAAAAGGGGAGCCTAAGGAAAATGATTATCTGGCTTTAGAAAAACTTGCAGATGATATATTACAGAAACATAAAGAAATAGGAGTTATGGATTAAAACTTTAGTATTAAGAAAGGGAGTAATTATGACAAAGAAACTTGAAATTTACAAATGTATGTTATGCGGCAACATTGTTGAGGTTGTTCATACCGGTGATGGTGAACTGGTGTGCTGTGGACAGCCCATGAAACTTATGACTGAAAGTACAGCTGATTCTACAAAAGAAAAACATGTACCGGTGATAGAGAAAATCGATGGTGGATATAAGGTTACGGTCGGCAGCACACTCCACCCCATGACAACAGAACACCATATCGAGTGGATAGAACTTCTTGCGGATGGCAAAGCTTATAGGCAGTTCCTTACTCCTGGGCAGGAGCCTATAGCAACTTTCTGTGTAAAAGCTGACAAGGTTTCGGCAAGAGAATATTGCAATATCCACGGCCTGTGGAAAAGCTGAAAGAATTGGGAAAAAGTTTAAAAAAATGAAAGGATATATGAAATGATCTCTGAAAAAGTTCAGAAGGCTTTTAATAAACAGCTTAATGCTGAAATTTATTCGGCATATTTATATCTTTCGATGGCTTCGTATTTCCAGAGCAATGACTTACCAGGCTTCGCAAACTGGATGCGTGTTCAGGAGCAGGAAGAAAGATTTCACGCGTTGAAATTTTATGACTACATATTAGCACGCGGCGGGAAGGTGACATTGACGGCTATCGAAACGCCTCCTGATAGTTGGAAAGACGCCTTAGATGTTATCAAATCTACACTGGTTCATGAGCAGAAAGTAACATCTATGATAAATGACCTTGTCTATCTTGCTCGCGATGAGAAAGATAATGCCTCTGAGATATTCCTGCAGTGGTATGTATCTGAACAGGTTGAAGAAGAGGACAATGTAAATAAGATACTTGGGCAGCTTAAAATAATAAAAGATGCCCCACAGGCATTGTTTCTCTTAGATAAGGAATTAGGACTGCGAGTTTTTACCCCGCCGACAACGGCGCAAGGAGCTTAAAAATGAATATTAGTTTTAATGCAGATGAAATATTTGAAATGGCCGAAGAAATAGAAAGAAACGGCGCGAAGTTTTACAGAAAAGCAGCAAAAAATGCCACTGATGGTGAAACCAAAAAAATGCTGCTTGGTCTTGCTGCCATGGAAGACGGCCATGAGAAGATTTTTGCCGCCATGCGAGAGGAGCTTTCTATAGAAGAAAAGGAACCTACTGTTTATGACCCTGATAACCAGGCTGCTATGTATCTGCAGATGATGGCAGATTCCCATGGCAGTGAGGGCAAGAAAAGCCCGGTTGAAGAGATTACGGGTAATGAGCCTATTGAAGAAATACTCATGATTGCATTGAACAGTGAAAAGGATTCTGTTGTCTTTTACATGAACATGAAAGCATTCCTGAAAACGAAAACTGGCAAGGACAAAGTTAAGGCAATTATCGATGAAGAGGTGGGCCATATTAATTCATTGAACGAAAAACTCAAGGAACTTGTTTAAATATAAAAGCAGGGACTCATCATGATTGATTTGAATTCATTGTTTAATCTTAGCTATGGAATGTGTATTGTCAGCTCTAAGAGCGGAGATAAGCTCAACGGCTGTATAGTCAATACGGTTTTCCAGATTACACCAGAGCCTCCGATGGTTGCGGTAAGCATGAATCGCGGAAACCTTACATGGGATTATATTAAAACCAGCGGAGTATTTGCTGTTTCGATTCTCGCTGAGCAGGCCCCAACTTTGCTGATAGGTAAATTTGGCTTCAGGAGCGGCAGGGATTTTAATAAGTTCGAGGATGTTGAGCATCGACTTGGCGAGACCGGCTGTCCTGTTTTAACTGATTCTGCTGTTGGTTTTATAGAAGCCCAGGTAACCAATGCTGTTGATGTGGAGACGCATACGATTTTTATCGGAAAGATCGTTGCTTGTCAGTCTATATGCGAAGATAAATATCCGATGACATATAATTATTATCGCGATGTTAAACATGGCAGGACACCTAAGAGTGCTGCTACGTACCATGAAGCTAAGGAATAATAGAAAAAAGGAGAAAAAATGAAAAAATATAAATGTTTGATGTGCGGATACATATATAACCCAGTTGCCGGTGACCCTGAAAATGGGATTGATCCAGGAACAGCATTTGAAGATTTGCCTGATAACTGGACATGTCCTGAATGCGGTGTAGGGAAAGATGAATTCGAACCAGTTGACTAAAACTTTATCGCCATTATCCATTGCTTAACGTGACAGAGATGGATGATAAAATACTATTGTAACAGGCATGGGTTAGGTGATTAGGTAGTTTTGTGATACGAAGGCCATTTTGGGTCATATTATTTATTGCCCTTTAATATAATGGGAGTTAAAAATGCCTCAAATTCAGCCAACTGTAAATAATCAGGATATTGTCTGTGCTGAGACGCCTGCACCGCCTTGCGGGTTTGTTGTTTTCGGTGCTTCCGGCGACCTTGTTCGCAGAAAATTATTAAAGAGTGTTTTTCAGCTTTATACTCAAAACATGCTTAGTGAAAGTTTTTATTTATTAGGCTGTGGCAGGACTAAGCTGTCTGATGATCAATTCCGCGAATTGTCAAAAGAGTCGATTCGGGGCAAATCTGAATTTGTTTCCGCTCAGGACATAGATACCTTTCTTGAAAAACTTTATTATATTGACGGCAGTTATGATGACGCAAATTTGTATCAGCGTATAAACGAACGGGTGAAAGAGTTAAATATCAAATACAAGGGCATTGAAAATATTGTTTTCTACCTTGCTGTGCCTCCCTTTTTGTATACGGTTATAGTTGATCAGCTTAAACAGGCCAAGCTATCCTGCTCTGATGTTCAAAAAAATAAAAATGTCAGGCTTGTTATAGAGAAGCCTTTCGGTCGTGACCTTGACAGTGCCTCTCAACTTAACGAGCATATTGGTCATTGTTTTGAGGAATCACAGATATACCGGATTGACCATTATCTTGGCAAGGAAACTGTACAGAATATTTTGATGTTCCGGTTTGCCAACCTGATTTTTGAACCGCTCTGGAATCGCAATTACATCGACCATATACAGATCACTATTTCAGAATCTATAGGCGTTGATTACCGCGGCAGTTACTACGATAAAAGCGGTGCACTTCGTGATATGTTCCAGAATCACATGCTGCAAATACTAGCTCTTGCGACAATGGAGCCGCCTGTTTCTTTCGATGCAGATAGCATTCGCGATGAAAAAGTAAAGCTTTTCAGAGCAATAAGGCCTATAGATATTAAAACAATAAATGATAATTTTATAAGGGCACAATATAGTCCGGGC
This sequence comes from uncultured Pirellulales bacterium, assembly GCA_964492365.1. Taxonomy (GTDB): domain Bacteria; phylum Planctomycetota; class Phycisphaerae; order Sedimentisphaerales; family Anaerobacaceae; genus JAGLTN01. The sequence goes on along the minus strand of CAZBKA010000133.1, from coordinate 2,106 downwards.
AAAATAAAAGGTAAGCAAGTCAAGGGCTATCTCGAGGAAGAAGGCGTTGCCAAAAATTCACAAACAGAGACCTTTGTTGCTGCCAAGCTTTTAATTGACAATTGGAGATGGAAAGGTGTGCCTTTTTATCTGCGTACAGGCAAAGCGATGAAATCAAAGGATACGGAGATAGCGGTTTATTTCAAATCGGTTCCTCATTCGCTTTTTGCCGCTGTGGGGCTTGATGAGATGCCGCCCAATGTACTTGTTTTTCAGATTCAACCTGAAGAAGGTATGTCACTGAGCTTTCAGGCAAAAAGACCCGGTTCAAAAATCTGCATGACAACTTTGAATATGAACTTCAATTATAAAAATGTTTTTCTGATAGAAATGCCTGAAGCATACCAGAGACTCCTTTTAGATTGTATGTTAGGCGATCAGACTTTATTCACAAGATACGACAGTGTTGAAGCATCGTGGCGATTGCTTGAACCTGTAATCCAGGCTTGGCAGGGAAATGAATCCAAACTGCATATATACCAAGCCGGTAGTGAATCCTTTCCGGCAGCAGACAATCTTATTGAAACTGATGGCCGAAAATGGAAAAATATATCAATCGATTGAAAATGAAAGATAAAAAATGAGCGAAGAAAATTACGATATTTCCATTGTCAGACCACAGATGAGAAGCGGCGACTTCAAACTGCGAGCGGAAAATGTCAATCCTGAAAGGCTCAAAGCAATTAAAAAGGGTTTGATGACGCTGAATACTTTGGAATTAATGGCGATGACCATATACAGATTTCAACTGACAAACGCAAATACCGAGTTAAACCGCCGGCTTATTGCCGCGATGTGCAACGAGATGACACACTATCAGGATTTTCAGATTAAGCTCTATGAATATGGCTTCAGACCCAATCCGTTTCGATGGGCATACTGGATAGTCGGATTTGTTTTTGGGTTTGGTTCAAGGATTCTCGGTAAAAAAATAATGCTTAAAACCGGTGTCTGGGTTGAAAACAAAGCGGTTAATCATTATGCCGAGCTGCTTGAAACTATAGAATGGGATGGGGATACGAGAAAGATAATCGAAAAAAATCATGCAGATGAAAAGGGACATGTTAATAGCTGGAAAAGTTTTCTGAGCAGCTCAGAGTATTAAACAACGAATGTATAACAAATGCCTACTGATATAAAAAAGACCAGAGAGTTTCTTGAAAAGCTCTATAAAAAATATAACCATAAAGAAAATATATCTCCGGATCCGTTGCAGTTTGTCTACAAATATAAAAAACCTGCGGATATGGAGATAGTTGCTTTGCTGTCAGCAATGCTTGCTTATGGCAGGGTTGCACAGATTGGAAAAAGTCTGACAAATCTTTTTGCAAGGATCGGCGAAAACCCGTTTGATTTTGTCGTGAATTTCAATAAAACCAAAAGAGACCGCCTGACTGATTTCAAACACAGATTTAACGTTGGTAACGATATTTCTGATTTGCTTGCTTCACTGAAATATTTTTTAAATAAGCATGGCAGCATCGAAAAATTTTTCCTGACCGGCTACAGCAGCAAAGATGAAAACATAATTCCTGCTTTGACAATATTCTGTCATAAATTGCTGGATGCTGATGCTTCTAAAAATGATGGACAGGTAAGCACCGGTTTGAAATATTTATTAACCGACCCCGCCAGGGCGAGTGCCTGCAAAAGGCTGAATCTTTTTCTGCGATGGATGGTACGCGGCGATGATGTTGATACCGGTTTATGGAAATCGGTTGATAAAGCCAAGCTGATTATCCCGATGGATGTTCACATGTCCAGAATATCAGGGATTTTGAAATTTCATCAGCAAAAGAGCATTTCTCTTTCAACAGCAGTGAAAGTAACAGAGAAATTTGCAGAAATTCAACCAACTGATCCGGTAAAATACGATTTTACCTTATGCAGAATTGGGATGTCGTCGAATATTGGCGACTTGAATATGCTGTGCAGTCATATCAGTAATCCATGATGGCCGACATAGTCACTTCCTTCGCATAAATCTAATCCTATGCAGGCTGGGTATTTTTTTTCTCAGCCTGAATAGCCAGGAAAATTTCTTTGCGGTGGACAGGTACGTCTTTC
>CAZBKA010000132.1:0-7459 GCA_964492365.1 uncultured Pirellulales bacterium | reverse complement strand
AGTTCCGGTGAAGCTATGGATTATATGGACAAGCTGTGTAAGGAAAAATTACCAAGAGGTATCAGCTATCAATGGTCAGGCATGAGCTATCAGCAGACAAGGGCAGGTGAAAAATCAAATTTCATTTTCATCATGGGTCTGATTTTTGTGTTCTTATTTCTGGCAGCTCAATATGAAAGCTGGTCAATACCGTTTGCAATCATTCTTACTGTGCCGATAGCTGTGTTCGGAGCGTTGTTCTTCACGTGGTTTAAAGGTTACGATAACAACATTTATACTCAGATCGGATTGGTGCTTTTAATCGGTCTGGCAAGCAAGACAGCAATTCTGCTGGTCGAGTTCGCAAAACAACATCATGAAGAAGGTCATTCGATAATTGATTCAGCTACGACAGCAGCAAGGTTGAGATTCAGACCTATTTTAATGACCGCTTTGTCAACTCTGCTTGGCTTTGCACCACTGGTTGTAGCAAGCGGAGCAGGCGCCGTCAGCAGACGTGCACTCGGAACAGCTACTTTCGGCGGAATGCTTGTCGCTACAGTTGCAGGTGTATTTATGATGCCTGTTCTTTATGTAATTATACAGAGAATTACTGAAAAAGTTGTCGGCGTTAAACATAAGGTTGAAGATAAAATAATGCACCACGAACATTCCGATCAATAGGCAGTAAGATGATGGTGTAGTATAAAGGCTTTAGAGTATATACTATACCTGCACAAAGTTAGATTTGATGCGGAACGGCTGTTTTATTCAGGAGAGTAGATTGAATGAGTGACGCGTATGTTCATGGATATAATCAAAGGGAAAATATTCGCCTGCAAGACCAGGCTTTGACACTTGTTGAGTTATTGCATTGCGATACCTCATTTCCCGCGGGAAGTAAGGTTCTCGAAGCCGGCTGTGGTGTTGGGGCACAAACCGTCAGTTTAGCAAAAAACAGTCCAAATGCTCAAATCACATCTGTTGACATATCAGAAGCTTCAGTTGCTGAGGCAAAAAGAAAGGTAGAATCAGAAGGCTTTACCAACGTTACCTTTCAACAGGCAGATATTTTCAATTTGCCTTTTGAACAGGAGTCTTTCGACCATATCTTTTTGTGTTTCGTACTTGAGCACCTCCCGAACCCTGTTGAAGCTCTTTCAATCCTCAAAAATTTTATTAAACCTAGTGGAACCATAACAGTTATTGAAGGTGACCATGGTTCCGCCTATTTTTACCCTGACAGCGAAGCTGCACACAAGGCCATCAGGTGTCAGGTTGAACTTCAAAGCAGATGCGGCGGAAATGCGATGATCGGCAGAGAATTATACCCTCTTATGACCAAGGCAGGCTATGAAAATGTTCAGGTTTCCCCGAGAATGGTGTACGTTGATTCCAGCAAGCCTCAATTGGTCGAAGGTTTTACTAAGAAAACTTTTACCGCAATGATAGAAGGTGTTCGTGCGGCTGCTATAGAAGCTGGGATAACAGACAAAAACTCGTTCGATAAAGGCATTAAAGACCTTTACAGAACTGCAGAGGAAGATGGTGTTTTTTGCTACACCTTTTTCAAGGCTGTCGCGAAAAGAGCTAAAAATAATAAATGATCAGCAGTCAAAACCTGTGAAGCAAAAAAAAAAGCCTGCACCATACCCGATGCAGGCTTCTAATCTATACATATTGCGCCAGATAGCACTAAACTTTGTAATTGGCACTAATAGCTTCTAGTAACGTCCAGATCCACCACGGTTACCACTACCGCCTTCTCTTCTGTTTCCGCCACCACCGCCACTACCACCTCTGCCGCCGCCATAACCACCGCGACCGCCACTGCCGCCACCAAAACCGCCGCGACCGCCGCCAAATCCGCCACGACCGCCACCACCAGAGCCGCCACGAGGACGATCTGTTTTGGGCTTAGCTTCATTAACCTTAATTGCCCTGCCATTTACATCTTTGCCGTCAAGGGCTTCAATCGCTGCCTGTGCCTGATCAGCAGCAATTTCGATAAAACCAAAGCCTTTGCTCCTGCCAGACATTTTATCGGTGATAATCCTTGCATTCTCAACCGCACCAAATTCGGAGAAAAGCTTTTCTAAATCCTCCTGAGTCGTCGCAAAATCAAGATTACCTACATAAATATTAACATTCTTAGCCATAAACTCACAAACCTGAAAAAATATTATATGACCCCGTTATTATTTCCGGGTCAATTCGAAAGTGGTTCTCTAACCACGAAACCTCATCCTACCCTTTTGGCAAGCCAAAGTACAAACAAAAATAAATAAATTAACACAAAAAAGTTACGATTCGTGCTTTTCTGTGATTTTAAATCACAATATTTGAAAAAACGAGGATAATTACAACAAAACCACCTGCTTTTCTGCTCCATAACAGCGATTCCTCCGTTTTTTATATCAATATCACAATTTCCTGTGTAAAGACCACCTTTTGAAAATCTTTGATTAAACAAGCGATGGAAACTTTACCATTTTCGCCTTGAGATTCAGGGTTCGACCATCAACCACAAAAGTTCCATCACCGTTTGCATGGATTGTTCGCCGTTCTTTACGATCAGGATTAGTCCAAGCTTTCACTACCTCCAATACAAAAAGGCAATATTTATTTACCAAAGTGGTATTTACCACATGGCATTCCAGATTTTCAAGACATTCGGCTACTAACGGTGCCTTGACTTTCTTGGCTGACATGGGTGTAAAACCAAAAGTCTCAAATTTATCCACATCCTGCCCCGAACAATTGCCAACTTCAACTACCTTTGTCGCAATATCAACTGAAGGAATTGCGATAACACATTCCTTAGTTGCACACAGTGCGGCAAAACTGTAATCACTGGAACTGATGATGCAACCAATAAGCGGCGGTTCAAATTCCATCATCATGTGCCAGCTCATCGTCATGATATTATTTTTTTTCTTATTTGCAGTCGTTACCATAACAACCGGACCAGGCTCAATGAGTTGAAAAACCTTTGAGAGTGGAAACTCCTTCATCGTAGTTTTAGCCATCATAAAACCTCACAAATACTATTGAAATGTAATATATTTTAGGACCATAACCACACGGGCTTTATAGTATATTATACAGCTAAACGTGCAAACAAAAAAAATATTGCCTCGTATATAAGATTTGATATTTTTTTGTTGTACCACAAATTAATAGAGATATAATTATGCGCCATAGTTAATTTTTTTGTTTTTAAGGAATATAAACTGTGTATAAAGTAGAAGTAGAAGCATGTGACTTTTCTGAAAGTACCACAGGGCAACCTGATGACCCTCCCCCTTTAGAACAGGCTTGCGCCCAAAAGTGTTCTGCAGGCTCTCACAAAGCTGATCAGCAGAGCAAAAGTGACTGGAATGACTGGAAATGGCAAATAAAAAACAGGATACGTACATTTGAACAACTAATACGTTACCTACCAGCCTTGCATGATAACCTGAATCTAATAGATGTTATCAAAAAATATCCTCTGGCAATCAACCCATATTATGCGTCGCTCATACAGCACCCTGACATTTCAGACCCTATTTTTCAAATGTGCGTGCCGCAATCCGGGGAGCTTTTCAATCCGTCATGCCTGAGTGAAGATCCGCTGGAAGAAAACGAAGATATGCCCGTTCCAGGCCTTGTGCATCGGTACCAAGACCGCGCACTGGTAATCGTAACGACTACTTGTGCCTCTTATTGCCGTCATTGCACGCGTAAGCGTATAGCTGGAAACAGAGAAAGTTCGATTTCACCTCGCAGACTACAACAAGTAACAGAATATCTGTTAGCTCATCCTGAAATTTCTGATGTTGTTATTTCAGGCGGTGACCCCTTAACAATGCCAACCCCTGCGATTGAGGCAGTGTTGTCAGCTATCCGTTCGGTCAAGAGTGTCCAGGTAATCCGTATTGGATCACGAGTTCCTGTTGTTTTGCCAATGAGAATCGATAATGAACTTGTTGATATGCTGCGTAAGTACCATCCACTCTGGATCAATACGCATTTTAACCACCCTAACGAATTAACCCCTGAGGCTATTGAAGCATGTGGTCGTTTAGCAAACGCAGGGATACCTCTTGGAAATCAAACTGTTTTACTCAGAGGCGTTAACGACTCTCCTCAAATTATTGAGCAACTATGCCGTGGGCTGATCAGAATGAGAGTCAGACCATATTATCTGTACCAGTGTGATTTGGTGCGTGGTGTAGAGCATTTCCGTACACCTTTAAGTCGTGGCATAGAAATAATTGAATATATGAGAGGTAGAGTAAGCGGTATCGCTATACCAACTTTTGTTGTAGACGCGCCGCACGGTGGTGGAAAAATACCGATTATACCTAACTATATCGTTTCTATGAGTCCAACGCATACGGTTCTGCGTAACTACGAAGGTCTTTTGGTTAATTACCCTGAACCCGAAATAAAGGCATCCCCCAGACTGCAGCAGGAAGAAGACAAAGCCCAGTCGACAAAAGGCGGTGTGTGGGAGTTGGCCAGTGGAAAATTGTCGATTATTCAACCACTGAATATGAATAGAACAGATAGACGCCAGAAAATTATTGAAAAACGGAAAAAGGCAGCTTCTGCTCCCAATTGCGGCTCTTTGTTCGAGTTATGAGTTAGTCATCCGGTAAATCGGATGCTTTAAAACATATAAAAATTTTTGCTCCGAAGTCAGAGCGATCTGGCTTCGGGCAAAAAATCTGTAAGAGACTAGAATGGCAATCCCCTTGTGTGGTGTTATCTGCAGCTGATTGAGCATAAAATCTGTTATAATCTATGAGATATCAAAACAGCAGTATCAGGTAACCACGGAAATATTCAAAGGAAAAGGAAAATGAAGCTAACGATTGGATTAGTATACGACCTGAGAAAAGATTACCTAGCTGAAGGTTTTACAGAAGAAGATGTTGCAGAATTTGATTTTGAGGAAACTATTTTGCTGCTGGAGCAAGCTATCCAGACTTTAGGATATAACACTGTCAGGATTGGAAACGTCCGCATGTTGTCAGCTCGCCTTGTTGCGGGTGAAAAATGGGATTTAGTTTTCAATATTGCAGAAGGTTTGTCAGGCCGATGTCGTGAGTCACAGGTTCCAGCAATTCTTGATGCATACAATATCGGTTATACTTTTTCAGATCCTCTTGTTTGTGCATTAACTTTGGATAAAGGTTTTGCTAAACATATTGTACGTGATGCTGGATTGCCAACAGCTAAATTTAAGATAGTCGAATTCCCTGAAGATGTTAATCACATTGCTTTGGAATATCCGCTGTTTGCAAAACCTATAGCTGAAGGTACCGGAAAAGGTATAGATCAGAACTCCAGGATCGAATCAAGTGACCAGCTGACACAAACATGCGAATGTTTGCTGGAACGCTTTGCTCAACCTGTTCTGGTAGAGGAATTTTTGCCCGGCAGAGAGTTCACAATCGGAGTTTTGGGCAACGGAAGTGATGCTTATGTGCTTGGAATCATGGAAATAATGATGCCAAACGACAAAAATGGTGCAATATATTCATATGCTGTAAAAGAAGAATGGGAAAAATTTGTAAAATATTTTCCATGCCCAAAAGGCACACTTTACAGGCATCTTGAGCAATTGGCCCTTAAATCTTATAAAGCTCTTCAATGCAGAGATGCCGCTCGCGTCGATTTTCGCTGTGACAGCAAAGGCATACCATGCTTTATGGAAATTAACCCTTTGCCTGGTCTTCATCCGACACATTCTGATCTGCCAATGATCGCAACTCAGGAAGGTATGAAGTATGAGGAATTAATTGGTCAGATAATTGATAACGCCCTTAAAAGGCTGAATGGATAGGCCACATTACATGACAAGCGACGTTCTGATTATACACAACTCTGTTGAAAATGGTTCAGCAGCCAAAGACAAAATCGTCTTTGAGGAAAGTTGTGCCGGTCTCATGGAAGAGGTTCGCGTTGTTACTGAGACGCTTAAGTCGCTTGGTGTAAAATACAAGGTCAAAAGCATTGAAACAATCGAACAATTACCAGAAGTTCTCACCAGCTGCAAAGAAAAAATTGTCTTTAACCTGGTAGAAGAATTTCCTGCAGACATTATGCAGGCTTGTTATGTCCCTGCAATCTGCCAGGCGTACGGTCGGGCATGTACCGGAAACAGCACAGCCGCTTTGATACTTGCTCAAAACAAGGGACAGACAAAAGCAGTGCTTAAAGATGCTGGTGTGCCGGTACCGGATGGAACAACTGTTCAAATCAATCAAAAAATCAATCTGAAAGGTTTAACCCACGGAAAATATTTCGTAAAACCGGTTTTTTCCGATGCCAGCGAAGGCATCAGTGTCAACTCGATCGTTGACCTGCCAAGCGAGGCTTTGAACAAAGCAATTGATAAAATTCATAATCAGTTTAATCAGCCGGCACTTGTTGAGCAATTTATTCCGGATGGTGAGCTTAATATTTCTTTAATTCAGCAAGGCGACAATGTACGGGTTTTGCCAATTGCTGAAATCGATTTCGGTGCATTTAGTGCAGATGAACCCAAAATTGTGGATTATTCCGCAAAATGGCATGCTGGTTCCTTTGCCTTTAACAATACTCCCCGTATTATACCTGCCCCGCTGTCCGAAGAAGTCGCTAGTCTGGTACGACAATATGCTCTTGCCGCATGGAACGCTATCGGCTGTCAGGATTATGCCCGTGTTGATTTCCGTATGAGTCGCAGGGAACATGTTTTCGTACTTGAAGTCAATCCAAACCCGGATATATCAGAGGATGCCGGATTTGCAGCTGCTCTCGAAGCTGGTGGAATAAGTTACAAAAAGTTTGTTGAAACAATATTGAATAACGCATCAATGCGTAATTCTGAAAATCTCTAATCTGATCATATGACAGGAATTATCTATGAGTGTTAAACCACTTAAAATTACAATACGCAGAGCTGACCTCGAAGACAAAGAAGCTGTCATGTCGATTCTTAAACGCACAAAATTCTTTCGAGAAGATGAGCTTCTGATAGCAGAGGAAGTTTTTGATGACGCAATTCCAGGCAGCCCGACAGCAGATTACCAGTCATTTGTTGCCAGAGATGCAAACAATAAAACGATTGGTTGGGTTTGTTTCGGGGTTACAGCTTGTACGGTTGGTACCTTTGATATTTACTGGGTTGCAGTGGACCCGGAAAACCAGAACGGCGGCATAGGCACACTTCTTATGCAATACGCTGAAAAGGCTATCAAAAACAGCGGCGGTCGACTGATAACGGTTGATACATCCGGAAGTCCATATTACATTTCAACTCGACGATTCTATGAAAAAATTGGTTATTGCAATGAATCCTGCATCAAAGATTTTTATGCCATCGGTGATGATAAGGTTAATTATATCAAACGGCTGTAACTAGTAAAAATTCAGATAGAAGACTGATCCGGTAAATATACCCGTAGATATATCAAGCAAAGTTTTTCTACTATATCAACTTGAC
>CAZBKA010000131.1:0-7592 GCA_964492365.1 uncultured Pirellulales bacterium | reverse complement strand
GCCGCAAATCCTGCCCATCTGAAAAATAAATCTATATTGAAAACTCTGGCTTCCTGGTATCAAGCTGAGCTTTTAATCGTGCAACGATAGATGAATGCATCTGTGAAACACGAGATTCTGACAGATCAAGCGTTGCGCCGATCTCTTTCATCGTCATTTCTTCATAATAATAAAGAACGATTATGAGTCTTTCTGCTCGTGTCAGGCCTTTTGTCAGTAGGCTCTTCAAATCTCTTTTTTGTGCTTCAACAAGAGGATTTTCACTTTTTCGGTCCTGGATCACATCTATTTCACAGACCTCTTTTTCGCTGTCGCCTTCGCCGTAGTTATTTGTTAAAGAAACCAGACCAATCGCATTGGCGTCTCTGCGGAGTCTATCGAATTCGATTTTGCCGAGCTGCAATTTTTCTGCGGTTTCTTTTTCTGTAGGTCTTCTTCCAAGATTCAACTCTAATTCCTGTGTTGCCTTTGAAAGTTGATGTGCCCTTGCGCGAACAAGCCTTGGAACCCAGTCCATGCTGCGAAGTTCGTCAAGAATAGAACCCCTGATACGAGGTGAGCAGTAAGTTTCGAATTTAACCCCTCTTGACGGGTCATATGCATCGATAGCGTCCATCAAACCAAAAATGCCGGCACTTACAAGGTCATCAACCTCAACTTTGTCGGGCAATTTACTGTGAAGACGAACTGCGGCATATTGAACCAAGGGCCGATAATGTTCCATTAAAGCATTTCTGCTTTCAACGTCATGTGTCTTATAGAACTGATCCCAGATTTCCTGAATATCAAGCTTACTTTTGGTTTTCACAGCTGTCCTCCGTGAATATCTATGACAAAAACCAGGCTCTGAAGACCAATGCTTCAGATATTAACCAATCACCATTTTTACTTTTTAAGTGTTCTGACCATTAACTAAAACAGTCTGAATATCACCAGTACTAATTATCGTCGATTAGGCCGATAACTTTAGAAAAACCAATCAACAAATTTCTTAAAAAAATTATCGTTACTACATTTGGCGGCAGAGCTGTTTGCCAATTTTGACGACAATGCGACAAGTGAAGTAGTGATTCGGGCTTTTGGATAAGCCAACACTACTGGTTTACGCTGACGAACAGCCGATAATAACTGCTCATCTCTGAGCAATACCCCCGCATTATATATGTCGGCATCGAGAAATCTTTTTGCTACATAAGCAATATGCTGATAAGTTTTTTTCCCCTCAGCAATAGAATCTGCCATATTTACAATAACACTAATTTTACCTTGGTACTTATTACCTGCCAAAACTTTTATTACTGCGTATGCATCTGTCATTGCAGCTGCCTCAGGTGTGGTAACAACCAGTACCTGGTCAGCGGCAAGACAAAAGCTTATTACAGATTTTGTAATGCCCGCTGCTGTATCGATTATCATCGTATCTGCATCGTTTTGAAGCTTATCCAACTCCTGGATCATTCTCTTTCGCTGAAACTCACCGATATTTGCGAGCTGTTCAAGTCCGGAGACGCCGCAGATAATCTCCAACCCTTCCGGGCCGTTATGAATAATATCTCTGATTTCTTTTCTGCCGCTAAGAAAATGCGATATGTTGTATTTGCTGTTGAAGTTCATTATGACATCAAGATTACCGAGCGAGAAATCTGCATCTACGAGGATAGTTTTTTGCCCAGCTGCTGCCAGACACAAAGCTAAATTCGCCGAGATATTCGTTTTTCCTACTCCGCCTTTGCCGCTTGTAATTGCCAAAACATTAGCTTTTCTTTGGCTGTCTTTCATCATCTGCTGTAAATGAAGCGTTTGAGTTGGCATTTCCTGTTTTTAATCCTTTAAAAACTGTACGTCTTTATTTATTTTTATTCAAATATTGAAGCTGAACCTTGTTTTTGCTTCAAAAGCTCATTTGCTATTTTTTTATTAAGCGAATTTTCCAGCATTTTGTCGATTTGAGTTTCAATATATTTATTTCTGTCTTCTTTCAGCAAGGCCAGCGAATTATAGTCAGTAATTGCTGAGACCTGAAAATCACCATTAGCACCGAATTTGATAGTATCATTATCACGCAGTAGAAGCCTGTTATTCAATGCATGCTCATTAATTGCTTCATCTATCAATTCAGAAAAGCCTTCGACATCAAGGTCCTTTGGGATATAACCGGTTGTATTGCTGTTATCCATATTCATGGTTAGAATTTCCTGGCGGGCATTTGTAAATTTTATAATTTTTACCAGCACCTCTGTAATATTATCTGTTACTAATGATGATATATTCATTTACAAATCCTTTTAGTTTTTCAGCACAAAACAACCTTAGAAGCACCGACCCAAAGCAGGGGGGTAAGTTCCTGGGAATAAAATTTGTTTTGTTTGTCTCATCCATGAGTTTTTCATTTATATTATATATTCCGTTATAACCTCACATGTCAGCTTAGATGCTGCTGCACATTGCTAGCTTCTTTATCTTTACTAAGTATGCTGCGTATTTCTGACAAAGTCTTGGTCTCTTTTAGTTCGAGGATTCTCGATAGTCTTTCGAAAACTGATTCGTCATAAAGCCGGTGCCCGCCCTCTGTCCATTTTGATTCGCTGATCAGCCCCATTATCGTATAGTTATGAATAGTCTGCCTGGAGAAGGGCGTGTAGCGTACAAGATCACCGATACGGTAAAGCTTTACAGGCACTTGAAAAAATCTGTTGTTTGTTGTCACCATCTTTCCATCTCTATTCATTGTCACCGATTTATTACAAACCAATCCAACGTCCCCAAAAAGCACCTTTATTTCAGGAACAAATGACTTTTACATTTTATAAAATGTAAAGCATATCTTATCGGATGTCAAATTTTTTTCTGATTTTTTAAAGATTTCTTGAAGATTTTTTAAAGTTTTTCGATGTTTTCGTTAAAGACTTATGTTGTATAAGTAATTAGCTTGAAATAGGAGAGTTTTTAGCTAATTTGTTAGTTTAAAAGCTTAACCGTAGTCCGATAAAAACAAAAGGTTTTGTTTTTTTAATATCACCCCTTAAATGTACCCTGCAGGATCGGAGTTCTTATTATTTGGTTACCTCTTTTGAACCAGTCTGTTGTCATGTCGGCGCTGCCTCTTGCTGGTTTTATTTTTGCAGCATATATTGAGTTGATTGGCGGTTTTTGAATGACCAGATCAAGCGGAACAGCAGAAACTTCGTTAATAACGGCCAGTTGTTTATTGTCGGGATGGATATTGCACCAGCCATGAGCGCAGGGGCCAAAATCTGTTGCGGCAATAAATAGTTTTTCTCCCTGCTCTAAAATGACAGGGACAAGTTCTTCAAATTCATCGCTTATCTCTGCGGGGATATGGAACTGGTCGAATTGTTTTTCGCCTTTTTTTCTTGCGTCTTTAAGATAGCATCTTTGTTTATTTACAGGGTGATCGAATGCTTTTTGGGAAACAAAGAAACAGACTTTGCTGATCGTTGGATTGGTCATCAAAGTAAAATCCTCAAATTTTGCAGGAATCATGTCTATGTAGCCTTTACTTTTCCATAGCTGTTTATAGGAAAGGGCAACATCTTCGATCATCAGGTAAGTCCAGTTTGCATTCCATGTTTCGTTAGGCGCCTCAAAACCAACCAGTATCGAACGAGCGTCGACTGTGCCGGGTGGAACATCATTTCCGCCGGAATATATCTGAGGCTCGAAAACAAATACGTTGTTATGACCGTGCTGGGGCAGCAGGGCTGTAACTAGACCCTTGTTGCAGACCGCGTCATTTATGCCCAGATAAATAGCAAGCATTGTTTCCTTTACCGACGGAATCAGATGCGCCAGTTCAAGAGCGTTGATATCCTCAGATGCTGGGAGGTAGTTAGCAAATTGCGACAGGTATGAATATGATTCTTTCAGAAAATCCCGGTACTCATCGGCCTGAACCGAAGACCCCTTTGGTATTTGCAGTTGACGTTTGATATCAGTTACCATTTAAATCCTTTCTATGCATGATTTTTTTATTATATCAGATTTCGCGCATAAAAAAAGCAGGCGAAAAGCCTGCTTTTTAACGGAGAGGGCGGGATTCGAACCCGCGGTACAAGCATTCACTCGTACGACGGTTTAGCAAACCGTTACCTTCAGCCTCTCGGTCACCTCTCCGAGAGCAAGACAAGAGTTTACATATTGCAGGTGCTAATTGCAAGTGTGTCTGTGTTATAATCTTCGTTTTTATGTAAAAAAAACAAAAAAACCAGCTAAATCGTCAAAATTACAGACTTTTTTCCCTGCTTTACCATCGGTCTGTCCTAAAAGGCGATGCGGGCAGTTTTTCCATGTTGCACAGATTTGGGGTGGCTTGCTGATTCCATGCGAACCTTACCGCGGTTGGATTTTTGACTTCTTCACTATAAACAACCAGGGTTTGGCCTTGTATGATTGTCTGAGCTTTTACAAATTTTTTATCTTCGGCAGCAATTTCAAAATAATCAGGTTCTTTTCCGTCTCTAGTTGTCAGTCCTGAGTCAGCATAGTCGAAAAAAATAATAATCCTACCATCTTTAATTTCCATTTTTTTGTATAGAGGTCCGCTGTATACGATATCTTTTTGACCATAGTTTTTTGCCAGTGCCCAAAGTGCGAGCCTTTTCCCGACATCCTGTTTGTTTATCGGGTGAATGTCCCACACGTTGTCAACGATGTCGACAGTAACAGCCATACCGGTGTTTTTTATTTTCAGTGTTTCGGTCTGTGCCTCCCACAGTTTCGGAAGCTCGTCATCCTTGTAATGTTGTCCCTGGGCAAGCGGGGCGATCTGGACGTAGTAAAACGGGAAATCTCCCTGCTGCCAGATGCTTCGCCAACTTCCAATCAACGCTTTTGTTTTTTCATAATACAACATACCGTCCTGGCGGTTTGATTCGCCCTGATACCAGATTACCCCGGCGATGCCATATTTCACCATTGGGTTTATCATCGAGTTGTAAAGGCATGTCGGGTTTTGAGGATACATTCCGCCAGCGATGTCGAAAGGATGCTGCGGCATGACAAAAGGTGTGCCGAAGCCTGTTTTTTTATCAGCGTGGCTTAGATTTTCTTTCAGTTTTTTACGATATTTTTTATTTGTATCTTTTGTGAATTTTGCCAAGTCCTTTATTTGAGGTGAGAAATAAAAGCCGTTTTCAGGTATCCAGGCTTCGATATAACTTCCACCCCATGAGGTGTTTATCAGACCGATGGGGACATTAATTTTCTGGTGAATCTCTCTACCGAAAAAGTATGCAACTGCAGAAAAGCTACCCCATCTATTGCTTATATTTTCAGGGGTACATACTACCCAGCGAGAGTCAAAATCCTGACGAGCAGTTCCTGAAGTTCTTTGCGGAACAGTGTATAATCTTATATTCGGGTAGTTAGCGTTTTTTATTTCCTCTTCAGCATTAAAAGCGTTTGCCAGACCGAATTGCATATTTGACTGACCGCTGCATATCCAGACTTCACCGATAAGGACATTTTCAAAAACTATTTCATTATTGCCCTTGATTGTCATTTTAAGAGGATCGCCGACTTTGAAAGGTGGTAGTTTTACTGACCAATTACCTTGTGAATCTGCGGATGTTTCGGCTTGTTTGTCGCCGAGTGTTACGGTAACTTTTTCATTTTTGTCAGCCCAGCCCCAGACATTTATGCTGATGTCCCTTTGCAGTACCATGTTGTTCGAGAAAATCTGAGGCATGGAGACATCTGCAAAGGTTATACAAGTGAGGGAGTTAATGATAATTACGGTTGCTGCTAATTTTATATTTATGATTCGACGCATGCTATAATCCCTTTCTAAATGTAGAATAGGTAACAATTAATAAAAAACTAATATAACGTGAGACATGTAAGCTGTAAATGATTTCTGTGCGAAAGCAGAGTAATAAATGCAGATATAAAAACTATACCCGATTGCAACGGCAAAGTCTGGCGATATCCCTTGCAACGATCTCTCGTATTATTGCTTCGCTTTGTACATCAGTGGGCATTGGTTGTTTAATCATTTCCCATGATGCAGATTTTTCCAGTACAGGAGAAGGTATCGATTTGATTGGAACAGGAGTTTTTTGTCCTGGTGCGCCTCTTTTTGCAGCAGTATTTTTTCGATGAGCAGCGAGCATTTGTTTTCCGAGGTCGTACTCCGGTATGTTGCTGTTTTTTTGCTGTTGATCCGTTTTATTATGGGAGAGCGTATCTTTTCTAATCTGTTTTACGATGTCAGAATAACCTACCGGTTCAGATAAGAGCATGGACAACTCTTCTTGATTGACTGGCTCAATGTTAATATTTTTTCCCTGACAGGCAGAATTTTCATGCGTGGTATTTTTACCAGAACCACTTGTGAAAGGTTCAATGCCGCCTGAATTTTTATTATCATTTTCATTCATCATTCGTCTCCTTGACATGCTCTATATTAACTTTTTTGCTGAATAAATCAAGGAGAAATTAGCTATCTTAACAAGGTTTGGCTGGACCTATGGAAAATTGTGTAAAATTATTCATGTCATATTGCTTTATAAGACCATTAACGTCGGCTACTGTGACGGCTTTGAAGGCATCAATATCGCTCTGAAGATCGCGGTAAGTTTTTAAATATGTCCAGTTTAAACCCAATTCGACTAATCTTCCCATTGGCACTTCGTTGCTTATTACTTCTGCACTAAGCCTTTTATTTTTTGCTTTTTGGAGCTCTTCTTCGGTTATGCCTTTTTCAGCAAGTTCGGTGAAAATGTTTTTTACAATTTTGAGGACTTTTTCTGTGTTTTCGGAGCTGCATCCGATATATGTATAAAGTACGCCGGTTCCGTCCATGTCTTCAAGCTGCATCACAGCGGTTTCTGCGAGTGCCTTATCAACTAATTCCCAGAAGAACCTTGAACCAGTGTCATCACCGACGATAGTGGCGAGCAATCTGAATGCGAATCTTGCGGGGTCCTGTGCAGAGACAGCAGGGCTTATCAGACAGATGTGATTTTGCTGGAGGTTATTTTTTTCGATAGTCTGTTTTTTTGTTACACCTTTTGTATAAGAGATTTCTCTTGTGACGTTTTGTTTTTGCCATGAGCCGCAACCATCTTCTATTGTTCGGCATATTTGTTCAAAATCGAAATTACCGGTGATGGCGACATTTATATTATTCGGTGAATACCTTTTTGCGAAGTAATCCCTCATCTGCTGTGCTGTCATAGCATTAATACTTTCAACTGAGCCGAGAACGCTGTTGCCACATGGGTGAGAATCGAAAAAAAGATTTTTGCATCGGTCCATTACATCAAAATTAGGCATGTCCTGATACATTGCTATTTCTTCTTTGATAACATTTTTTTCGATATTGAAATCATCATCGCGAAGGCTTGGTCTCATTAGCTGTGACCAGAGCCTGGTTACTTCTTCGAGATATTCAGGCAGTACCGCTGCGTAAAAGACAGTGTTTTCTTCGCTGGTAAAAGCATTGAATTGTGCGCCTGTTTTGTCGAATGCTTCGTTTACCTGCAGAGCAGAAAGTTTTTCTGTTCCTTTGAAAACCATATGCTCAAGAAAATGCGAAACACCATTGATTTGCGGTGTTTCATCTCTTGCAC
>CAZBKA010000130.1:0-7657 GCA_964492365.1 uncultured Pirellulales bacterium | reverse complement strand
AACACCCCCCATACCCCGATTATTGCGTCAATTTCACCCATCCCACCCCTCATCCCCCAATTTTAAAATCCCTAAAAAACCCCCACCTGTCATTTTGCGTCACCGAAAAAACGCTTTTAATTAAGAGAATTTTTGAGATAAGCAAAATTATTGTTTTCAACCCCGATTCGCCGATAAATCGTGTATCGTTTATTTTATTATGACTCAGTGAAAATATAAAATGGAGAGTAAAATGTCAGAAAATGATTCTTTAGAAAAGAGAACTGGTCAGGATCGCAGGCAAAACGAGAGACGTAGCGGCAATGATCGGCGGAGAATATCCCTTCTTGACGGTGGAGATCGAAGGGTTGGCGGTCGCAGAAAAGAAGACAGCGACCCCCGTGTAGCAGATCGTCGCGAATACCAGGAATAAAAAGTCACTTTGCTGTAAACAATAATTTAATCAATCACCTGAGAACATTGCATAGATCAGCTTAAAACTTGTTTTGTAGTTAAAATTCAAGAAATCAGCGGTGTTTTGACGATAAAAAACTTGTATTTAATGTTGCAGATGTGTAAGGATATGTATTGATGGAAAAAACAGAGGAAAACAGAGCTGAGCAAAGACTCGTCCTTGATGGTAGAGTTTGGTTTTCTGATGATGTCGCAGATAGCAGGGCTGGTCTGATGATGGATATTTCAAGTCAGGCAATGGCATTTTGCTGTGAAGCAGATGAAAACTGCCCCTGGCCTGGTAAGCAGATAACTGCTAGATTTGATGTGCCGCGTCTTGGTTTTTCGCCTTTTCAAAGTAAAGTTACCTTTAATCGTAAGTGCAAAGTTTTCCGTATTGAGAATATAAGTGAGTCATTCTGCAAGGTCGTGGTATCATTCGATAGACCTTTATTTTTCAAACCAGCTGAGCAGGGATTCAGCGAATCTGAAACAAAACAACGCCTTGAGGCTATGGTTTAATATAATATTGCCGGTTTATCCTGCTATGCTGCCTCAACTAAGCAGCTGTTTTATTGACTTAAATGGTCTAATCTCCTATAATGAAGATATTAGAAATTGTTTGAGTTGAGTCATTTGGCAGGAAAGGCAGGGGTTTTGAAAAAGTATTTCTTCCTGGTATTGTTATTATTTGTTGCATCATCAGGGGTTTGCATATCTAATCAGCCCAAGAATGTTATCCTGATGATTTCCGACGGGACGGGATTTAATGCTTTCGAGGCTGCCAGTTATTATCAATATGGACAATTGGGCCAACAGGTTTACGATAGTTTCCCAGTGAAAATTGCCTGCACTACTTATATGCTTAATGCGAATGGCAAGCCTCAGGGATATGATTCTAGTCAAATGTGGACTAATTTTAATTATCCAAGAATCAATCCGACTGATTCGGCGGCAGCGGCGACAGCGATCAACAGCGGAGTGAAAAGTTATAGCGGTGCTGTTAATTTTGATTTTAATCGCAAGAGTGTGCGGACGATTGCTCAAATTCTCGAAAGTATGGGCAAAAGCAGCGGCGTGGTAACGTCGGTTTTCTTTAGCCATGCGACGCCTGCTTGTGTGTCGGCTCATAATGACTGGAGAGACAATTATCCCCAGATTGCCAATGAGATGATATATGGGAGCGGGCTTGATGTGATAATGGGTTGCGGGGAGGGAATTACGGATAATTTTTATGTTGGCGGCAATAATACATGGGCAGATATCACAGATGCTAACGGGGCAAACAGATTTGCATATATTGCGGATGAGAATGATTTTGCGATGATCGCTGACAGTAATTATGCAGCAGGTTGGCCTGATAAGGTGTTGGGGATATGTCATGCAGGGAGTAGTCTTTCTGAGAATCCAGCAAATGTTCCTACGCTGGCGACGATGTCGGTCGGGGCATTGAATGTGCTCTCGAAAAATGAAAACGGTTTTTATGTAATGATCGAGGGTGGTGAGGCTGACTGGGAAAATCATAACAGAAATATTTCAGGGATGATAAGGGAGATGGTTGTTTTTAATGAGGCAGTTGAGGCGGTTGTCGGCTGGGTTGAAAACAACGGCGGCTGGGATAAAAATCTGCTGATGATTACGTGTGATCATGAGTGCGGAATGATATGGGGGCCAAACAGCTATAGCGATGTTGATGGGAATGGAGCTTATTGGCCTGGTGCAGATGTTTTTAATGGTTGGAATCATGTGGCCAATAACGGTCAGGGAAATATTCCCGGTGTGCAGTATGGCTATACTTCGCATACTAACGCGTTAGTTCCTTTTTATGCAAAGGGAGCCGGTAGTGAGATATTTGCTGGGCTGGTAAAAGGCAATGACAGCAATGCAGGGGCGTTCTGGAATTTCAGCGGGGACTACATTGATAATACAGATATCTTCAACGCAGTGTATTCGCTGTGTTTTGATGAGGCTTTTGATTTCGAGAACCATGACGGGCTGATTAATTTTAAAGAGTATGCAGCGATGGTTAATGCATACGGTAGTAAGCAGGGTGATTTAAACTGGAATCCGGCTTGTGATATTTCTGAGCCTACAGATGGTGTTATAAATATTGCAGATGTTATTGTACTTGCAGATAATTGGCTTGGCAATTTTATATCCTGTGATTTTAATTTTGACGGGGTCGTAAATTTTAATGATTACTGCATAATATCTGATGCCTGGAACAGCAGACCAGGACTGCCCGGGTGGAATCCTGCGTGTGATGCCGGATTGCTGAAGGATGATTATATTGATGAAAAAGACCTGGCAATATTTGCAGGCAATTGGCTTGAGTTCGTGGAGTTATTATGACCATATCGAAATTAAGCAGGCGCAATTTTCTGAACAAAAGTGTTGTTGTCGGTTCAGCTTTGATAGCAGGAGCTTTGGGGACCAAAGCAGAGTTATTTGCAAGTGAAGGTGACAACGAGATAAAGTTTTGCTGGCTTGGAGTGGCCGGCTTTTTGATCAAATATAAAAACAAGGTTATATTGATTGATCCTTATTTTTCACGTGAAAAATTTGGCGATATTCATCCCGTCAGTTGGGATTATATGAAAAAATATATTCCCAGAGCTGACGATATAATTATGTCACACAGCCATGGGGACCATCTGGTTGATACGCCTGCAATTGCTAAAGGTACCGGTGCAAAGGTTATAGGCAGTGAGACGACAATTAATATTTGTCGCTCTTTTAAAGTTCCCCAAGATCAGCTTGTAATGACAGCTGGTAATGAGAAAAAACAAAAATAGATTGTGAAGAATTTACAATTACTACGTTACCCTCACTTCATGGTCTTTACAGTGATGGTAAGGTGCCATTGCCAGGATTTTATAAGAGCGTGCCTGATCCAGCTCCTGCGAATCACTATGGTTTTGTGGAAGGTGGAACTGTTGCCAGTTTGATCGAGTTTGATAACGGCAAACGAATATTGCATATTGGCAGTGCAAATTTAATTGATAAAGAGCTGGAAGGTACAAATCCTGATATTTTGCTGCTTGCGATACCGAAATGGGAAAATACGCCTAATTTTTTTGAACGCGTGATAAAATGCACTAATCCCAAACTTATAATCCCTCATCACTATGATAATTTCTGGGGTCACAGCCTGGAAGAGCCTATGTTGATTGAGCCTTACGTCGATCTTGATAAATTTAAAAGCGAGATGAAAAAGGTTGCGTCGGATGTAAAATGCAGAATTGTTTCTTTCTTTGAAGAGGTAAAAGTTTCCTAATAATGTCTGGCTGTAGCGGTTGTACGGTTTATGAGGGGCAAATCTCAGTTATTTTTTTATTTTATGCGATTGAAATTTACCATCACCTTCTTTACTTCGTATACATTATAGTGTATAGTGCTGTGGATTAAATTACCATAGCGGTGGTGTTTTATGTGGAAAGAGGTATTCAATGAGTACTAAGTTAAAATTTATTTCTGTATTGGTGTTGGCGTTATCGAATTTATGTTATTCGGAGATGACAACAGATCCGTTTGCGTATTTCAATGTTTACAGTCTTGGTAATATCGGCAGCGCAACGAGTTCATACCACAGTGATTTTCAGGGTGTTGCAGGTGCAGGCGGGGATGTTTATTTTTCCGGTTTTTCGCTGGATGGGCTTGACACTGTAAGTGATTATGTTTTGCATACCGGCGGCAATGCTACTCTTCAAGGAGACTACCGCGGCAATCTGGAAGTTGGTGGTAATCTGCGTCTTGGTGGAGTCAGTGTTACAGGCAATGCGTATGTTGGTGGTAATGTATCGAATTACGGAGGCGGTTCTCTATTTGGTGACATTGTTGCCAAGGGGCAGATAGGTCTTTCAAGGTCATTTACCGTGACAGGGACAAGCAGTTCTTCGACTTCGTTCGGTTCTATTGTAAACTATGATAGTTTGAATAATTATTTTTTGTCAACTTCGCGTGCGATAGCAGCCATGGATACTACATCGGTTTTAACCAATCAATGGGGAGGAATTAATTTGACTGCTTCTTCAGGTATAACTGTTGTAAGTTTGAGTGCCAATGAACTTAAAAATGCATGGGGATTTAATATTACAGCTCCTGACGATGCGACGATTTACATAAATGTTACCGGAGAAACAGCGTCGCTTGATTCGACTGACTGGGTTTATACGGGCGGGGTATCGTCAAGTAATGTGCTTTTAAATTATTTGGATGCGACAACTTTGAATTTAAGCGGTGGTAACACAGTAAACATACTTGCGCCTTATGCTAATACCAACTTTTCTTATGGTGTACTTACGGGTACATTTATTGTTGGTAATCTTTTGGGCGGGGGACAGGTAAATGTGGGGCATTTCCAAAATGCTGATTTTACGCAGGGATATCCTATTCCTGAGCCTGCTTCAGTTTTGATGGTAAGTATTGGTGGGATTTTAGTTGGTCTCGGTAAAAAAACTGGAATTTTTGGCAAATAAGCTTAATTTTTCTGTGGACTAAGTAATTTTTAACTATTTTTTAAGTTTGTAATATCATTTGAGCCAATAGGTTGTGTGCCTATTGGCTTTTTTTGTTTATAGGTGCTGGCATGTGTAACTTTTTGATAGGTATTGTTGTATAAGTTAAGTTGTAACTTATAATTAAACTATAAATATGGCGACGTTTATTTTTGGCAGGAGACTGGAGAAATGAAAAAGTTATCGCTTTTAGCTGTGTGGTTTGTTTTTGTTGGCCATGTTTGTGCTGCTGATATTACCACAGGTTTAAGGGCCTGGTGGAAGATGGACGGGCCAACTAACCCAAACAATACAAACCTGGTGGCTGATTCGTCCGGCAACGGCTATAACATGGTTAAGGGCTCAGATGTAACATGGAATACAGGGGGGGGCCTTTCTTTCTGGAATGATTATTCGAGCGGTGTTAAATTTTCTGATGAAACCAGCAGCATTTCAGCTACTGCTGCAAATATGTTAAGCACCGTGTCGGATGCGATGACCGTCTCTTTCCGGATTAACAGTAGCTGGACAACGGCAAATAGCGACAGACAGGATATATTCAGAGCAAAATCATCAACCAGTACCGCAACATTTGCGGTTGAATTCCCCAATAGCAGCGGACAGGCATGGCTGCACGCAGGTGCTAATGGTGACAAAATGATAAGATGGAACGCTACCACTGCAACAAGTAGTGAATACATACCAATGTATGGTCAATGGGCAACGATAACTATCACAAAAGATGCTTCTGCAGGTGCGATCAACTCCACTACAGGTTTGCCGACAGGTGAAATTAAGCTATATGTAAATGGTGTTTTGCAGGCAACAACAACTCATACTGCAAGCTGGGACGGCGATCATGATGTTAACGGAACGCTTGCAGGTATGAATTACTTCAGAATTGGAGGGCAGGATTATGTATGGCCAAAATTCGGGACAACCGTTGATAATTTCATGATTTTTGACCGGGCGTTAACGGATGAGGATGCGTGGTTTCTGGCTAACCCTGCCGATTTGAATTGTGATAAATTAGTGAATATGCAGGATTTGCAATTGCTGGTTTATGCCTGGCTGGATGGTTCGGGTGGTGACAATGATATCAATAAAGACGGGACAGTTAATTTCAAAGATTATGCCATTCTTTTAGATGCATGGAACGAAGGTGGTAAGTATTATTTCAACAGTGCTAGCGGTAATGATAATAATACTGGTACAAGTCCTGATCAGGCATGGAAGTCTTTAACTAAGTTTAACAACAGAATATTTTTACCAGGAGACAAGATTTACTTTACGACTTATGGCACCTGGACAGGAACACTAACTCCTAAAGGTTCCGGCACAAGTGCTAATCCGATAGTAATTGATGCCTATGGCGATGTTTACGAGCATGATGTTAAGCCTCGTTTTGACGGCAATGGTACTGTGCCGGTGACAATTGAAATAAGCAATGTTGAATACTGGGAAATCAACAATCTTCAGGTAACGAATCTTGGTACAGAAGCTGCAGGTTGGCGAAGAGCAATAAATATCAGCTCTTCAGGATTTGGTCAGATGGACCACATTTACTTCAGAAATATGTACGTTCACAGCGTTAACGGCACGAATGACTTTGGAGGTGGAGCGGCATTTGAGATGGGAAGCTCTGATCCTACGGGGCAACCAAGGGTATCGTTTGTAAACGATGTGCTGATTGAAAACTGCTATATAAAATCGATTGATAACTGTGGTATTCATGGCGGCGGAGGCAGTGCGACTCCGGGCGAGGTACACGGAACGAACCATGTTATTCGGGGAAATTATTTTGAAGATATGGGCGGTGCAGCGGTTATTGTAATCGGAACGGACGGCTGTATAGTTGAAAATAACGTTGTCAACGGGTGTATGAAGAGATATGGCAGTTGCGCAATGTGGCCTTGGGGTGCGTTCAATACGGTGTTCCAGTATAACGAAGTTTATGGCTGTGATGACCGCGGCGATGGGGAATCTTATGACTCGGATTATCACTGTACAGGAACAATATTTCAATATAACTACAGCCATGATAACCCGGGCGGGTTTATGAGAATATGTAATGACAATGAGGACGAGGTTGGGAATGTCGGCACCATTGTTCGATATAATATCAGTATAAATGACGGCTCTTCTTCTGATGCAATATTTCCTACATGGAAAAGATGTGATGATGTGCAGATTTACAATAATGTAATTTACAGCCCAACGGGAACCGTTCCACTGGTGGACACCTCTGCGAGCGGTGGTGACGGCGCTGTTTGGCACTGGTCAAACAATATTTTCTATTCAAATGGTACATTGCGTTATGATATTGCTGATGGTTCAACTAACTACTGGAGTAATAACTGTTTTTATGGAACACATCAGATTAAAAACCTTTTCTGGTGGACAAATGGTACGCCGAGCGATTCTAACAAGATAACATCAAATCCAAATTTCGTAAATCCATCTCTAAGTGCACCTATGGGCATTGACAATCTGGATGGTTTCAAGCTTCAGAATGGTTCGCCTTGCATTGGAACAGGAAAGATTATAACAGATAACGGCGGATATGATTTCTGGGGTAATGTTTTGTATAACGGCAATCCGGATATCGGAGCAGAAGAAAAATAGTAAAATATTTTTAAAATTCGTGGGAGATGGTAACATGAAGCAGTTGGTATTTTTGGCGGTATTGCTGGTTTTTGCTGGCGGCGTTTGGGCTGAGGGGCTTGTTG
>CAZBKA010000129.1:0-7660 GCA_964492365.1 uncultured Pirellulales bacterium | reverse complement strand
TAAGTTTTAATCTCAAAGATGGTAAAGACATCCCTGTTTGTTGGGGGGGTGTCATGGGCCTAACAAATGTTGATGATAACAATTGGCACCATATCGCGGGAGTTTATGATGGCAAAAACATAAAACTGTACATTGATGGTAAGTTAGACAGTTCCGAAGCCGCATCAGAAAAGCAGATAAGCCGATTGAAAAATAAGCTTACAATCGGAGAGAATCTGCTTAATGGTAAAAGCGGCCAAGATGCCAAATATTCGAGATCATGGCATGGCAATATAAGCCAGGTTGCGATCTTTGACAACGCGTTAACATTGGTAGAAGTGTGTTGGCTTTATAATAGCGACCCTATAATATCACCAAAATATTATTGCTTAAATGGCATTATTTCTCGCGGCGATATTGATCTGTTGAGAGATACTCCACAAGAACTTTTTGATGAGTTTATCGAATGTAAAAAACTTTTTGAAGAAAGAAAATATTCTGAGGCAATCAAAGCCCTGGATGAATTGATCTTGAAAAATAAAGCATCTCAGCAGTCGTTTGTTGTACGTGCCAGTCTTCTCGAATCTCAAATATATATTCAGCAAGATGACATTGAGAACGCGACCAAGACAATAGAAGTTTTGCAAAAAACATACCCTGAGCTTGATTCTCCCGAAGTGACTTTTTCATTGGCGTATTGTTATGCCAAGCAAGGCAACAGCTCCCAGGCTGAAACGTTGCTGCGACAAATTATCGACAACCATCCTCAAAGCGATTATGCATTAAGGGCCCAGCTTTGTTTGAGCAGGCTAATGGCAAAATAAAACGCAGGCTGTGTTTATAAATAAGGAAAAATTAAATGAAAAGTTTTTTTTTGAAATGTCTGTTTATATTGACCCTGATTGCGTTGACCCCGGTGTTACTCAGTGCTGAGTTGGCAGCATATTATGAATTCGAATCCGATGCAAAGGACAGAAGTGACTTTGCCATAAATGCAGATGGTGAATTTATTGATACAGCTATAATATCTGCTGATTCAGCAGTCGGGAAGGGAGCATTGAAACTCGATGGGTACACTGATTATGTTGACCTCGGCAAGTATTCAAAATTTGATATTACCGATCAAATAACGGTTTCAGCCTGGGTGAAAGTGCGGTTCTATGCTGAATATTGCGAACCATTTGTAACTAAAGGTAATACTTCATGGCGTCTGCAACGATATGGTATGGGGCCCAAAGTCGAATTTTCGTGCAGTGGGTTATTTATCGAGAGAGATGAAAAAGGCCTTTTTCAGTTGTACAGCAAAACAGACATTGATGACGGCAAATGGCACCACATTGTCGGGGTTTACGATGGTAAAAAATTATGCATTTATATTGACGGCAAACTTGACGCAGAAAGACCAGCTACCGGGAAAATAGCTTTAAACAATTCCCCTGTGTATATCGGTGAAAACGCTGAAAATATGGGCAGGGGGTTTTGCGGCTGGATTGACAGTGTTTCAATTTATAACAACGCTCTAACTGAGGAGGAAATACGGCTCCTTTATAATAAAAAAATATCCCCTGAAACACAGCAGATATACGATGCTATCAAAGAATTATTATCATTGATAAATGGTGAGAACAGCCAATATTCGAAAGAATATTTGGAACAAAAAATAAGTTCTCTTGGAAAATTTGACGAACAAAATCAGAATAAAGATATATTTGATTCTAAGCTATATTCGGAGTTGTTTTTTTTGTTGGCAAAAGCTGAAGAAAAAATTTGCTCGGATAAATATCAGTTAGTTCAGTCGTATTCAAATGCTCTCAATCACAATCTAAGAATCACAGATTCAATTGATTGTTATATGTGGCTTTTGAAAAATCTAAGCGTTGAAGAGTTTAATAAACATGTCAAGCAAACTCCTATTTTTGAAAATATAGACCAGGACAGTGTTATTTTAATAGCTGAATATTTTCTTAATAACGATAATTACAATGAGTTTCAGATGTTTTTTGAAAATTTTTTCAACGATGAATACCGTCCGGTTAAATTCTGGCTTGCTGTAAGAGATGTTTTGTCAGCTAATCAGCAATGGCTGGAGCGTTTCAACAATATATTTAAAAGTAAGCCTCAATGGCAGGAGCTAACAAGATTTGAAAATTGTAAAAATGAATTTGATGCAGGCAGGTATCAGTCACTGGTCGTACTGCTTGATGGCTTTTTGAAAGATTACAAAGGCTCAATTTGGGGGTTTGACAGGGATGCTCTGCTGCTTAGTGGTCAATGTTATGTTCAGCTTGGCAAAACAGAAGAAGCATATGATGCTTTGCTGCAACTGATTTTCGAATACCCGGATAGTTTACAGGCTGATGAGGCTTCGATAATTCTTGGCTACACGTATATGATAAACAACCAATTTGATTTGGCACGTAATATTTTCAAAGTTCTGATTAATAGCAGTATCAGAAGTCAATATCTTGACAAGGCGAATCGATATCTTGAAAGAATTAATCTTCTTACTCAATAAAAGAAATATGCAAACTGTAATTGAAGTTAAAAATATCGGAAAAACTTTCAAGCTGAATAATCCTTTGCTAAAACAGATTTTTATGCCGTTTTCACATTCGGAAAAAATCTATGCGCTTAAAAATATTTCCTTCTCTGTCGAAGCAGGGCAAATACTTGCATTGGTTGGTGCTAACGGCTCTGGTAAAACGACATTGATCCGTATTATTGCTGACTTAATGCTTGCTGATGATGGGGCTGTAAACATTGTCGGACAGGATGTTAAAAACAAAGGCTGTCAAATCAGAAAAAAAATAGGTTATGTTTCGAGTGACGAAAGAAGTTTTTTTTGGAAATTAACCGGCAGAGAAAACCTTAAATTTTTTGGTTGTCTTTATGGTTTGCCTGAACGGCTGCTTGAAAAACGCATTGATTGCTGTTTGGCAGAATTTGATTTTGAAAAAGAATCACTCAAATTATTTCGTGATTATTCCGCAGGTATGAGAAAAAAACTTACTGTTATTCGTGCACTGCTTCATAGTCCTGAGATATTACTGCTTGATGAGATTACCAACAGCCTGGACCAGGAATCGTCAGAAAAGATTAAAAGTATTATAAAAAAATATGTCTGTGCTGCGTCAAACAGAGCTGCTATCTGGAGCACACACCGCTTAGAAGAAATTAACCAGCTTTCAGACCAGGTGTTGATGATTAAGCATGGGCAAGTCGTTTTTCTTGGTGATGCGGGACAATTTTCATATTACCTGAAAAAAGAAAAACAATTATCTATAGCAATGTAAGTTATAAGTACAAATTTTGAACAACTTTATATGAGTCAAACGTATTTCATCCAAAACATTTTCATAACAGTATTGGCAAATGCTTCAGCTTTTATCAAAAAGGACGCTAAAATAGCCCTCAGCTATAAATTTCAGTTTATATTTCAGTTTGCTCAAATATTCTTCTCTATTGCAATGATTTTTTTCATCGGGAAGATGCTCGAAAGCAGTCCGAATAAACACTTAAAAGTCTATGGCGGCGATTATTTTTCTTTTGCCCTGATAGGTCTTGCAGTCAACAGCTACCTCCATGTTGGTCTTGTTACCATCACGAATGACATCAGACAGATGATGAATCAGGGAACACTTGAAGCGGTTTGTGCAGCCCCTATAAAATATATGTCACTGATGATTTATTCTTCATTGTGGCAGTTTATTTTCGAGACGATCCGTGTTTGTGCATATTTTGTGCTTGGATTTTTCCTTTTCAATATGAAACTGCAAAACCCTAATATCCCTGCGGCGATATTGACAATGCTGCTTACTGTTGTTGTGTTTCTTCTGCTGGGTACAATTTCGTGCAGTATTCTGATTGTTATAAAACGAGGTGACCCGATAAACTGGATTTTTTCTGGTTTTGGTGCATTGCTTGGCGGTACTATGTTTCCTGTATCGGTTTTACCGGGCTGGCTTGGCAAACTTGCAATGTTTATGCCGTTAACACATAGCCTTGAAGCAATGAGAAAATCGCTGCTAAGATCCGCATCAGTTTCTGAGATATCAAATAATCTGATGGCTCTTTGCTGCTTTGTGATAATTTTGCTGCCGCTAAGTTTTTATATCAACAAAATATCCATGACAGCCGCTAAGAAGTGCGGGGCGTTTGTTACCCATTGAAAGGTTATGAAAATGAGAAATACTTTTAAATTTTTAATCTTAACTTTGCTGATTTTGATATCGTGCAATGCCTGTGCATCCGAGGAAAACATCCTGCCTATAGAAACATTGATAGCTGAACCGGTTGCTTTTGAAAATGTAAATTTATGGGTAATCGCTGATGAGCAGGGCCCAATAATGAACAGATCATGTTATATGAAAAATAACTGTTCGAGTTCTGTTGAGCTTAAAAGCTATATCGAACATACGAAAAAAGATGCATGTCCACCAGCAGCGGCTCTGGAGCTTGCGATGTACTGTCAGTTTTATCATCGAAATGATGTTCCGCTTACCATAGCGGATAACTGGCAATGGAAATGTGATAATATTTTATGCCAGTTCGATTCATCAAGTTACGATCTGCCTGGCAGAGGGGGCAGCTGGCAAACATGCCTTGAAGCAGTTAAGACAATAACCTCGGCAAGCAGCCAACTTGAATGGATCGATATTCTTGATAATGAAGATTTTATTGAAAAAGACAACGGCGAATCACAACGAAGTGACATTGAAATAAGAACATTTTCAGAAATGAGGACAAGAGATGGTTATCCACGAGAAAGAAAACTGTAAAATAATAATCTGCCTGATTGTCTTTGTTTTCTCTGCATCGGTATGTAGTCTTGCCGCAAGTGAGCTGTCCACTCGAATCGCTATGCAGGAAACATATAATCTCAATACTTCAATATCTGAGGATCAGGCGAATAGATTAATTGAACTTCTCAAAAAAGAATCGGCTAATATACGCAATACTAATCTGCTGGCAAAGATAAACTATCGCATAGCTCTGTTGTATTATAAAGCCTCCATGCTTGACAAGTCAGTTGCAATGTTTCTTCAAACTGCTAATGATAATGCATTTTCTCCTGTAATTTGTGCTGCTTCTCACAATATGGCGGCAATGATCTTTAAACAGCAGGGCCGATATGATGATGCGATAGAACAATTTGAAAAAAATGTGGCATTGACTATTGCCGATTATAAGCTGAATAATAAAAGTACTCCTGCGATACTAAAGCTCGGATGTCTCGCGTTGTTTAATATTGCTGATATTCATCAGAGCATGGGCGATATTGATCTGGCAATTGATGCTTATGGCCGACTGCTCTGTATTGTGCCTTACAGCAGTGACGGGCGTTTCAGAGAATATGTTCCCATCACAAGGGAAAGGTTAGGTCAATTGTATTTATACAAAAAGCAACCTCAAAAATATATTGCAGTTTGTCAGGTGCTGCTGGCTGATTTTCCTGATTATTATCGTTGGTCCTTAGTAAATTTTGAAGTACAGTGCATAAAATGTATTATGCAAATTGCTGGTGCAGATCAACTGCCACAAACAAGTTATGCAGCACCGGCTGAGCTGATCAAGCTAATCAAAAACACACCTGAAAAAGAAAAATTCGCTGATTATATAACTAAATTTGAGTCTGACATCTTACAAGATCCCCAAAATTATGCTCAGCTTTTAAAAAATTATTATTGTTCCTGGATATTCGATTCTGTGGGTAAAAAACAACAGGCTTTTAAAGCCCTTCAGGCAATCAATGAGAATGTCCCCAACGAAACAGGTTACGATAATCTCGACACAATCTTTACTGCGATCAGGCAATACGCGAAAATATTCCAAGTGGTTATTCTTCAAGAATCAAACCATTACAGCCAGGCACTGGAGATGTTGAAGTCAATAAAAGAGGCTGAAAATCAGCCTCATATATCGAAGCTGGTTGATTCTATTAACAAAAATACAGAAATCCTGAAAAGGGAAATGATAAAAGATGCCAATGAATAAAATTAGTCCAATCTTACTGATACTGTCTGTAGTTTTTTGTTTTTATAGTTTGTGCTTTAGTGAATCAGAGGAAATATCATTGGCTGATGATATCGATTTATTCATGAAAGCATTGGATCAAACTCCGCAGAATTCTGCACGAGTGATTGAGTCCGGCAATCGCATCTTCGATGAGCTGAACAAAAAATATTCTTTGTCGCCGGGTTTTGTAAATTTCAAATCCAGATTGCAGTCGGCTTTATTTCTTGCAAATAAAATGCAGTCCCAGCTTCAAAGGTCCATGAATAAACGTCTTCTTGAGATTACCAGTGAGCAGAAGCTGGAAAAAACGGATTCGCTGACCGTAGCACCTGCAAAGTCTTTTTATGATTCATCAATGGATTTTTTTTCCAAACCTATAAATATCGACAATCTTCCAGAAAATGAAAAAGAATTCCTGACATGCTATTATAATATGATACTCAGAAAACACATAGAAAACATAAGCCTTGCAGGATTAGGCTATGCCGTTGCAGAGCCTGACTTCAGGGGCACGTATGATTACGTTCTTGTTTTGCCATTGTTACACAGCCAAGGCGGCAGGGCGGTAAATCTTGATGTATTGCCTTTGTCAATGAAAACACCAGAATTGCTCAAGCAGCTTGCCGATTCTGCTTTGTTTCATTTTGGTTGTGTTGGCGACGGCATGTTGCTTGCAAGAGATGCTGCTGCCATGAGCAATATTGTTTTCAACGAAATTGATTATTATATTGAATCAGCCAATAAATGTTCGCCTGAAAAAGCTAACATTGCTGTCGATTGTCTTAACGCGGCAATAAACGTGGCCTCTGTATCGGAGCCGAACAGAGTTGTTGAACTGAATATTCAGATAATTGAGACATGGCAAAAATCAGAGAACTATGTTCTTGCTGCGGGTCATGCCCGGCAGACTTATGAAAAGTTTCCTGATCATTCTAAAACCGGGTACATTATCTGGCTCTATTATTATTCTCTGTCCCGCGCCAGACAGGCTGACACTATCCTCGCTGATATTGATAATTATATTGAAAACCCAATCTGCTCAGAATATCTCGCAAATCTGATGTACATTAAGTGGTGGGCGATGCGTCTTGCCCATAGTGACACAGTTCAACTGCAGGCATTGGAATATCAAATTTTGAAAGATTATTCCGACAACAGCCTTATCACACCTGTTATGCTTTCTCGTGCAACTGACATGATAGCCTCTCAGGATTACAAGCAGGCTTATGTTGTTTTGAGTCAACTTATTGAAAAATTTCCTGACACAAAATCGGCGGAGCAGGCAAAGAAAATTATGGAAAAGTTGGAAATTAAAGAGGGGATCAAATAATTGTTTTCACATCAAATAAAAAAAATAAGCATGGTTATAATGGCATTGTTGGTATCAAATGTAACAGCCTTATATATCCCGGGCGAATTTGAAGGCAGTTTTGAATCAAGATTGAAAAGCAGAAAAAATGTTATTCTGATAAGTATCAGCACACTGCGTTATGATCACTGCTCAATTGCGGGCTACCACAGAAACACAACAACAGCCTTTGATAAATTTGCATCTGAAAATGTATATTTTACAAACGCTTTTGCATCATCGAGTTGGTCGATGCCTGCCACTGGATCGGTTTTTACATCAAAGTATCCATCGCAGCACGGAGCAAAAAATATCTCG
>CAZBKA010000128.1:0-7779 GCA_964492365.1 uncultured Pirellulales bacterium | reverse complement strand
AACACATCCGGACATTTATCGACAGGTACCTGCTAAAACTGCCGGTGATTGGTCCTTTTAATAGAAAGATAGAACTCGCAAGGTTCACAAGAACACTGGGTTCTCTTTTATCTGGCGGAGTACAGATAACCTCAGCCATCAAGACAACTGCCGGCACAGGTGGCAACCTGGCATTTGCGGCCCAGATATCCAATATCGAGCGTTCCATAACCAAAGGCTCAACGCTGGCAAAGGCAATCAGACAACAGAATTTTTTCAGCGAAGTAGCAGCAAATATGATATCCGTCGGTGAAGACACATCAACACTGCCTGAAATGCTAAATGAAATAGCCGAAATGCACGACGAAGAAAGTCAGGCTGCTATCAATTCACTTACATCTCTTTTAGGCCCAGCAATGATAGTTGTGCTGGGGTTAATAATAGCTTTTGTAGTAATGGCAATTTTAATGCCTGTTTTTGAAACAAGTACGATGGTTGGTTGAAAGGAAGTATAATATATGAATAATTATTCAGTTTGTAATAAAAAAGCTTTTACGCTTATTGAGCTGTTGCTGGTTATCACAATAATCAGTGTCCTGGCGGCGGTAGTCGTACCAAGATTTTTTGGTAGAAGTCAGGACGCACGAATCGTAGCAGCAAGGCAGACAATAATAGGAACTTTCGGCATCGCTATGGATCTGTTTGAACAGGATACGGGCAGATACCCAAGCTCCGAAGAAGGACTCGACGTATTGATACAAGATTCACAGATTACTAACTGGCATGGCCCATATCTAAAAACTGTTGCGATCCCACTCGACCCGTGGGGCATAGATTATAAATATAATTACCCAAGTGAACTGACATCATCTGAGTTCCTATATGATATAATTTCCGCAGGGCCGGATGGAACCTTCGGCAACGAAGATGACATAACAAACCATGACAACTTCAATAAACAGCAGGAAAAATAACAGGCCAAGCAATGCCTCATCCGCAGGGTTTACGCTTTTCGAGCTGATAATAGTTCTCGCGGTTATCTCCTCTGCTGTTGGTGTTGTGCTGCCCTATGCAACAAGATCCAATCATATTCTGAGTATAAGACAGGATGCTCTTAATATTACAGATGCTTTCAGGTACAGCATCAACCTTGCACAAAACCTGAACAAGAAAATAAAAATATCTATTGATACCGCAAACAAAACTTACTGTCTTTTGAAAGAGAATAATGACAGCCAATATGAGCCGCTTGATGGCTATTTCGGAATTATCCGCGGATTCGATAAAGACATCTCTGTTGTAAATATAGAAAACCTAATCAACCAGGCAGATGAATACTATCTAATAATCGACCCAACCAAAGTATTTCCAAATGCAAGCTTACAACTGGAATCAAAAGATATACTTACAAAAATAATAATTACCGGCAGAAAGGTCGCGATTGAAGAGACTGGCATCTGAAAAATATCTATATTCAGGTGACTGCCGCCAACATTGGGGCTTCACATTGGTTGAGGCTATCGCTGCTATCGCTATAATGAGCACGTCACTTTTGGCAATTTTTGGCACAGCACATAGTTGTTTAATAGCCTCTGATATGAATCGAAAATTAACACACGCTGTTTTTATCGCTGAAACTCTCATCAATGAACAATTGCTGGATGAACAAATTGCATATCAAACCATCCAGGGACAAACAGATGATTACAACTGGCAAATAAAAATCCTGCAAACGGACATCGATAACCTTGCAAAAATTGAAATAACCGTGGCATTTAAACACCAATCAGCTCAACAGCAGTATCAGCTTGTCTCTTTTTTATATATTAAGCCCGAAATTCTAAGTAAATGAAACCATATATAAACAAACATCCTGCCAAAAAATTTTCTAACCAAAATGGTTTCACTCTCATTGAAATATTAATGGCAATGATGATAACGACAATCTTGGCAGCTGGCATCAACGCATCGTATAGGCAAATATCAACTGTTTTCAACAATATACAGCAGCAAAAGGACATCTACCAGCAAAGCAATGATTTAATCGCAACTTTAAGGGACGAGCTTGCTGGGCTTTACCTCCCTGCCTCCGCTGATCCAAATTCTAACCAGGTCTCATTTATACTTTCACTTACAAATAGCACCCAGGAACTTACTTTTTTTACAATGACTCCGTCATGGAACCAGATACCTGCATACGGCAAAATCGCAAAAGTTACATACTCATTTCAAAAAACAAACGATACAACTCAGCTTATCCACAAGGAACAATTATACAGTGGCGAAAAACCAATAGATAAAGAATCATCACAACTGATAGACGAAAAACTTTCTGAATTTGATATTAATGTTACCGACTCATTCAGCACCGACGACAATTCATGGCAAAAAACCTACAACTCAGAATCTTCCGTTCCAAAAGCACTAAAGATACACCTCAAATACCCCAGCGGTAAAAACCAGGCCTGCACCGATTTTAATACAACTTTCGCTGTAAGACGTGAAAACTAAGTTAATCAACATCGGCAATGCCTGTCTCGCTTAAATAATAATCCACCTCTGGACATCTGTGTTTTTAAGGAAAGGGCCTAGGTTGAATTGGTAGCTCATATAGAAACAAATAAAAAAGCTTTTGTGCTTATACTGGTACTGATCGTGGTATCAGCTATGACCACCATTGTGATTGCTGCTGTTTACAGAACTAAAATAGCAATCAGACTTGCTCATGCAAACAGCCAAAGAATCAAAGCATATTACTTGGCAATTGGTGGAATCGAAAGAGTAAAAGCATTAATTGCAAGTCAGGAATTGACTGTTGAATGGGTTGGACATATCTCTAATTTTACATCCGATGCTGTTTCCGAAGATCTGTTGACCGAGCCGCCGGCAGATGATCTGGAAAATATGTTATTATCATATTGTGTCAGGGATGAATTGGCATGTTTTAATATAAATAATTCGGACCCCGCCTCATGGGAAAACATACCGTCCGTATCAAGAGACATCAGAAGCTGCATTGAGGACTGGATAGATAAGGATAGTGACACCAACCCATCGGGAGCAGAAAATGATTACTACCAGAGATTAGACTCCCCTTACAACTGCAAAAACAATCCAATAACAGAACTAAAGGAACTATGTTATATAAAAAACATTACTTTTGACACATATCGAGGCCAATATGCAAGCCTGAACGATAAAATATTATCACTTCCTGAAAATGATTCAACCGCAGCATTCACAGATATTTTCACCGTTTATGGCGATGGTAGAGTAAACATAAATACCGCTTCCTCAATGATACTTTCCGCTTTACCAGGTTTGGACAGCCAGGCAATAAATATAATACTGAATTATCGAATGGGCCCTGACGCAACAGCCGGCACCGATGATGATAAATATATTAAATCCTCTGAGTCATTACTAGAAATCGAAGGCCTTACAGAACTCCAGGTAGAATTGCTCAGCCAGTATTGCTGTTTCAGTTCCGGTTTTTTCCGCATTTACTCCTGCGCAGAGGTTCAGAAAAAAAAGTGCGTTCTGATGTCTACCATAGAAGTAACACAAAATAGCCCCAAAATCGTATCAACTGAAAGATTGCTCTAATGTATCATAAAAAAATCAAAACGGATTTCGCTGCAATCAGTAAAAACTCACGTGGTGAGTTTGTTGTATGCTTAAAAACCAAAACAGCTGTCAAATGTTTTTACTTTGTTTCTGCTCAGCAGCTTAGAGATGTTTTAGAATCAAAACAGATATCGGTTGGCAAATGGATAATAGCTGTTTCTTCGGAAAATTGCATTTGTAAAGAATTGTCACTACCTGCTGATAATTTGGAACAGGCCGTCAGGATGGTAGAATTCGAACTTGAATCATTATTGCCTTTACCAGGTAATCAGCTTGTTTATGGATGCTCTGTTATAAAAACCAGCAGTGACATTATTACACTAATGGTGTATATTCTAAAACTGAACATATTAGAAAATATATGCAGCTCGTATAAAGAAATTGGTGTAGTTCCTGTAAAAATATCGGTTGACGATGCTGCCGTCAACTGCTGGTTCAACCGCCGCAGAACAATCTCCGCTGTTAATATTGATATTCTCATTGATCAGGATATTTGTCTGGTATTTTTCTCTTCTCAAGGCAATCTGCTCGACAGACAACTAATCGATCTTAATGACTCTTGCTGGTGCAGCACAATTGAAGATGCCATCAATGGTACTACCGGACAACGATCAAAAAACGAACCATCTTTATCGTTTGTGACAATTGCAGGCAGCAGCGAAAATATGGATAAGCTTCTGGATGTTCTCAGAATCAAACAAATCAGCCTTGCAATTGAAGAGATAGCCGCTATCCAGCCCCCTGTACCCGACATTTGGGCCAACTGCAGCAATACACATCAACAATGCTGTCTGTCTGCTGTATTAACTACAGGATTGATAGAATCGATCGAAGATGAAAAATTAAAATATCTCAACTTGATCCCGCAATACAAACGTGAAAAAGCAAAAAAAAGAAAACTGATTATTAACAGCTTTGCAATAACTATATTTTCAGCAACACTGCTTATTTCGCTTTGGTTTTGTCTGCAAGCGATGAATTGGAGAGTTGATAAACACTGTCGAATGGTACAGGCTCAGATTTCTCCGATAGAACATATAGCGGACACAGTTGAAAGCAAACGTCAAAAATTAAAAGCTATACAAAAACAATTTGCCAGCAGAGGCACTATAAGTCAAATATTCCATGAGCTTTATAAATTCAGCCCTGCAAATATCTCAATAAGCCAGATAAATTTTAACTCGAAAACAGATGCAGCAATTATTGATATCAAAGGCCAATCAAACAGCCTCTCCACAGCATTTGAATACGCTGATTCCATGGAGCAGGCGGAACTTTTAAAAAAGATAAATATAACCAACGTCCAGCAAACTCCCGTTGCCGGCAAAAGTATCGTTGAATTTGAAGCAAGCTGTACTATCAGGAACAACTAATTTGATAAATATAGAACACAATAAAAACAGAGAGAAAATTTTAGCTGTTCTAACCATGACAATTATCACAGCAGCGGTGATCTTCGTCTCAATTGTCAACCCAAAACTCACAGAACACAAGACAAAACTCCAGCAGCTAAGCAATCTGCAGCTCAGACTGACAAAAATAAAAAACGATATTCTCATAAAGGACCGAATTGATAATTTGTATCAGCAAATTGAACCCTTACTGGAATCAGGCGAAAATCAGCAGCAGGAAATTTCTCTTTTTACCCGTCAACTCAGTGACATTTATTCAAATCTTGATATGAAAATAAGGTCTGTAAAAATACTTCCTGTCAACAATGACGATTTTTATAGAAAGCTGGCAATAAAATTAGAAATGTCCTGCCATATAAAAGAACTTTTAACATTTGTACATGAACTGGAAACAATAGACCAGCCCGTAAAAATAGAAAAGCTTGATCTGAAAACAGATGACACTGTTGATAATATTAAGCTTTCGCTTTTGATAAGTAAAGTCGTAGCGAAAACACCAGAAAAATAAAATACCAATATGCCAAAAAAAATATTACAAAAAATAATTAATCGCCTCGGTATGTTATATACCATTGAGCTGGGATTGGGAATTGGATTTTTGATAGCAATGGTAATATTTACCCTGCAAATGACCTTGCCAATAAAACAGGCAACTTTTGAATTACATGCAACTGATACCAAACAGCTGGCATATACTGAAAGTCTGCTCAATGATTCCAATAAAAACGACACTGACTTCCGTGAAAAACTCAGCAAAATAAAATCAGGCCTATTCAAACCTGCTTCGGGTCTTAGCGACAAACCAATGGCTGATAAAACAATTGAAAAAATCAAATCGCAACTGGAATTGCAATGCATCATACCGATCTCTGGCGAACCAGCTGCTTATGTAAATATCAAAGGTATAGGGCTGAAAAAATGCACTGTCGGTGAAAAAATATGCGACCTGTTCACCGTGATAAGCATAGACCTGAAAAGCATTGAAATATCAATTATCGATCATAGAGTAAAATTAAGTCTGTAAAAGAGGATGCCATGTCAAAAATAATAAATAATAAAAACCTTACAATCTATCTTGGATTTTTTCTTGTCATCAGTCAGTTTGCGCTTGGTAATGAAATATCTAAAGAAGGCTTTGACCCTTTCATCAGTAATATCCCGGATACTGAAGAAAACATTTCTCAACAGCCCCAGGATTCCGGGCCTACAATACCACAGGTACAATTCAACAATAGTGACATATCAATGGTATTTCAGATCATCAGTGACGCCACCGGATGGAGCATATTCCCCACTGAGGCTGTAAGCAGCGCCAAAGTAAGTTTCTGGGCTAAAAACGTCACAGCTCTCAACTTGCTTGATACTACTATCAACAACGCTGGTTTTATTTATCATCGTAATGACAAAGTAATCCGTGTCATGACCTACGATGAATACATGCAAAATTTCGGTTTGGCCCAAAAGGTATTCTTGCTGAAATTTGCAAAAGCCGTTTCAATCGAAGCTGCCATAAAACCTTTTTTGTCAAAACTTGCAAAAAGTGTGATCCATAAAGAAACAAATTCAATTGTCCTTTATGAAAGCAGCGGAAACCTGAAATTTATTGAAGAAATAATAACTGCACTTGATACCCCAGCTGAAGATACCATCATAGAAGTAATAGCCCTTAAATATGTAAAAAGCACAGAACTGGCAAAAGTTTTACAGCTGTTATTTTCAGAAAATAATCTCCAAAATCAGAATACAAATAAAATTACCACAGAACCCGCCTCAGAAAATATAGTGGTGCAAAGCACAACTGCTATTTATTCTGTTGAACAAACTAATCAGCTTGTGATCATTGCCGCTGAGAAAAAAATTGAAAAAATCAAAGAAATAATAAATAAGGTAGACATCTACGATGACAATATACTGCTGGAAGTGATGGACCTTAATTATGCTGATTGTGAGCAGATTGCCCAGACTCTCCAGCAGCTTTTCAATGATGACAAAAAAAATGACACCAGCAAAAATACTTTCGCATCGAACAACTCACACCAGGAACTTTCCGCGGATCGGACACAATACTCAACAGAAAACACAACACTAAGCCCTCAATCTCAGGTGCAGGTCTTTCCGATAGCAAGGACAAACCAACTCGTCATCCAGGCAGTTCGCTCTGACGCAGAAAGAATTGAATCTCTAATAAAAAAACTCGACAAATATGTTGAACCTATAACTAAAAATTATCAATTTATTTACGTTGACACATCGGAAATATTTTCAGGCTTAGAGCAAATTGTAGGATTATCTGGGCAAAGCAACCGTAGCCAATCTGGCAAAGGTGACGCAACTGCAAATGGTGTAAATCGAAGTGGCATAACACTGGTTGAAAAGACAAACTCCATCCTGCTTACAGGGCCGCCGGCGGTTCATCGAATAATGACATCAATCGTCGAAAGCATCGACAAACCAAGCTCTTACGAAGCTGGTATGATAAGAATATACAAGCTTGAAAACGCAGACGTAGACGAAGTTGCTAAAACAATCTCAGAACTTATACAACAAGACCAGGACAGCACAGACAAAACAGAAAAGACTGCCAACGCAGCAAAATTCGCAGACAAGGATTCGCCTTCTGCAACTGTCGACAATAATACAGAAATGGCAGAAACTGAAGAATTCGTCCCTAAAATCGAAGCAAGGGTCTCTGTCAGCAAATCAACTAATTCGATTGTCGTTCAGGCAACAGCTCGCCAGCACCGCGAACTTGAAAAACTCA
>CAZBKA010000127.1:0-7963 GCA_964492365.1 uncultured Pirellulales bacterium | reverse complement strand
ATGCAGGCTTTGGTGGGACGATGTGAGAGTGCTTGATTTGTTCGATGCGTGCGAAAAACTTGGTTTTCCTGTTACTTTTCACACGACAGTGCCAGAGTCTGTTGACTATGGTCTGGTAGATGAAATCGGTTTTCCCCGTCTTGAGAAAGCATTACAAAAATTTCCTAAACTGAAATTCTTCGGGCATTCACAGGGTTTCTGGGCAGAGATTAGTTCTGAGGTTAAAACAGAAGATAAATGGGGCTACCCCAAGGGGCCGGTAAAATCGGAAGGTGCTATTGTTCGTCTGATGCGTAAATATCCACAGCTACATGGTGACATTTCTGCCAACAGCGGATTCAATGCTCTTTCACGTGATCCTGAGTTCGGTTACAACTTCATAGAAGCATTTCAGGATCAGTTGCTTTTCGGACTTGACTATTGCTCAACGAAGAACGAAAGGCCTCATTTACAATGGCTGACAGCGGCAAGAGATACTCACAAAATATCAAATCAGGCGTATGAAAAGATAATGTGGAAAAACATAAATCGTATTTTAAACCTCGGGCTTGAAAAATAAAATTATGCCAGATAACCGCAACCCCCAAAAGCTTAGATTGCAACGGCCATTTGATTATTTTATCAGTGCGGGTTGCGATTGTTTTTGCGGCATTATGAACATAAATATGAAGGATGTTTTTCTTGATCCGGCTGTCGGTATTGAAATACATAAAAGCGGCAGAGCTATGCTGCAATCACTTATCGGGCATGATGTTCCTGTCTCGATGCCTGTTTCTACGCCTTTGATTAAATATGGTCATGCGAACTGTCTGGGTTCGACGCTGAGCTTTCCGGATATCGGTCAAGTCGGAATCAAAAGCAAATTTACAGGTTATGAGCAGGCGATTGAAGATTTGAAAAATAGGATTAATTTTGATTCAGCGGGGATGACACCTTTTTACCTTGATTATTATAGTAAGCTGCAAAAAGCATTTCCGGATGAAAAAGTGCACTGGGGTTGGCAATGGGAAGGGCCAGTAACCACAGCATGGGAGCTTGTGGGTGAAAGTTTTATGTATGACCTGTATGATAAACCAGAGATGCTCAAAAATTTTATGCGAATTGTCACGGAAAGCATTGTCGATTACTGCAGATTTTTCTGTGAAGTTGAGGGCACTGATTTTCTTGATCCTACGCCTGACCATGGCAGGGTTTGTGACGATATCGCAGCGATGCTGCCGCCAGCGATGTGGGGTGAATTTGTTCTTCCTTACTGGCAAATGTTTTTTGATGGTCCGACAAAAGAAGCAAAAGTACATTGTGAGGGGATGACCTGTGAGCATTTGAAATATCTCGATGATGCGGGAGTAGTCGATTATGACAGTGGGATATCACCAAGGCTTAATCCGAAAATTATTAATGAAAATACATCAATGCCTTTTGGTTGGAGGCTTGGCAGTTTTAATTATGATTCGATGACAAATCAGGATGTAAGCGATTTTGTGTTCCAGGCTGTTGGTGATGGGGCAAGTTATGTTTTCACCTGTATGGAACATATAATGTGCAAACCACAGACAATTGAAAAAATCCGCGTGTTTAATGATTCTGCTAAAAAAGCAAAGCAAATGTTAGATTCCGGTAAAACGATAAAAGACGTTTCGGCTCTTGTCAGTGACAATGGTCGCAAAAAATTCTGGGCCAAGTGGCATCATTGATATTGATGTAAAATATTTAATGTATTGAATTTTAAAATATATTTGGAGATTATTTTAATATGGGGATACTCGCAGCAGGTAAATTGGCAGGTCCCGACTATTTCATCCTGGTCGGTTATTTTGTTTTAATGCTTGGGATCGGTGCCTATTTTTATCGCTATATGAAGGGCATGAAAGATTATTTCAGCGGAAACAATAAGATACCATGGTGGCT
This sequence comes from uncultured Pirellulales bacterium, assembly GCA_964492365.1. Taxonomy (GTDB): domain Bacteria; phylum Planctomycetota; class Phycisphaerae; order Sedimentisphaerales; family Anaerobacaceae; genus JAGLTN01. The sequence continues at coordinate 6,055 of CAZBKA010000127.1, read as the reverse complement.
TAGCGGCGTCTCTTTTTATATGAGCGGTTTTAGTGCTTTTGCTTTCATAGCATATTCCGAACTGGCTTTCAAATATGGATTGGTGGCGCTTAATATCTGGTGGTTTGGTATACCTGCCCTTGTTTTAAGTATAGTTCTGCTTGCTCAAAAATGGAGAAGGATGCGTATTGACAGCCCGGTCGAATATCTTGAAAACAGGTATAGCCCATTGATCAGACAGGTTTTTGCGTGGCAGGGATTGCCTGTTCGTATGATTGACGATGCACTGAAACTTGTTGCTATGGGAATGTTCCTCTCAAAAGCGTTTAATATTAACCTTGTTCAAGCAATGCTGTTTTCGGGTTTGGTTATGCTTGCGTATACGATGATGGGCGGTCTATGGGCGGTTGTTGTTACCGATTTCGTTCAGTTCGTGGTAATGGCAGCAGCAATCATCGTTCTTGTTCCTCTTTCAGTAAGAGAAGCCGGTGGTCTTGCGACATTTTTTAATGCTGCTCCAGAAGGCTTTTTCAATATGACACATCCGAAATATGACTGGTTTTATATCGTGAGCCTGATTTTACTGATGTTTCTAACTTACAGCAGCGTAAACTGGGGACTTATCCAGCGTTACTATTGTGTGCCGAAAGAAAGTGATGTTTACAAACTTGGTATACTGGTTGTTGCTCTTGAAGTAGTGGGGCCGCCTCTTATTCTTTTACCTGCGATGGCGGCGAGACATTTTATGCCCGATGCAGATGCTGCTAATATATATTCATTACTTTGTTTAAGACTGCTGCCTGTCGGTATGATAGGTCTTGTTATTGCCGCGATGTTCTCTGCAACAATGTCAATGCTAAGCGGTGACTATAATGCGGCTGCAAGCGTGCTTACAAACGATATTTATAAAAGAGTTATCCACTCCAAGGCCTCTCAAAGAGAGCTGGTTTTTGTTGGTCGAGTCATGACAAGCGTGGTTGGATTTGTTGCGATTGGGATCGCTTTCTATATGATCAAGAGCGGCTCAAATAGCGGTGGGGATAATCTGTTTAGAAATATGATGAAATTATTTTCTGTAGCGACGGCTCCGGTTGCAGTGCCAATGCTGTTTGGAATACTTTCAAAAAGAATAAACAATAAAGCAGCGATTGCCGGCTTTTCCTGCGGAATAGTCACAGGTCTGCTGATATTGTTCTTAGTTTCTGATGAGGTAGATATACTGGGCAAAATGATAAAGTGTGAAAACATAATATTATGGGCTACGACAGCTGTTACGACTGCTGCCATGCTGATAGTTTCTTATTTGTTTCCGTCTGGAAAGGAAGAAATTGAAAGGGTCGAACACTTCCTGGTAAGGCTTGGTACCCCGATTGGTCAGCTGGCTGAGGATAACAAGGCTGATGTGCCAGGTACGAAAGTGTTTTCTCCTTTTGTAATTGTTGGTGTTTCAATTATTTTCATAGCAATACTAATGGCTGTAATATTGCCTTACATTAAGGAACAACAAGTTGCTTTTAACGTCAACCTTGTACTTGTTATAGGATTGCTTATCCTTGGCGGAGCGATGATTTATTACAATAAGGGAAGAAAAGACTAACGAAATTTTCACTCATGTTAAAATTAAGGACCTCTTTATAAGGGGTCTTTTTTTTATGCCTTCTTCCAATTTTGTCAGTGACAATGTTTTTTTATTTCAAAGAAATTAACATTGTTGACATTGCCGGCGAATTAAGCTATTAAACAAATACCTTTTTAATTCTGTCTGGAGGCTTATGAATATGGCGATACTTGCAGCGGGTAAGTTAGCAGGCCCTGATTATTTCATCCTGGTCGGTTATTTCATTTTAATGCTTGGGATTGGTGCTTACTTTTATCGCTATATGAAAGGTCTGAAAGATTACTTCAGCGGAAACAATAAGATTCCGTGGTGGCTGAGCGGTATTTCTTTGTACATGAGCGGCTTTAGTGCGTTTGCTTTTATCGCATATTCCGAACTGGCTTTCAAATATGGACTGGTGGCGGTGAGCATCTGGTGGTTTGGTGTTCCGGTTTTAATTATCAGCATGCTGCTGTTCGCACAAAAATGGCGGAGAATGAGGTTCGACAGCCCGGTTGAATATTTAGAAAAGAGGTATAGTCCGCTTATAAGACAGATTTTCGCATGGGAAGGGCTGCCTGTTCGTATGATTGACGACGCCCTGAAACTTGTTGCAACAGGTATGTTTCTCTCAAAAGCATTCGACGTTAACCTCGAAAAAGCGATGCTGTTCTCTGGTTTGATTATGCTTGTCTATACTATGATGGGTGGTCTCTGGGCGGTTGTTGTAACTGATTTTGTTCAGTTTATAGTTCTGGCGGTAGCTGTTATTGTATTGGTTCCTATGTCGCTGAACGCAGCTGGTGGTGTTACAACATTTTTTCAGAATGCTCCGGAAGGCTTTTTTAAAATTACGGTTCCGGAATATAGCTGGTTTTATATCTTAGCCAGCAGCATTTTAACATTTATAAGTTATGGTGCAGTAAACTGGAGTTTTATTCAGCGTTACTATTGTGTTCCTAAAGAGAAAGATGTTTATAAACTTATAGGCATCGTAGTTGTTCTGGAAATAGTAGGGCCTCCTATGATGTTGATACCTGCGATGGCAGCGAGACATTTTATGCCCGGCGCCGATGCGGCTAATATATATCCATTGCTCTGTTTGGAACTGCTGCCGGTTGGTATGATTGGGCTTGTAATAGCAGCGATGTTCTCGGCAACAATGTCGATGCTAAGCGGTGACTACAATGCGGCAGCCAGTGTTATGACAAGTGACATTTATATGAGAGTTCTTCGCCCCAAAGCTTCCTCAAGAGAGCTTGTTTTTGTAGGCCGAATCATGACATGTGTGGTAGGGTTAATTGCAATCGGGATAGCTTTCTACATGGTTAGAAGCGGCACAAATAGCGGAGGGGATAATCTTTTCCGTAATATGATGAAGTTATTTTCTATTGCAACTGCTCCAGTCGGAGTGCCGATGCTGTTCGGAATACTCTCGAAGAGAATAAACAACAAAGCTGCAACAGCGGGCTTTTTTTCCGGAATAATAACAGGTTTGTTTATATTGTTCATGTATCCCGACGAGATAAACATAGCGGGTGAAATATTCAAATCTGAAAATATAATAATATTAGCTACAGTGTTTGTTACTACCATTGCAATGTTGATAGTCACCTATCTTTTCCCATCCAGGGGAAAAGAAGTTGAAAGAGTTACGCACTTGCTTGCAAGACTCGATGCTCCTATAGGCCAGTTACCCGAAGATAACAAGCACGATGTACCAGGGACAAAGGTATTTTCTCCTTTCATAATTGTTGGTATTTCAATTATTTTTATATCATTAATGATAGCTGCAATATTGCCTTACATAAGAGAGTATGCAGTAGCTTTCAGGGTTAACCTTATACTTGTTATAGGATTGTTTCTCCTCGGCGGTGCAATGGTGGTCAGTAGCGGCAAAAGCAAAAAAGACTGATAATAAGAATTACTTTTCTATGCAGAGGACTGGATATACCGGAATCTGGTTGCGAGTTAAGATAGGCGGTTTATTTAAAAGTAATTCATAAATATCAAAATGCAGCTGCCTTGCAGGGGAAAATTGGTTTGTGGCATAAAAAATTCAAAGTACGTACCTTGACAGGTAATTGCTTTTGCATTCTAATCATGTTTTTGGGCATAAATTGATAACCTATTATATATATTACTGAAAGTACATAGATGGCAACGAATAGAGATAAAAAGACGGTTTCCCGTGAAGTCGGGTTGGAGATAGGTTCAATTTGCGGGCAGTATTTTCTTGAGCTTGACCATTTGCATTATGGTTACTGGACACCAGATCTTGAGGTTAAGATAGCTAACGTTGGTAAAGCTCAGAATAATTATGTAAAATTTCTTCTATCTCATATCCCAGATGGCGTTAAGACAATTCTCGATGTTGGTTGTGGTTCCGGTCATACAACAAAGGAGCTGTTAGCTTTGGGTTATAAGGTAGATTGTGTTTCGCCGAGCCATTTTCTGGCGGAGAAGACTAAAAAGCTTGTTGGTGACCGCGTGGAAATGTTCGAATGTTTTTATGAGGACATCGAAACAGATAAAAAATATGATCTTGTGCTGTTCAGCGAAAGTTTTCAGTATATGAAGGTCGATCAGGCGTTGCAGAAAACATGCGATCTGCTTAATCCTAATGGTCGAATGCTGATTAGTGATATTTTTAAGAAGGATGTTCCAAATGTTTATAAAATCTCAGGAGGGCATTCGATCAGCAAGTTTGAAGAATCCTTATCGCATTTTCCTTTTAAGCTTTTAGAAGAAGTTGATATTACAAATTATACAGCCCCTAACATCGACTTAATAAGCGATATGTCTGAAAAGGTTGTTCAGCCAGTGATTGTTTTAGTGGAAAAATTTCTCGACAGCAGGGCACCTTTTACATCTAAATGTGTCAAGTGGATATTCCGCAAGAAAATTGCTAAAATAGAAAAGAAGTATTCCAGCAATACGAAAACCGGTGAAAACTTCAAAAAATGCAAAGTTTATAAACTGATGCTATTCAAGAAAACTAATTAGTTCCCCGGCGGCAGTTTATTAAAACGTAACTGTTTGTCAGTGAAAAAGTTAAGACTTTGATCAACAAGGTGAATACACTTTAACATATCTAAACCACAAAGTTTTTTTGCAAACAGCAAAAAGATATATCCCATTATATGTTCTGTTGGTTTGATGCAGTTGGATTGGCAGAGCCTGCAGCACTTGTACAGCTGATACCGGTGGTTCTTCGCTTGTTAGGAGAAAAAGAAACTAAGTAAGATGTTTAATGAAAACTAAATAGATGTTTACTTTAACGAGGTCCGCTAAAAACGGAAATCGGTTTTTTATATTAATTATAAGACATTTTTTTGTGACTTTGATAGAAAGTTGCTGATTTTTGAGAAAAAACCGTTGTATTTTTGATAAGTATGAGTTTTACATTGACAATATAGTTGCTGTTGATAAAATAGACGACAGTATGTGTGGCTGGTTTTGGATATTTGGGCGTTTTTGGTAGTTAGTAGTGTTCGCTTTTATGCTTAAGTGGGGTTTTGGGGTTGGTTGGGGGCTTTTTTGTTAAAGCAATGCAGTAATAAGGCCGTAATTAATAAAAATGGATACTCCTTTCGTGTTTAAATGGGGTTTTGATGGTCTGAGTTTTTTTTCGTTAAAGCAAAGCAATAATCAAAGTAATAAAGGTATGTTCCAAGTTTAGTAACTTTTATTTTTATTTGGAGGTGTATGTATGTATAAGAAATTCGTATTTTTATCTTTTGTTGTTTTTGCTCTGGCGAGTATTGCAAGCGCGTCAGATCCCAGCCTTGTTGGTTGGTGGAAGATGGAGGGGCCTGACGCCGTTAATAACAGACTGGTGAAAGACTACTCAGGTTTTGGTAACAATGGCACTATGGGGTCATCTGATACCTGGTTACCTTCGGGTGGAATCAATTTTGATGGCGGCAGTTATGGTGCAAGCGGCATCGTTTTTGCAAACAATGGTGCTGATCTTGTTGCTGACATGGCGTTGACTTCCAAGGTAACTATATCTTATGTAGCTACATGGGATGGATATGTTGCCGGAGCCAATTACCCTTATGATGGCAGGACGTCCAGCAATGTCCGAGTTCTTTCATCAGAATGTCCAACAGGCAATCACCTTCTTGATCACTTTGGTGGTACCAATAGTTGGTCATGGGAAGCTTTCAATGAGAATGATGGTCGTTTTATCTTCCAGAAAAACGGATTAGGTAAGACATGGGGTGATTTAATAAGAGTCACGACGACAGTTAATTTTGATACTGGTGACTATAAGATTTATGTTGATGATAAGCTTTATAACTCAGAACCAAATAAAGTCGGCTCATTCGCAAACCTGGCTACTTTCACTATCGGAAGGACTGAATATGGTGAGATGGAAGGCAGTATGAAAGAGTTCAGGATTTATAATCGTGAACTTTCTGAACAGGAAGTCAAGGATTTCTTCGTTTCAGCATCTTTTCCTTCACCAGCTGA
>CAZBKA010000126.1:0-8084 GCA_964492365.1 uncultured Pirellulales bacterium | reverse complement strand
ACTTTCTTTAAGGAGCATATAAGCAATCACGGGTTGCGACCCCGAAGTTACCGTAAAGCCGCGACGCAGATAACCGTCAATATGCTCATCACAGTTCTGTTCAAGCTTCAAAAACGATTTGTTTGAAACCAGGTAATTAATGCCAGTTTCTACCAATCCGTAATAAGGCATGCAAAAGAACATCGTCCGTATCGAATCATAATCGAGATCGACACAATGTTTCAGTGCAGACACTTCGACATAACCGCCGGGCACAAAACCATCAATTTCCTTTGCTGCTGTATATTTTAATCGAAGCATTGTTTTGATATTTGTAAGATCTGCCTTCATCCTGAAAAAACCAATCAGAAATTCATTCTGCAACTCATATGCTTTCTCGATGGTGTAACGCGAATATTCCGCATCGAGTGCATAATCGATCTGGCAAACATGCTTATTCTGATAATAAGCGAGAACCGCCACCTCAATTGCATTTTGCATATAAATCGGTAGTGGAGAATAATTTTCCTGCTCAAAGATGGCCTCGAACTCATCAGCCTTTACAAAACCATCTCCGCTGTAATCAGCGCCGATAGGCTTTTCCGTCAATTTTCTCCTCAGAGCCAGACGAAGATTCGCGAAATCGGATCTCGCTTCAAGAAGCTCTACAATCCTTTTATCGACTATCAGGTCAATAAACAGATTTCTTACTTCAGTACGTTTTTCCAACAAGAAATCATTAATTTGTTCCTGATCCTTGTCTTGCAAAAGAGAATATTCACTTGACGAGAGCATATCCAGTGCATCTTCGAAGCCAGACGAAGTTGCCATGTTCTGCAGTGCTGATTTACTCAGCATAAAAGTCTCAAGAGATTTTACCTGCGCACAAGCAAACGTATAACGCCAATCCTCTTTGCCGACAGGAGGATAAAGATCAAAATCAAGAACAGGTTTTTCCGTAATTGTAGCCATTTATTGTTTCTCTTGCTTAATTACTCAATTTCCAAAAAGCTCCTTGGCAAGCTTTATTTCCATATCCTTTCGTGACTGAGATATCAGCACGTCAAGTGATACGTTATTCATAATGTTGCCCCTCCTGAGGATAAAACCTGCACCGATAGGCTCCTTGTGATCTGAAAGTCTCAGATTACCCTTGAAACCAGGGCCAAGCTCACGATTAATATTTTTGATGAACTTGTGGTCGATTCTGTTATCAACGGAATCGACGATAACTTCCTCATCACCTGTCTCAACTGCTTTGAGCATTAACTTCTGCATCAATTTCTGGTAATCTTCATCAGGCAGAGATTTAAGTTTTTGCTTTGCCTGTTTAAAAACCCCATCCATTATCTGCCTCTTTTCAGCAAGAAGTTCCTTTGCAATTTGCATTCTTGCCGCAGCCAGCATTCTTGATTTTTTTTCCAGACCTGCTTTGCTTGCAAGTGCATCGGTCTGTGCCTTATATTCAGCTAGTTTCTTATCAAGTTCAGCTTTTTCAACTTTGGCTGTAACCTCAGCCTGACTGGTAATCTTTTCAGCTTCTGCTTTTGCATCTGACAAAATTTTATCTACTAATTCCGTAGCATCCATAACGATTCCACCGTAATAATCAAAAGTTTAAACCGGTCTCAATTGTGAGACGATTAACCGGCTATTCCTGCTGCTTTCAAAGCTGCCTCTTTTAAAGCGGCCCATTCAACATTGTTAAGCATAAACAGTGTTACGAGAAGACCAAGAATGGCGTAAACCTCGATCATAACAGCGTAAACAACACCGGCTTTGAAAGCCATTTCAGGTCTCTTAGCAGCCATCATGATACCAGCGGCACAAACCTTACCCTGGAAGATAGCACTAACCATACCGGAAAATGCAACTGGTAAACATGCCACCAGAACTGTCAGCCCCTGTTGCCAGGTGAGTGATATTGCATAAGTAGTATCCAGCAAACCAAGATTCTGTATCACAATGAAGCCGGCTAAAAATCCATAAAAACCCTGTGTACCAGGCAATACTACCATGATAAAGTTTATGCCGTACCTCTCAGGTTTTTCTGTCAAAACACCATCAGCACTGCTTCCTGAAATCTTTATTCCAAGAGAAGAACCGATACCGCACATCAAAACAGCCAAGGCTCCACCTAATAACGCAAATGCATTTCCTAATCCGGACAAATCCATACTGTAACCCTTTCTATACTAAGATATTTGCAAGAACTGTAATTTTTATTCTATTTTTTTTCTTTAATGTAAACGTAATTATATTCATTAGTCAAAGGACGGAAATCTCTACCACTGCCTGATAAAAACTTCGGGAAAAACTCAACGAACTGCAATCTTATTGTGTGAACAAACGCACCCAACCCCGATAAAGCAGTGTTAAACACATGCCCTACGACAAGAACTATAATTGCAATTATAACACCGACATAAGGAATATCACTGGCAGTCTTGGCCATGATATTGATTGCCATTCCGAAACCACCTGTTACCATTCCCAACGCCATAAGTCTTAAATAACTCAGCACGTCACCCATATAGAAGATGGCGCTGAAGAGATTGTAACATCCCATTCCGAGTCTGCCGCCCCATCCGCCTTGACGCTGACTGAAAAGTACTATCATAACAGCCGGAACCAACGCAACTTTGCCTGCCAAACCACAAGCTTCTTTTGAAAGACCGAACTTTTCGCCAAACATATACAGAACTATCGCGTTAAGCATAACAAGCCAGACCATCTGGTCACAGATTGCATCAATGAATTTCTTGCCGCAGAGGTTATGCGCGAATGCTATTATCAAACCGAACATTATATGTATATATCCCAGTGCGAGAGCCAGTTTAAAAAATGTCATAGAATCTTCAATCGGATCAAACCACATCATCGCCACTCTGGCATCAGCCAAAAATGTCCACCCGAAAGCAGCTGAAAGCTGTTGGGCGCCGTCACTGAACCATCCGCCCGTCAATGCCCCTATGCCGATCGTAACCACCGAACAAATACCAAGCATCCAAAGCAGCTTTTTATCGCCTTGCATCTTCTTAATAAGATATGCAGACAATGCTATGATAATCAGAGCATAGCCGGCATCGGTCAGGCAAAGTCCGAAGAATATCGCGAAAAATGGTGCCAGAAAAGCGGTTGGATCAACATCCGCATACCTCGGCATTCCATAAAGCCGCGTTATAACCTCAAAAGGTCGGATTGCTCTGTTATTCTCGATCTCAACAGGAATATCTTCATCCTCTGCTGGTTTGATCTTTTCAAAACACGAAGCCTTGAACTTCGAAATGATTTTCTCCAGCTTCTTAAAATCCTTCTCTTTAACCCAGCCTTCCATTAAAACAGTCTGATCGGTTGATGAAATTTTTGATTTCGTCTGTTCCATGCTAAGCTGATTGCCGTAATTGTCGCTCAAAGTCTTAAGCTCAAGAAGTCTGTCAGCAAGTCCTGAAGCATTTTCCAGTTCCAGCTTTAATTGTTTTCGAGTCTCTGCAAGCTTTTCATGGTTGTCGGCTATTAAATCTTTAACAAGTCCACTCATACCTGCGAATGTGACGTTGTCAAATTCTTCCATACGCATTATTCTATTGATTTCGCTCGCACATTCGTTTAAACAGACAACCATGCAACCGATATTGTTTCTGTCATCGCAGATTCGCTCAACAACTCCACCTGCTTCTGTGATTTTCTCGCACAAATCAGCAAAAAGACGAGTTGCAATAAAGCCTACCCAACCGGTTGCATTAACCATACTGTTAATTTCTTCTACCGGCATTTCAAGGCAAGACCATGGAGCAAGCAGTTTCGTTGTCGCCGTCAGGTGTTCGATTTTGAGTTCGAGCGATTCGATCCTTGACTCACAACTTGAGCAATCATTTATAACTTTTGCCAGTGAACTATCCGAGGTGATATTCTCATAAAAACTTCGCTCTATAATAGCACGAGGAGCAAATGAGGATATAATATCCTGACCAGCTTTGGCATGCTTCTTTAAGAAAGCGATGCTGTTTTTCACCTTGTTTAAAGCATCTTCTGTTTCTTTGGGTTTGTCGCCTGCAAGTATCAGCTCAGGAAATTCTTTACTGATTACTGATTCTTCTGCACTGAGTACCTGGCAAATACCACTATCCTGCAAGGCTCCAAGAAGTTCCGTTGCTTCGCTGTGATGACTGACAATCATTATTTTGGTCATCTTGCAAATTGACATTGTTTATCCCTTCAAAGACTGCACGACATTGTTAGCTGCAGAATCTATCTTACTTTGTGTGCTGCTGCGTAATGTATTTCGAGAAGCCGCCGCTTTTGAATTCAATTCTTTAACGTCTGCAAGTCCTTGGCGTTCAGCAGAGGCCTCAGCATCAGCTATTGCCTGTCTTCTGGCAACAACAGCCTCGTCCATTGATTGCTGGTATGCCTTTTTGTTTGAAGCTGCCTTTTTCAAAACATCAGCTTTAGCCTGGTCGATGATTTCCTGTGCCTGCTTTTCAGTTTCTTTTATTTTCTTTATAAGTTCCATGCAATCACCTGATAAATAAAAAATGCAAATTAGCCGTAAAGTATAGTGTTATTTCAAACAGTATCAACAGATACTGGAGAATATTGTAAATAATTTTTAAAATATTTTCGACGGCTTACCTATCTTTACAAAAAAGTCTTTAGAAAAAAGTTTTAATTTATTTTTTCCATGCATCAGCGACAGCTCTTGCATTTTTTATGTGTACCTGTTTGTCTAATACATCAGGCAGCAAGTCACCTTCGCGTGCAAGTGATGCGAGCATCTTTGAAGATGCGAGTTTCATTTCAAGTGTTATATCAGTGGCCCTGACATCAAGAGCACCTCTGAATATTCCTGGATATGCCAGAGCGTTATTAATCTCTCTGCCGTCAGCGGCGATTGCAGCACCTGCCTCACGAGCATCTTCTACTCTTATTTCCCCTATAGGGTTGCTAAGCGGAAATACGATAGAATTTTTTGCCATTGAAGCAATCATATCTTTACTTACCGTATTCGGTCTGGATACGCCTATAAAGATGTCTTTCCCAACAAAGCCGTCTTTTAATGTTCCATTGAAGTGTGCTTTATTTGTGATTTCTGCAAGTTTATTCTTATAAGGGTTCATATCTTTTCTTCCCAGGCAAAGTGCACCCTTAGAATCGAATATAACAATATCCTTGATGCCGTAGGTCAAAAGCATCCTTGATATTGCCAGCCCCGCAGCGCCGGCGCCAAGCATAATAACAGAACAGTCCTCAGCTTTTTTATTGGTACGCTTCAGTGCATTTATCAAAGCTGCCAGCAATACCGTTGCTGTTCCATGCTGGTCATCGTGGAATACTGGAATGTTCAGCTCCTTTTTTAACCTTTCTTCGACTTCAAAGCACGATGGAGCCGCAATATCTTCAAGCTGAATTGCGCCGAAACTCTTAGCTATTCTCAAAACAGTATTTACGATAACATCCGGATCTTTCGAGTCTACGAGTATGGGCACACCGCTGATTTTTACAAACTCCGCAAAAATAGCAGCTTTGCCTTCCATTACAGGAAGCGAAGGCATAACACCGATGTCTCCCAAACCCAGTACAGCTGTACCGTCAGTTACAATAGCTACCCGGTCACATATCCCTGTATACTCCCACGCTTTTTCAGCGTCAGCTTCAATCTCTTTGCAAACTGACGCAACGCCCGGAGTATAAAGCATTCGCATATCTGTCAGACTCTTGATAGGAATCCTGCTTACCATCTCGATGGAGCCTCGCCTGTGCATCTCAAGAATCTCATCTGTTACTTTTATTATTTCAAAACCACGGATTTTATCCGCAAGTTTGTAGAGTTTAGCTATCAGGTCCTTACCGGAAAAGAAAATCGTAATATCACGTATTTTGTAATCATCCTCGACACCGATCTGTGTGATCTGTCCGATATTAATGTTAGCTTCACCTAAAAAATGGCAGACATCAGCCAGTTTGCCGGGTTTGTCAAGAACCTTGCATCTCAGTGTATATATTTCAGAAGCTGAATATCTTTGCTGCCAGCTGGAACCTTTTATATCGCACATAATTCACACACAACTTTCCCATTTTAAAAATACAAATTTTGATATATTACTGAATACACACAAACCCATAATTATATGCAAAAATAACTTCCTTGCTACCAAAAAATTATCTCTTTTGCCAATTCCAGCAAAGGTTTCTAAAATATGCAAAAATACCCCAATAAAAAAGGCTGCTCTGTGTGAAACAGCCTTATAATGCCTGCAAAAGGGCACTGTTTTCTGTTTTTTCAGAAAGAGCCTTCTATTTCCCTGACGGATGTTTACTCTCAAATCGTCTGCTCACACTGTTCAGCTTACAGCTCAGGTAAATCAGATAAATAAAATATATCGCCCATGATGCGGCAAAGGCCCCGATCAAATAATTCATCGATAACTCCAGTTAAGAATTTAATCTTTCATTTAAGTTTTCAATATCCGCCCGTACCCATATAAGTACCGACGCCAGGATTATAGTTGCCAGTATCGCCAGCCCCAAAGCCGCACTTTGCCAGTCGCTGTCAAAACTGAAATTCGGTCTGTGTATATCTCGCATCAATCTGGCGCTTATATAAACGAAAGGCACATCAACAAAAGCAATTACCCCGAACACTGCACAAAGATTTGCTTTGTTGCCTTGCCCATTAAAACTCGATCTTAGTATCAGATAAGCTGCCGCCAGGAACCATAATATTGCTGAACTGATAAGCCTAATGCTTGGCGACCACCAAAGGCCCCATTCAGCTTTGGCAAACAGCATCCCTGTGATATTAAGCACCGTTGCAAAAACAAAAGCAACCTCGGCTGACGCTGCACCAAGATAATCGAAGATCGGTTTTTTCTTTATAAGGTACATGATTGAAAAAACAAACAATCCGCCAAAACAAATCAGCGAGCATATCGATGCCGGCACATGTATATAGATAATGTTCCGCACAACAGGTTCAATTGCACCTTTAGTGATCACTATCACGGTACTGACCGCCATCAAAACAAAACTTATTATCAAAACTGCTATTCTCATTAATTTCTCCGGTTAGCTGACCGTAAAACCAAAAACCAGCCAGCATACAGTAACAAATATCGCGTCATAAGCAGCCATCACTCCCGCAATTGCATTAAAGCCTTGCCCATCTGCAAACATTCCGCCGTCGGCACCAGTTGAAAATACCATCATCAGCCCCGATATCGCAGGTATCATCATTGGCATTATCAAAGCCATAATTAATATACTCAATGTCGAACTCCTTCCTCTGAGGCTCATTACAACGCTGCCCAGAAGTGTTCCTGTTGCAGAGACGCCGATATTGACCAGCAGCAGAATAATTACAAGTTTCAGCAGGTTTCCCACCGGTGCCAAATTAAAACACACACAAACCACCGGCACCATAATGCAGTCAAAAATGCAAAGCATAGTGATATTAAAAAACAGCTTGCCGAGATAAATGTCACCTTTGTCAAAGCTTGCTGACAAAAGGCCATCTATACATCCTTCATCGTGCTCAACCGCAAAACTTCTCTCGCAGCAAAGTATCGAAGAAAATACTACCGATACCATAATAACTGCAGCAGCTACCGGCGTCATTGCAGATTCGACACCGCTGCTTATCAGTCGGAATATCCACGCAATGATAATACTGAGTACGACCATTGAAGCAAAAGTCTGCTTGCTCCTAAGCTCGTTTATAAGATCTTTCACAAAGATCGCTTTGATTATGTTTATGCTGTTATTCAAATTTTTACCTTTGCACCGGGCTGGTAATCTTCACAAAAACTTTTAACATCGATATCGCCTATATTGGCTTGTGCTGTAAGCTTTCCGTCAGCCAGAACAGCTATTTTTTCACAGCATGCCGCCGCCAGTTCAATAATGTGACTTGTCAAGACCAAGGCCCCGCCGGTTTTTTTAAATTCATTAATAATATCGATAAACTCTTTACTCGATTTACTATCGAGCCCCGTAAAAGGCTCATCTGCCAGCAATACTGCTGGTTTGTGCAGAATGGCACGCCCGATTGCGAGCCTCTGTTTCGTGCCTCGCGATAAACTGCTCACAACATCATAGCGAAACAC
>CAZBKA010000125.1:0-8095 GCA_964492365.1 uncultured Pirellulales bacterium | reverse complement strand
TGCGGAATTTTAGCGTAACAGGTCCGTATTCCGTAGGCATATTCTCAAACCTCGTAAGATAATCATCCCTGAACCACGACAGCGGCGCCATCCGCAGCAAGTGAAGCTCATTTTGAAACAAGCTGTCATCTACCGCCGCCAGCCTCAGCAAATCAAATCCTGCCGCCGAAGTGCAAGGCACTCCATGCATACCACCTCTGCTCTCACATCCACTGAAAGTTTGGTCCGATATTGCTCCCGCAAAAATGCTGTACATGCTCTCCATATAATGATACCGGTCATTCAATTGCCTCGAATGATAACCTATCCAGCTGTAACAGGGTTCAAAATCCGAAATTTCATGAGTAAGCTTTGGTCTCCATGCCGAGCCATATTCAGGCAGAGATTCGCAGGCTCCTTCACGGAAAAATTTAACCGATGCAGTCATAAGCGGATCATTAGCGTCAAATATACCCGCCCAAACCAGAAACAAAGGCCCAGCATCTAAATAAACCTGGTTGTTTATGTGCATCGCCGTCTCATTCGTAGCATTAAGCCACCTTGATACAGTTACTTGCTCATTGCCCTGAATGTCCTTCCATTTATTCAGTTTCTCCGAACTATCCCTTACCGCAGCTGCGAAAGCTTTTTTAAATTCGTCTCTTTCCTTTTCAAATTCCTCAGCCCTGGGATGACCGATTCGCTTTAGCAGTTTCACCGCATAGCAAAGTCCCTTATAGTTCCAACCGTTGGCCCATACACCCTGTGTTACCATTCCGTCATCAGTCTCCTGGCCGGGAGACAAAAGACCCTTATAACCATCGTGATTGGTCGCAGCCCTGGTGCGTTTTATAAACTCACAGCTTTTGATTATAGCATCTGTCCACTTATCGATAAACTCTTTATCATTTGTAATCAGACCATGCCTGCAGACCGTATAAAGTTCAGCCCCGTTATCACTAAGCCACGGTATCATCAGCAGTGATGCTGGTGAACTCAAATACCCCTCATCTTTTTCATATAAAGGCCCAGGTGCTTTCTGGCTTCCCTGAGTTTGCCTGAAAAGATCCGCATATATCGCAACATCCTTATGGTACCCAAGCTGATCAAGCAGCATGTGACTTGCAAATGATGTCGGTGTTACCCAAAGTGTGTCATAACTGCCCGAGCCGGTTAACAAACTATAATAACCAGTAGCCGGGTCGTGTTCCGATGCCATCAAAGTCTGCATAACAGAATACTTGATAAGCCTGTTAATCTTCTGATCCGGAACATCGACAACCGTTTTTGTCGCCATGGTCCTTTTCCAGAACCTATCACTTTCCATCAACGCATTTTTCCTCCCAAGCTCTATTTCATCCGAAACAACATCTTTCTCGTAAGGCTCCATCGGTAGCAGCAAAAATGCCTCAGCTCCTTTCTGCGCTTTAAACGTTATTTCCAGAACATAGTCCTTTGAATCTGGTTTCGAACTGGTCAGCCGATACTTCGCCTCTGTGCCAGGCAGACAGACAAGTCTGACCTTTTTATCTTCTTCTAAAATATATTTCAATTTCGCATCACCCGTCTCGAAGAGCTTTCCATGGTAATCTCTTTTATCCGCCTTCATAAGCAGATTCTCCGAGCTTGTCATACTCGTCCGCAATGCAAATTCATCACTAAGTCGAATACGCAATTTGATTTCTCTGCCGAAACTGTGGTCTGGTACATCCTTAACAATATATTTTATCCATGCAAAAATAGGCTCTATGCCTGTTTTAACCTCATTTCCACCCTGAACATGTGCAAATACTTCCTGACTTACGATATAATCCTGCTTTTTTAATTCTGTCCAGAGTACTGGCGATTGATGATTATAGTCCCAGCCCTGGTTTCCGATCCCGCCGTCAATACTCGCGAACGTATAGTCAACTTTAGGTTCCGCATCGCAGACATCAGATACCGACAGAGTCGGAACAAGCAGAACCCCTTTACAGATATATTTCTGTGTCGATGGTTTTGACCAGGTGAGATACACATGCGGGCTCGCAAGTACCGAGCCGTTATACAGCACATTGAAGCGGAACATATGATCCTTCCACCCGACAGGCGTCCAGACATTCTGCATAGGTTCCCACCAGGTCTGCGCCTGGGCATATGTTGGTTCTTCAGCAGCTAAATTATCAGGAGCAAAAAATAAAGTTAATACAAAAGCAATTAGTATGACATTAAAAATACATTTCCTTGCCATTTGTCATTCTCCTTTTAAATAGAGCTAAAATTAAATACTATAAAATTATAAATTCACCTTTACAAACTTTACCATTCACCCTGATTTCCTTAAGATTATCTAACTTTGGAAAATGAAGTACCGTTTTTTTAGGCTTATGGTGAAACTTACTTGAATATGATATATCAAGCTTACTCCCGCCATCTGAAGTTTGAAATTTCAGAGTAACAGGCCCATACTCAGTAGGCATATTCTCAAACCGCGTAAGATAATCATCACTGAACCACGACACCGGTGCCATTCGCAGCAGGTGAAGTTCGTTTTCAAACAAGCAGTCATCCACCGCCGCCAGTCTCAGCAAATCAAATCCCGCCGCCGCCGTGCAAGGCAAAGCATGCATGCCGCCTCTGCTTTCACATCCGCTGAAAGTCTGGTCAGAAATCGCCCCTGCAAATGTGCTGTACATACTCTCCATATAACGGTATCTGTCATTCAACTGTCTCGAATGATACCCTATCCAGCTGTAACAAGCTTCGCAATCCGAAATTTCATGAATCAGCTTCAGCTTCCACGCCGAGCTGTATGCAGGCAGTGATCTATAGCCGTCTTCACGGAAATATTTAGCCGCCGAAATCATAAGCGGATCATTAGCATCGAATATACCTGCCCAAACCAGGAACAAAGGCCCGCAATCTAAATAATACAAATTGTCGATGTGCATCGGCGTCTCATCCGTAGCGTTAAGCCATCTTGCTACTGTTGGGTATTCCTCGCCCAGTATGTTTTTCCATTTTTTCAGTTGTCCCGTGCGTTCCCTTACCGCTGTCACGAAAACTTTTTTAAATTCATCTCTTTCCTTTTCAAATTCCTCAGCCCTTGGATGATTAATCCTCTTAAGCAGTTTCACCGCATAGTCCAGTCCCTTATAGTTCCAGCCATTTGCCCATGTACCTTGCATTGCTGTTGCCTTTTTATCATCAGTTTCATCACCAGCAGGCAAAAGCCCCTGATAACCATTATGATTGGTCGCTGCCCGTGCTCGTTTTATAAACTCACAGCTTTTAATAATAGCATCTGTCCACTTATCGATAAATTCTTTGTCGTTTGTAATTAGCCCATGTTTGCAGACAGTATAAAGCACAGCCCCGTTGTCACTCAGCCACGGTATCGTCAGCATCGTCGATGGTGCACTGAAATACCCTTCATCCTTTGTATAAAACGCCCCAGGAGCCTTTTGGGTTCCCTGTGTCTGCCTTAAAACATCAGTATAAAACGCAACATCTTTATGATACCCAAGCTGATCAAACAGCATGTGGCAGGCGAACATTGTTGGTGTCACCCACAAGCTGTCATAACTGCCCGAACCCGTTAACAACGTATAATAACCACTATCCGGATCACGTTCAGAGATCATCAAAGCCTGCAAAACAGAATATTTAAGCAGCTTATTAATCTCCTGATCAGGAACATCGACAACTGTCTTTGTCTCCATAGCCTTCTGCCAGAATATGTCACACTCTGCCAGTGACTTCTCCATGCCGACTGCCATTTCCGCATTAATAACATCCTTTTCATATGACAGCATCGGCAGCAGCAAAACCGCTTCAGCTCCTTTCTGTGCCTTAAATGATACCTCCAGAACATACTCCGTTGTATCAGGCTTTGTATTAATTAGCTTATATTCCGCCGTCGCTGAAGGCAAACATGTCAGTCTGACACCTTTATTTGTTTCCAGAATATAGCTCCCTTTGGCCCCGCCTGCCTCAAACACGTCTTCTTCAAGTTTGCCGTGATAAAACCTTCTATCGGCCTTCATTAAAAAGTTTTCAGGCACTATCATATTTGTTCGTAGTTCAAACTCATGAGTTAGTCGGATACGAAGCTTAATTTCACCGTCAGCAATACCATCAGGCACATTCTCAACAACATATTTCACCCAGGCAAAGATTGGTTCTATACCTGTTTGCGTCTCTTTCCCGCCGGTGACATGCGCAAACACTTCCTGCTTTACAACAAAATCCTGCTTCTTAAGCTCCGTCCATAGCACCGGCGCCTGATGGTTCTCGTTCCAACCCTGTTTTCCAACCCCGCCGTCAACTTTCGCATAAATAAAGTCACCCTCAGGCTCCGCATCCCAGACATCTCTGATTGCAAGCTTCGGCACAAGCATAATCCCTTTATCTATATATTTCTGTGTAGCTGGTTTGGTCCACATCAAAATCACATGCGGACTCGCAACTATGCACCCGTTATACAGCACATTGTACCGGAACATATGGTCCTTCCACCCAACAGGCGTCCACACATTCTCCATAGGATCCCACCACGTCTTAGCCTCCGCATATGATGGTTCATCAGCCGCCCTTAAATTATTAGGAGCAAAAAATAAAGTTAATACAAAGGCAATGATTGCCGCACTTAAAATACATTTCCTGGTCATTTATCGTTTTCCTGTACTGTTAAACTCAATATTTATGTACACTGCGCCTACGCACGCAATGCTACCCGATATTAAATTAAAAGCTTTCAATCTTTTGACAAAAGCTTTTCACTTTATTGAATTATGAAAACAAAAGACGTTGAAGCATTATTTGCTATTGCCATCCAATATTTTCCTCAACAATGTTGGCATTATAAACTCAAATAAATCCGTTAAACAGCGGATACCCCTATATATTCAGAAAATTCAAATATGTTCAGAAAAAAACAGATGCAAATGATTTAAATCATCTCACCGAAAAGCGTCAGCGGGCTGGTCTTTGTTATTTTTGCCGTTGCGAAGTTCCCCGTAAGCTCTGCCGGGCCGTTGAATACCACTATATAGTCATCTGCCGTTCTGCCCACAAGTTGTGGCCAATCCTGATGCTCAGCCTTGTTCAGGTGAGGCTTTTTGCTCATACCCTCAACGAGTATTTTCACTTGCTTGCCCAGAAATCCTTCACTCAGATTTCTGCTGATCTCCTCCTGCACCGCTAAAAGTTCGATATTCCTCCTCTTCTTGGTTTCCCCGTCAATATCATCTGCCAGCTTTTTCTCCGACGCCGTCCCAGGCCTTGGTGAATATTTGAAAACAAACGCGTTCCTGTACTCAGCTTTTTTTACCAGCTCAACACTCTCCTGAAAATCCTCCTCCGTCTCAGATGGAAACCCAACAATAAAATCGCCCGCTATAGAAATATCAGGCATAATACTCCTCGCCTTATCTATCAATCCGAGATATTCACCCGACGTATAATGTCTGTTCATTGCTTTAAGTATTCTGTCCGACCCGCTCTGTGCCGGCATATGCAGATAATTACAAACTTTCTCGATATCCGCCATCGCTCTGATTATCTGTTCGAAATATTTCTCAGCAGGGTAGCTCGTCACGAACCTGACCCATTCGATACCATCGACATTACTAACCATTTCCAGCAAATCAGCCAGACAATAAGTTTTCTCACCTGCTTTATATTCATAAGAGTTAACCGTCTGACCAAGCAGCGTAACCAGTTTTGTCCCTTCGTCTGCCAGCCTTTTAACCTGATCGATGATAACCGCAGGAGCTCTGGAAACTTCAGGCCCGCGAACGTAAGGCACAATACAATAAGTACAGAAATTATTGCAACCCCTCATAGCTCTGACAAAAGCCTGCCCCGCAATCTGCTTGTCGCCTTCGTCATAAACCGACTCGAAATTTTCCAGTGCGATGGTTTCCTCATCCGAGCTTTTTTCGCGGATTTTCTCCTTCACACGGATCTGTTTCCCCCTGGTCACAATTGCCTCTTTAACCATCTCAACAATTTGCGGCAACTGCCCAGGTCCGCAAACGATATCTACAACCTCATGATTTAACAGCTCTCCACCAAGCCTCTGCGCCATACATCCGATGACGCCAGCTATCAATTCAGGTTTACTTTTTTTAAGATGCTTCAATCTCCCCAGATGAGAAAAAACTTTCGTCTCCGCATGTTCCCGCACCGAACATGTATTAATCAATACAACATCACAATCTTCTTCACTGTCCGAAAGCTCAAAGCCGCTCTGAACAAACGCCGCCGAAGCCATATCCGTATCCAGCTTATTCATCTGACAGCCAAAGCTTTTTATATGTACCTTATATTTTTTCATTAGCCCAGCATTATACTACCCCCCAGCAAAAAAAACAACACTCACTCCCCCAAAAAAAATGCCATCCCTGCCAAGGCACCAAACCCCACATCCGAACCCAAAGCGTCATTGCTGGGTTTTTAGTCACCCCGAAAAAGCCTTTAGCCCCGAGCATCGCCAAACGCGGCAGGCAGGAATCTATTCTTTTTCTTTTGTTATTCCCGCCCCCTTTTGTCATGCCGGACTTGATCCGGCATCCATTCTTTTCTACCATCGACTGTAGCGGAAGAATCCATACCTTTCAATCTTCCTCATTCTCTACAACCGACTCCAGATCAAGACTTTCTATTCAAACTGAAAAAAACTAATTTAATCTAATCATGTAGTCTGTGTAACTAATTGCACACAATGTTTTATACTCAAAAAGCTTCCTCGAGAGTTTTTGCTTTGCTTAATATTTCTTTTGATGTGTATCGGGAATTTTGTAATGCCTTGACTGTCCCTTTGGCAACAAGTTTGATTGGTTCGATCTTCTTGGCTGGTTGAGTAAAACGTAAGATATATTTATTAGAATCTTTCCATTGATCAATTGATTTTACTGTAGCAATATGAGTAATTGCGGAAACAGGTGCGACTTGGTATGCTGCGATATATTTAATCTTGGGGATCATACTTGGATGAATACGAATTGAATACCAGCAATTTTCTCCTATAAATACTTCCCTAAATCCATCCTCTCTGGCAGGTATAACGATTGTATCAATTTCCGATGGATCAATAGTTTTTGTGCTGGTCTTTGTTTCTTTTTTATAGGAAACTACAGGCATAGAAACATCAGCCAAAAATGGCTCAAATTGATATATTCGTCCACCGTCAGCGTTAATAAAGCGTTGAAATGTTATAATTTCTACTGGGAAACGAAATTGCTTTATTAAAACACTTTCAAGTTCATCGGATATTTCATCGATGATAACAAGAACATTAAATTTATCATCCCCATATAACATCTTTTCCAGCAGAACATCTATATTTTCAAAATCATTTTTGTTGGCATAGGCTAAGCATTTTTTATGTGCTTCTTTGTCTTTTACTATAGCATCTTTGATAAATACTTTAATTTTTTGCGGCGATGTCTCGAATGATAGTGAAAATTCCAAAACCTGAACAGCAATATGTTTCAAAGGCTCATGTTTGACTAATTCATTTTCTACTACATACAACCTTGGCTCTTTCTTACTCGAAAGGTCTATTAAATAACCATCCGGTATATTATTTGTCTTTCCTTTTGAACCTATTTTCTTTTTTATATCCAGATAAATTCTTTCCTCACCAAATAAATCTTTGCGTACTTCAAGTATTGCCGATTCAAGATCGTTTTCTAATTCAAAAGGTTCATTTTCATAAATCCTATTTGGTGTCCACAGCATTATTTAATTTCCTTTATTTTACGCCATTATCTTATGTGTTTTTGTTTATATAACACTAAGCCATATTTTCCTGCCCAACCAAACCTCAAACCTTACCCTGCACAACATTACAAATGAAACTTTCCCACACCCAGACAAACAAGATGTTAAAGCCGCCAAAAACTAAAATCAACCCTTTTTCTGCAAAATTATAAAAACCAATTAATTCCCAAAACCGTGAACCCAACGTGGTTCATGGCCCCCATCAACTGCTCCACGCCGCAGGCGTCCCTCGTACTACTTCGCGCACTTCATAATTCAAAAATTTTTTTCCCCCCCCCAAAAAAAAACGAAAATCTGTAACGATTATAAGGCCTGTAACCCCGATTTAAGCCAATTTAGCCAATTTTAA
>CAZBKA010000124.1:0-8173 GCA_964492365.1 uncultured Pirellulales bacterium | reverse complement strand
TCAAAATAAAGACATTCAAGACCAGCGTGATGGTATGAACCTTCTCCGTAGTAAATTTCACCGAATTTTTTCTCAGCATAAAACTTTCTAGCAGATATTGTAAAGCCGTGGTAATAGCTAGACTCTGCCATCATGTATGACAGACCGAATTTTTTGACAGCATCAAAAAGCCTGTGTGCTTCATCGATACCGCCACCCATGCATGCAGGTACGGCTGAGATAACGTGTTTGCCATTTTTCATGCACTCGATAACATGCTTAACGTGGTTTGGTCCTTCGGTGAAGACGGCTACGGCGTCAATTGCGGGGTCCTTTACGAGTTCTTCGAGGCTGTCATAAGACTTAGCACATTTATAGACTTCCATCAGGTTTGCTTTTCTTTCCGGTCTAAGATCGCTGACGGCTTCTACGATGCAGTCAGGATGGTATTGCCACTGGAACCCTGCTCCGAAACCGCCTCCGACAACACCAATTCTAATTTTCTTAGGTGTGCTGTCCGGATATGCGATTTGAGACATAAAGGCAGTTGATGCCAATGCCAGAGAGCTTTTTTTTATAAAAGACCGTCTGCTGATATTTTTGTCCATGATTTTCTCCACAATAATGTAGTTAATAATGTTATTTTTAAAGATTTAAGCTTTCTTAACTTTATCGAACTGCGGAATTTTTAATAAGGTTCCGCCTTGCAATGCTGATTCGTGAGCAATTATGCCTGGTACGGTATATGCAATGGCTTCATAAATGTTCACATCCGGTGTTCGCTGATGCACCAAAGCATCAATGAATTCATGAGTAATGAAGGTGCTTGAGCCTCCGTGACCACCAACTATTTTTCTCATTGATTCAGGGAGCATGTCTGATTCTGCCCAGTTTGGCTGGTTATAATTTTCAAAAGCCGGCAAGTCTCTCTCATAACCGCCATCGTCTATTTCTTTACGGTTTCCTTCTGATCTGACGATTACAGGCCCCATACCGTTTGCAGTTGGACCATAAAAACTCATTTTTGTACCAACGAGCTCGCCGCGTGCAGTTTCTTTGTGAGCACCTTTCCACCATATATTAACTTTAAATGAATGACCACGATTAGTTTTAAACAATGCGGTTTCATTCCAGAAGGGATTATTGTAAACATTGTCTTTCAGTATCGGATCCCCATCGCCCCAACCCTGACAGGAAACTTCTGTAAGTCTTTCACCGGTAGTACCAATCAGGTAAGCAGCCTGGTGAGTTGGATAATGCATCGGCGCCATTCCATGTCTCCAGGTTCTCTTACCGTTTTCAAAATAAAGAGCTTCAAGCCCCGGGTGCTGATAGGTAGCCTCTGCATAGAAAATTTCACCGAATTTTTTCTCAGCATAAAACTTCCTTGCTGATATTGTGTATCCCTGGTAATAGTCGGACTCTGCCATCATGTATGACAGACCGAATTTTTCGACAGCATCAAGTAGCTGATGAGCTTGTTCGACTCCTCCTCCCATACAAGCTGGTACGGCTGAGATAACATGCTTGCCATTCTTCATGCATTCGATAACATGCTTTGCATGGTTTGGTCCTTCTGTAAAGACGGCTACGGCGTCGATTGCGGGGTCCTTTACGAGTTCTTCGAGGCTGTCATATGACTTAGCACATTTGTAGACTTCCATGAGGCGTGCTTTTCTTTCTGGTCTGAGATCGCTGACGGCGTCTACGATGCAGTCAGGGTGGTATTGCCACTGGAACCCTAAACCGAAGCTGCCTCCGACAACACCAATTTTTATTTTCTTAGGTGTGCTGTCCGGATATGCGATTTGCGACATGAAAGCTGTGGAAGCAATTACTGCAGAGCTTTTCTTTATAAATGATCTTCTGCTGATAATTTTATCTGGATTCAATTTGACGAATTTCATTGCTTCTCCAAAATAATTCAGTTGTTCAATAACAGCCCAATTACCATACGAGCTTATTATGGTCCTAACGATAAAACTATTCTACATGTTAGTTGCGCAAAAAGTTTGGTTATATTATCTAATATAGCAAAAAAATTGAATTAAATTGGTAATTTTGCTAAAAAATCAGCTTTTGTGTTTTTTTCTGAAGTTTTTTGGGCTGCATTTTTCTGTTTTTAAAAACAGCTCGTTAAAATAAGAAATGTTATTAAAACCACAGTCCATGGCGACATCTATAATCTTTCTGGATGTTGAAATGAGGAGTTTTTTTGATTCACCGAGTCTGATGTTTTGCAAATATTGTGTAAAAGTGATGCCTTCAACTTTGTGAAAAAGTCTGCTGAAATAAGGTTTTGATAAATAAACCTGATTTGCAATGTCGTCGAGTGTTATTTGGTCACGGAAATTTGTGTTAATAAATTCCTTTGCTTTTAATATTTCAGGATGTTTTTCTATTTTATTGTTCTGTATTAATCTTATTCCCAGCTCGCAGGAATATTCTGCGAATAAAGTAACAATTCTCAGCAATGCTTCCAGTTGCTGACTTGTCATGTAAGGCATTTTGAAATAGGCATTCTTCAAATCATCTTTATTTATGGAAAAATTTTCGATCCTTTTCCATAACTTATCAAACCCTTTTTCAGAAGGCGGTTCTGGAAGTATCTGGCCGCACATGATAGTGGCGACATGTCTTCCTTCAACATAGATCGGTACGGCGAAATCTACGAGACCTGCATAGCAGTAATACCTGATGCCTTGTTTTTGCTTTGCGGCCTGGTTGCATCGAAGTTTATCTGTATCTGCGCATGCCTGTTTGCCTTGCGGGCATGAACGAATCATTCGGCAGACATTATTCATTTTAGATTCAGGGAAAAAATATTTTGACACTTTAAATTCAGGGTCAGCAATTCCGATAGGTACGGCAGTCAGTTCCCAGAAGCTTTCATAAAACTGCTGGAAAGATATTGAATTAGCAAGGTCAAAAAATCCAAATCGTTTTTTCTCATCCATATTGTTAATGATATATAAATCAGCGTGTTCGGGCAATAAAAAAGCCAAAGTGATTTTTGAATTCACTTTGGCTACGATTGAAAGTGTTCGGTAACAATTATTTGTCTTTAGCTTCGAATTCAGCGTCGATTACATCATCTCCGGCTTTTCTATTCTGCTCATCCTGCTGTTCATGTCCAGGCTGTTCAGCTTCAGGTCTAGGTTGTGCACCCTGAGAAGCCTGCTTTTTTGCGGCTTCTTCATAAAGTATCTTACCAAGTTCCTGACCAGCAGAGCTGAGGTTTTCAGTTGCTTTTTTGATAGCCCCGGTATCTTCGCCTTTTAGAGCCTCTTTAAGGTTGTTCAAAGCGTTTTCAATGTTGCTTCTAGTCTGTGATGAAACTTTATCTCCATGTTCTTTCAGAGTTTTTTCTGTCGAGTAAATCAGTTGATCGGATTGATTCTTCAGATCGATCAGCTCACGTTTTTTCTTATCTTCTGACGCATGACTTTCAGCATCTTTTCTCATCTTTTCAATTTCCGCTTCGTTTAACCCAGAGCTTGATTGAATAACAATAGACTGCTCTTTGCCTGTTCCGAGATCCTTTGCGGAAACTTTCAAAATTCCGTTAGCGTCAATGTCGAAAGCCACTTCGATTTGAGGCACACCTCTTGGTGATGGCGGAATATCTGTAAGCTGGAACCTACCGAGCGTTCTGTTGTCGCGGGCAAATTCTCTTTCACCCTGAACGACGTGAATATCAACAGTTGTTTGACCGTCAGAAGCAGTAGAGAAAACTTCTTTCTTGCTTGTCGGTATAGTAGTGTTAGCTTCGATAAGCTTTGTCATAACACCGCCTAGAGTTTCAATTCCAAGTCTAAGAGGTGTAACGTCGAGAAGCAGAATATCTTTTACTCCGGCATCACCAGCAAGAACTGCCCCCTGAACGGCAGCACCTAACGCTACTACCTCGTCTGGGTTAAGACTCTTGTTTGGCTCTTTGTCGAAGATTTTTTTAACGATTTGCTGAACAAGTGGTATTCTTGTCGAACCACCCACGAGCAGCACCTCTGCGATTTCACTATTTGAAAGTTTAGCATCTTTGATTGCTTTTCTGCAAGGTTCTTTTAGTCTGTCAAATACAGCCTCTGCGAGTGATTCAAATTTACTTCTGCTGATAGATATCTGCAGATGTTTCGGACCAGAAGCGTCAGCGGTTATGAAAGGCAGATTAACGGTAGATTCAACCTGAGTGCTTAATTCGCATTTGGTTTTTTCAGCGGCTTCTTTGAGTCTCTGATGTGCCATCGGGTCCTGACGGAGATCAATGCCTTCTGTTTTTTTAAATTCGTCAGCAAGGTAATTTATCAATATTTCATCAAGGTCATCTCCGCCGAGGTGTCCATCACCATTGGTGCTTAAAACTTCGAAGACATTGTCACCAATATCAAGAATTGAAATATCAAAAGTACCACCCCCGAAGTCGAATACAGCAATCTTTTCATTTTTTTTCTTTTCCAACCCATAAGCCAAAGCAGCTGCGGTTGGTTCATTTATAATTCTCTGTACGTTTAATCCAGCGATTTTACCAGCGTCTTTCGTTGCCTGTCTTTGTGAATCGTTGAAATAAGCAGGTACGGTAATGACAGCATCTGTAACTTTTTCACCGAGATAATCTTCTGCGGTTTTCTTAAGGTCCTGCAGGATCATCGCTGAAACTTCAGGCGGTGTATATTCTTTTCCATGCACTTTGACCTTAACCAGTTCGTCGCTATTACCAACAACATGATAAGGAACAATCTTTTCCTCAGATGATACTTCATTGTGTCTTCTACCCATGAAACGCTTAATAGAGAAAACCGTATTTTCTGGGTTAGTCACCTGCTGATGGCGAGCGATCTGCCCCACAAGTCTTTCACCTTTATCGGTAAAACCGACAACAGAAGGGGTAAGCCTCGAACCGGAAGAGTTGACCAATACTTTCGGAGCAGATCCTTCCATTACAGCTACTACTGAATTTGTAGTACCGAGATCTATACCAATTATTTTAGCCATGATTTAAAATCCTTTCGTTTTTATCGCTTAATGCAAATAAATAATAACATTTTCTTTATAGATATGCAAAAAGTGTGCCAATCGTTAACTTAGGGCGGTTTTTGGATTTAAGTGGTTTATAAATAAGGCTTTAAATTTTTCAGCTTTATTTAGACTATGTTTAATTATGCCATTTTGGCAGGTCACAAGGTCAGCTTTGCTGGTTCAGGGCTTTTCGAATTATCTCAGCTCTTAAGATGTCCCTGTGAGCAGGGTCAAGCACTTTGCCGCAATTTAACTGGAGATGGGCAGGGAGGGTTAACATGAAAAGTCTGTTGATCATTTTTACAGAGATTGGATTTTCAAATTCCTGATTTCTGCTATTACGATATAACTCGTTTATTGCAGGTGTTGAAGCTCCCAGTTTATTGTGCATATTCAACCCGAGCCTGATATGACTCAAAAGAAGCAAAGCTTCCTGCGAGCTGATAAGTTTCGCGTTTTTAAGCAGAGCCATTGCTCTTGATATTTTGTCGTCGAGCAGGTCCGCGTTTTTTGAAAGGAGCTGTTTTCTTGCGGCTTCCTCGTATTCAACAATTTCGGGAATAATCTCATTTTTAAATTTAGCTACGATTCCTTTTTCTGAGATACCAAGTGTTACCTGATTAGAAAGCTGATAAAAATCACCAATAGCCTGTGTTCCTTCGCCAAACAAACCTCTTACTGCCAGCTTCATTGTTTTAGTAGCTTTTAAAAACTGTTCGATGTGTCCAGTCATTTTTAAAGCGGGCAAGTGAAGCATAACTGATACCCTGATTCCAGTGCCTAAATTTGTGGGACATGCGGTAAGGTAGCCATATTTTTCGCTGAAGGCATAATCAACTTTATTTTCGATCATATCATCAATTTTGTTTATCAAGTCGAAGCACTCTTCAAGCTGAGAACCTGCTTTTAAAACCTGTAGCCTGAGATGATCCTCTTCATTAATCATAGCAGTGAAAAACTCTCTGTGTGCAATAATCACACCACGAGGGCCAGTGCTAAAGGCATGGTTTCTGCTGATGAGATGTCTTTCAATGAGGAAGTTCTTTTTAAGTTCATCGGTCTGGTCGATGTTGATATATGCTATTTCATCGCCGATGTCCAAAGGCAGGATAACGCCCTTGAGTTTTTCAAGTATTTCCTGTTTTTCATCTGCGGAGCACTTAGAGAAGAATTTGTGTCCTGCGAGGTTTCTAGCGAGTCTGACTCTTGAAGATATTACAATATCAGACAAAGGCCCCGATCCGTCAAACCACTCATTAATATCGTTGCTAATGTCTGTTAGTTTCATATATTTTTCAGTTATTTATAAATCTGGTTTATTACTATTTTCTTTAAGAACATTAATTTTGTCACGTAAAATCGCGGCTTGTTCATAATCCTCTTTTTGCACAGCAATTTCAAGTTCTTTCTGGAGATTAGTAAATTCTATTTTTTGTTTTTTTGTAACAGGCATCTTAGAAGGTACTTTTCCACAATGTGTGCTGTTGTAATCCTGAGCTTTTTCAATTAATGGCTTAAGCTCTTCTTCAAAGACTTCATAATCATTGGGACATCCGAGCATAGCTTCTTTTCTGAAATGATCCAGTGTGAACCCACAATCAGGGCAGGACTTAGCGATCCCTAAAGTTCCAGCTATTTCTTCGTCGTCAGGCTGAGATGCAAGCAGATTGGTAAGCAGTTCATTTATAGGCATCTGACTTTTGACTACAATACCCTGATGCTGGGCGCAGTCCTGACAAATATGAGTTTCGCTACGCACGCCATCAATAATTTCTGTCAAATGTATAGTTGCTTCATTTTTTTTACAAATCTGACATTGCATAATTTATATCCTCAAGAAAACTATTATACCAAAAGCTGCAAATAAATTCATTTATTTAAAAAACTTAAAATTCAGATTCGCAGAAGACCCCCGCGATCCAATTGTATAATCGTCAAAATAGCGGCTTTGCTAAAGTTGTGAATTGTTATTTGCGGTAAACAGCAAAACAACCCGGTTCTTCGACAACCTTAACGGCCTCAAGGGTTACATCTTCGGGCAAAACAGCGGCAAGCATTTCATAAATATAAAACGCTACGTTTTCAGCGGAGGCATTTTTATTGCTGAAAACGCTGTTTTTTTCGAGAGGTATATCACTAATTCCAGCGGTGATATTGTCAACTTTACTTTTAAGCAAGTTAAAATCCATTACTAATCCGAGTTTATTCAGGTTTTTTTTACGGACTTCGACGGTTATCTGCCAGTTATGATTATGCAGGTTTTCCTTTGAACCGTCCGGTAATGTAAGTTGATGTGATGCATTGAAACTGCTCTCAACTGCTATGGTGAACACTGTTAAACTCCAGCAATATTTTCGTCATTTATTTTTCTGCGTTTTTTCTTTTTGCTGTTTCTTTCGCTGATTCGTTTTTTGAGTTTTTCGAAAATAGGTTCAGGTATGAGGTTTGCGACGTTTCCACCGAGTCCGACAACCTCTCTTATTAAAGTTGAACTTGTAAAACCATATTCAGCGGAAGTCATAATAAAGACAGTCTCTAAACCTGCGACAGCGCGGTTTGTCATTGCGAGTCTGAATTCATACTGAACATCAGTAAGGCTCCTCATTCCTCTTAAGATTACGTCGGCATTATTTTTCAGAGCATATTCCACCATAAGACCTTCAAAACTCTCAACATGCACCCTCGGCATGTCGGCGACCAATTCTGCGATCATCTTAACACGTTCATGCTGGGTGAAAAGAGGATCCTTGGCAGGGCTTTGACCAACTGCGACTATCAGTTCATCGAAAAGCTTTGCTCCCCGGATTATAACGTCCATATGCCCATTGGTAATAGGATCGAAAGAACCTGGAAATATAGCTTTTACAAATTTCTTTTCCATTGCGATATCCTTTTTTATTTATAAACCGATATTATACCCCAATGGGCCTTAAGGTCAACAGCGTAAAAAACAATCAAATCCATTATCCAGCAATAAAAAAAGGGCCAAGATTTGAAAACCTTAGCCCTTATAAAACATGAGATCACAATTATTATTGTCTCTTATGCAAAAACAAACCACCCACCCCAATCAGCAAAATGGTAGTTGGTTCTGGGATAGGATTAAGAAAAATTTTTGCATCGTCGTAAATGTAACAAGGTAAGGAATCTAAGATTGAACCATCGCGGAGAATACCAC